>JAUXUM010000207.1 GCA_030680995.1 Devosia sp.
ATATGAGGCCCGAAGTCGCCGAAAAGCGTGCCGCCGAATTCGGCCAGCGGGCCGTGCCGATCGAGGCATTGCTCGCCGATCCGGAAGTGGAGATCATCCTCAATCTCACCATCCCGCGCGCCCATGTCGAGGTCGGCCTCAAGGCCATCGCCGCCGGCAAGCACGTCTATGGCGAAAAGCCGCTCGGCATCAATTTCGCCGAGGGCAAAGCGCTCGTCGACGCGGCGAAGGCGAAAGGCCTGCGCGTCGGCTCGGCGCCCGATACCTTCCTCGGCGGCGCGCACCAGCAAGCGCGTGATCTGATCGACTCCGGCGCCATCGGCAAGGTGGTTGGCGGTACCGCTTTCTTCGCCTGCCCCGGCCACGAGCGCTGGCACCCCGATCCGGCCTTCTACTACGATATTGGCGGCGGTCCGGTGCTCGACATGGGTCCCTATTACATCACCGACCTCGTCAACCTGCTCGGCCCGGTCGCCCGCGTCCAGGCGATGAGCGTCACCCCGCACAAGGAACGGCCGATTTACTCGGAGCCCAGGAAGGGCCAGATGATGCCGGTGCATGTCGCGACCCACGTCGCCGGCCTGCTGCAGTTCCAGTCCGGTGCCGTCATCCAGGTGACGCTGAGCTTTGACGTCCCCGGCCATGCCCATCTGCCCTTCGAGCTCTATGGCACCGAAGCCAGCCTGATCGTTCCCGATCCCAACTGGTTCGGCGGCGAGGTCAAGACCCGCAAGCCGACCGAAAAGGAATGGCGGCAGATCCCGGTGACGCTGCCCTACGCGGACGCCAATTATCGCTCGCTCGGTCTCGCCGACATGGCGCACGCCATCCTCTCCGGCCGCCCGCACCGGGCCAGCGGCGATCTCGCGCTCCATGTGCTCGAAGTGATGGAGGCGTTCGAGACGGCAAGCAGGGAAGCTCGCCCGGTCGAGGTCACCACCCCGGTCACGCGTCCGGCGCCGGTCGCCGCATCGCTCAGGAACGGCAGGATCGCCTAGTTCTCGCGCCTGCGGCCTCCGGGGAGGTTTTCCCGGCCGCTCGCGTCTGCTAAGAGAGCCCCATGCAGAGGGCTACTCGATATTGGCGCGCGGCGGGTACCTTTGGCGGCTTGTCCGCCGTGGCGGTCCTGCTCGGCGCCTGCACCATGGCCGGCCTGCCGGCCTTCGTCGCGGCCAGGGCCAAGCCCGTTGCCGCCGTCGCGGGGGCGGAAGCGGCGGCATCTGGCGAAGCCTCCGCGCCGCTGGCCTTTGCCGGGCCGGTGGAGCGGGGGGCCAGCCTGGACGGCCTGATCGCCAAATACGCGGCCGTCTACGACGTGCCGGAGCCGCTCATCCGCCGCCTCATCCAGCGCGAGAGCGGCTACAACCCCAAGGCCCGCAACGGCCCCTATCTGGGGCTGATGCAGATCCGCTACGAGACTGCCCGCTCCATGGGATACACCGGCAGCGCCGAAGGGCTGCTCGATGCCGACACCAATCTCAGATATGCGGTCAAATATCTGCGCGGCGCCTGGCTCGTCGGCGGCCGCAATGCCGACCAGGCCATGCGCCACTACGCCCGCGGCTACTATTACAACGCCAAGCGCCGGGGCCTGCTCGACGAGGTCGGGCTGTAGCCGGCAGGCGTTGGGCGGGACACCTATAAGTTTTCTTCGCCATCCAAACCCCGTAAGGTCGCGCCGCGCTCGACCTTACGGAATCACCTCATGCACCTGCTGCTCGTCGATGGCTCGACCTATATCTTCCGCGCCTATCACGCCCTGCCGCCGCTGACGCGCAAGTCCGACGGCCTGCCGGTGGGCTGCGTCGCCGGCTTCTGCAACATGCTGTTCAAACTGACCGAGGACATGAAGGGCGACGATACGCCCACGCATATGGCGGTGATCTTCGATTATTCGGGCACCACCTTCCGCAATGCCATGTATCCGGAATACAAGGCGCATAGGCCGCTGCCGCCCGAGGATCTGGTCCCGCAGTTCCCCCTCACCCGCGCCGCCACCCGCGCCTTTTCCATCCCCTCGATCGAGATGGACGGCTGGGAGGCCGACGACATCATCGCCACCTATGCCCGCCAGGCCAAGGATGCAGGCGGCAAGGTGACCATCGTCTCCACCGACAAGGACCTGATGCAACTGGTCGAACCCGACGGCTCCATCCGTCTGCTCGACACGCTCAAGAACCGCTGGATCGGCGCGGCCGAAGTGATGGAGAAATTCGGTGTCACCCCCGACAAGGTGATCGAGGTGCAAGCGCTTTGCGGCGACGCCGTCGACAATGTCCCCGGCGTTCCCGGCATCGGGGTCAAGACCGCGGCCGAACTCATCAACGCCTTCGGCGACGTCGAGACGCTTCTGAGCCGCGCCGCCGAGATCAAGCAGCCCAAGCGCCGCGAGAGCCTGATCGAGCATGCCGAATCGGCCCGCCTCTCGCGCCGGCTGGTCGAGCTCAACCAGAAGGTGCCCGTCGAGCTGCCGCTCGATGCGCTCGCCCGCGGGCCGATGGAGCCGTCCAGGCTCATTCCGTTTCTCAAGGCGATGGAGTTCAACACCTTCATGCGCCGCGTCTCCGGCCTGCTTGAAACCGATCCGGACGCTTTCGAGCCCGATCCCGAACTGCGCGCCGAGAGCGCCGGCGGTGCCGCGCCGCCCGCCGGTCACGGCGCCGGGACAGCGGCCAGCGACGGGCCGGCGCGGCACGCCGGGGAGGTCGCCGCCAGGATCGGATCGATCCCGCTGAACCTCGATGCCTACGAGATCGTCCGCGACGCCGCGGCGCTCGGCCGCTGGGTCGATATCATCTACGCCCAGGACCGCGTCGCCATCGACACCGAGACCACCGGGCTCGACAACCAGAGCGCCGATCTCGTCGGCGTTTCGCTGGCCACCGAACCCGGCATCGCCTGCTATATCCCTGTCGGCCACGCGACCGGCACCGACATCTTCGGCGGCGGCCGCGCCGAGGGCCAGATGGATCCGCGCGAGGCGCTCGCCATCCTCAAGCCCATGCTCGAGGACCGCTCGATCCTGAAGATCGGGCACAACATGAAATACGATCTCGGCATTTTCCTGCGCCACGGGGTCACGCTCACCGCCTTCGACGATACGCTGCTCATCGCCTATGCGCTGGATGGCGCCCGCAACAACGGGCTCGGGGCGCTCTCGGAAGCCTGGCTCGGCCACAAGGGCATCCCCATCAAGGATCTGATCGGCACGGGCGCCAGGCAGAAGACCTTCGCCGAGGTCGATATCGCCGAGGCCGCCAGATACGGCGCCGAGGATGCCGATCTCACCCTGCGCCTCTGGCAT
Organism: Devosia sp.; assembly: GCA_030680995.1. Lineage (GTDB taxonomy): Bacteria > Pseudomonadota > Alphaproteobacteria > Rhizobiales > Devosiaceae > Devosia_A. The sequence goes on from JAUXUM010000207.1 coordinate 3,305, forward strand.
GTGCTGAAGCCCCGCCTCGTCGCCGAGAACGCCGTAACCCTTTACGAGACGCTGGAGCGCCCGCTCTCGCCGGTCCTCGCCCGCATGGAAGCCCGCGGCATCTCCGTCGACCGCCAGATCCTCGCCCGCCTCTCGGGCGATTTCGCCCAGCGCGCCGCCGCCTTCGAGGCCGGGGCCCACGAACTCGCCGGCCAGAGCTTCAACCTCGGCTCGCCCAAGCAGCTGGGCGAAATCCTCTTCGACCGGATGAAGCTCGAAGGCGGCACAAGAACCAAGACCGGCGCCTGGGCCACCGGCGCCGACGTGCTCGAGGACCTTGCGCTCAAGGGCATCCCGCTGGCGCGCACCATCGTCGACTGGCGCCAGCTCACCAAATTGAAGGGCACCTATACCGATGCTCTGCCCGAATATATCAACCCGCGCACCGGCCGCGTCCACACCTCCTACAATCAGGCGGCGGTGCTGACCGGGCGGCTGTCGTCCAACGACCCCAACCTGCAGAACATCCCGGTCCGCACCGAGGACGGCCGCAAGATCCGCACCGCCTTCGTCGCCGCGCCCGGCAAGGTCCTGGTCTCGGCCGATTATTCGCAGATCGAATTGCGCGTTCTCGCCCACATCGCCGATATCCAGGCGCTCAAGGACGCCTTCGAGGAGGGCCTCGACATCCACGCCATGACCGCGTCCGAGATGTTCCACGTCCCCATCGAGGGCATGCCGTCCGACGTCCGCCGCCGCGCCAAGGCCATCAATTTCGGCATCATCTACGGCATTTCGGCCTTCGGGCTGGCCAACCAGCTCGGCATCGAGCGCTCCGAGGCGGGGGAATACATCAAGACCTATTTCGCCCGCTTCCCCGGCATCAGGGATTACATGGATACCCAGCGCCGCCGGGTGAAGGCCGAGGGGTTCGTCACCACCCTCTTCGGCCGCCGCATCGCCTTCCCCAACGCCAATTCCTCCAGCCCCTCCGAACGCGCCTTCGTCGAGCGCGCCTCGATCAACGCCCCGATACAAGGGTCCGCCGCCGATATTATCCGCCGCGCCATGATCCGCATGGAGCCTGCCCTCGCGG
>JAUXUM010000211.1 GCA_030680995.1 Devosia sp.
CGAGGGGGAGGGATGGAGCGAGAACCGATGCCCTTGAGCCTGCGGGACCCGCGGCTCACGCCCCTCCCTCCCCCTCGTGGGGAGGGTGGACCGGCGCAGCCGGGACGGGTGGGGGCGGGGCAAAAAAGAAAGGCCCGGCGCAAGCCGGGCCTTTCCAATGTCGAGGTAAGCGGTAGAGGCTTACTCGAAGGTCTTGGCGGCCTTGAAGGTCGCCTTGTAAGCGCCGTTCGAGTACACTTCGCCCTTGAGGGACGAGGTGAAACCGCCGCCCGGAGCCCAGGCAACCTGCGCGGCGCCGTAGTAGACGCTGAGCGGGCCGGCCGTGTTGCCATAGAGGCCGACTTCGCCGGTGAGGGTGACGGTCTCGGTGACCGCGGCGACGAGCTGGGCCGCGACCTGGTAGGCGTCATTCGCACCACCCGCGTCACGGTACCAGCGGCCGCCGAGGTTGATGGTGACGCCATCGGTGACGGCGGCGCTGACGGAACCGCCGAAGCCATAGTCCAGTCCAACATTGCCACCACCAGAGGTGGCGTTGTTCTGAACAGCTTCAGCCGAAACCGCGATGGTGAACATGTCGAAGGTCGCCGAAGCCGAAGCCAGACCATTCCAGTAGCCGGAACTGTCGGCAGCGACGGCGGCAACGAACTTCACGATGTCGAAGGTGCCGCTGAAGCCGGCATGGAGGCCCCAATTTTCGATGGTGCCGTCGAGAACGCCACCGGCGGCGACGGTCAGGTGAGCGGCAATGCCGTCACCGGCATAGGAGATGACGCCAACGGCGGTGCCGGCGGAGGCCGGAACGATGTCATTGAGGTTTTCGAGGCCGGCGCCGACCGACACGCCATTACCCAGATCGGAAACGATCTGGATGACATGGCCGCCATCGGGAAGCGACACATCCCAATTTACGCCGGCGTCAACCTTCTCGGAATTGAAGAGGCCGAGGAAGTTCAGGGGAACATCATCCCCCTTATTCATGATCGTGCCCTTCTTGCCGGCCATGATCACGGTCGAGTCGCCGATCGAGACATAGGCCTCGTCGAAGACCACGCCGCCGCCGGGGCCGCTCACATAGGTCTCATCGACGATGACCGTCTTCTGCTCTTCCTTGATCTTGATCACGGCCTTGGCCGGACCGAAATCGCTGTCGGCGGTGGCGACGAACTTGATCCAGGCTTCGACCTTCGAAGACCAGTCGAGCTCGGCCCCCGGAGCGCCGCCCGGGGCCGGGATATTGAACGTGCCCGCACCGGTAACAACCAGCGGGGTGGCGGTTTCGTAATCGCCCCAGTTGAATTCGTACTTCACGCCGCCGGTGATCTGCAGGCAGTTGGTGTCGGACGAGATCGTCAGGCCGGAAAGGCCGAGGGCATCGCAGACGTCGAGCGACGTCAGCACGCCCAGATCGGCCGCGAAAGCGCCGGTCGAGAGACCCGCCGCGGCGACAGAACCCAGTAGAAGGCTCCTGATTTTCATTTTTGACCTCCAAAGTCAGTCATTCTTGGTGCCGGTTGCCCAGCGGTTTGCCGAAACGCGACCACACTTGATAGTGTGTGTTGTCGTCGCGTCGCGACCGACAAACGATCCCATGCATGGATTCGCAAGACCGACCATAGCCATGTCCGGGGCGGACGCAACGGCGGCGAGGGGCGAAAAGCATGGCGACAATATGGTTGCAGCCATGATGTTGCAGATTCGACACAGCTTTGGAAACGGCTCGTTAAGGAGTGTGGCCGGGCGCTTAAGGGATCAGTAGCGAGTAGGGAAGGGTGCGGCTTCGCTTCTCGGGATCGATCTGGCAGTCGTCGCCCTCCCCTCGCGGGGAGGGATCAAGGGTGGGGGGAGCCGCTTGCTCCGTGCCTGCGTCAACCCCCACCCCTAACCCCTCCCCGCAAGGGGGAGGGAGACCCGACTGATGGTTCCGACGAGTTGACACCGAGCCGTTGGCGCGTTCCCTCGCCACTCGCTACTCGCTATCCGCTATTGCCGCAGTCCGGTCGCAATTGCCATGTCCAGTCCGGCGCGGGTCAGGCGTGGCACCATGAGGGTTATCGAATGAGCGAGGGCAAGGTCGCGGTGGTAACGGGCGCCAGTTCGGGAATCGGGCGGGCCGCCGCCATCGGGCTGGGCCGGGCCGGCTACCGGGTGGCCATTCTGGGGCGGCGGCAGGCCGAGCTCGGCGAGACGGCGCGGCTGGCCGGGGCGGCCCACGAGGCGGTCTGCGACGTGACCGATGCCGCCGCGGTGCACGGGTTCTTCGCCGATCTGGCGGGCAGGCTGGGGCGGGTCGACGTGGTGTTCAACAATGCCGGAAGGTTCGCTCCGGCGGTTTCGTTCGGCGACCTCGACATCGACACCTGGCGGAACATGATCGACACCAACCTCAACGGCGCCTTCTACGTGGCGCGGGAGGCGTTCCGGATCATGCGCGGCCAGAGCCCGCAAGGCGGGCGGATCATCAACAACGGCTCGATCTCGGCCCATGCGCCGCGGCCGGGCGCGGCCGCCTACACGGCGTCGAAACATGCGATCACCGGGCTGACCAAGGCGATCTCGCTCGACGGGCGGGCCTTCAACATCGCCTGCGGGCAGATCGACATCGGCAACACGGCGACCGAGATGACGGCCGGCATGTCCTCGGGCTCGCCGCAGGCCAACGGCACCATGCTGCCCGAACCGACCTTCGATGTGAAGCACGTGGTGGACGGGCTGATCTACATGGCCGGCCTGCCGCTGGAGGCCAATGTGCAGTTCATGACGGTGATGGCGACGGCCATGCCCTATATCGGGCGGGGGTAGGCCGCGCAAAATTGCCGAAAATTGTCGCCAGTTTCGGAAGGCTTGCTTTTCGCCGACAGGCTAGGAGCAATATTCAACGTCAACCAGGAGGAATATCCATGACCATCGTCAAACATCTCGCCGTCGCCAGTATCGCGCTCTTCGCCGCCGCGCCGGGCCTTGCCGTCGCGGGTTCGATCAAGGACCAGGTGCCCGACGCCGAGCTGGCCGCCTATTGCAGCAAGGCCGGCGCCGGCACCGAAACGATGGCGTCGCTCCAGCTCCCGGACGGGACTACCCTGACCGGCTCGATTCACTGCGAAGCGGAAGACCTCGTCGCCGGCGACGATGACGACGACGACGACGCGGTGGACGACGACGAAGACGACGACGACGACGAAGCGGATGACGGGGACGACGGGGATTCCGGCGACGACGACTCCGATGACGACTCCGAAGACTCCGATGACGACGACTGATCGCGGCCGCGCCTGAAGCGGGCGGCCGGGCCGCCCGGCGGGCGGCTCAGTCGCGCCTCATCACCGCGATATTGAACTCGCCGGTGCCCAGCGCGCTCCAGAGCCTGAGCCAGAGCGGCAGGAACTGCTCGGGCCCGCGGGCCGAAGTTATGTCCCCCAGATCGATGATCTCGCGCCAGCCGAAGCCGCGCAGGATGTCCATGACCTTGCCCTTGGCCGGCTTGTCGTCGCCGGAGACGAAGACCGCGTGCCGGCCGGGAATGCGGGCGGGGTCGACCATGATGGCGGCGTTCACGGTGTTGAGGGTCTTGACCACCCTGGCGCCCGGCAGGCCGCGCTGGATCATCTCGCCGAGGGAATCGGTGTTGGAGACGGAGAGCGCCGGCGGCGCGCCCCCGGAGAAATCCAGCGGGTTGGAGATATCGACGAGGATCTTGCCGTCGAGCGCATCGCCGACCGCGGTCAGAACGTCGAGGGCCACGTCGCCGCGCAGGCAGTTGAAGACGATTTCGCCGTGGCGCGCGGCTTCGGCAAAGGTGCCCGCCTTGCCGCCGGTCCGGGCCGCGAAGCCGAGCACCTTGCCGTTGCCGGCGGCGCGCGCCCCCATCATCACCTCGTGGCCAAGCTCGACCAGCTTGCCGCCGATCGCCTGGCCGACCACCCCGGTTCCCAGCACCCCGATGTTCATGGCGAGTCGCTCCTTCGATTGGACGGACCATAGCAATGGCGCGCGAAAGGAGAAGCCAATTCAGGCGCGGTAGACCTCGCGCCCCGCGATCCAGGTGGCGCGGACGGTCAGATCGCCGCCGAGGTGGACCATGCTGGCGACCGCGCCGCGCCGGAGATGGCCGAAACGACCGGCGATGCCGAGAGCTTCGGCGGGATAGAGGGCGGCCATGCGCAGCGCCTCTTCCAGCGGCAGCCCGATGGCGCGGCGCATGAAGGCGACCGCGCCGATCATGGTGAGATCGGCGCCGGCCAGCGTTCCGTCCTCCAGCCGCAGGGCGCCGCCGGCCCGGCGGATGACGCGGCCATTGAGGGTGAGGCTTTGTGCGGCCGAACCGGTGAGCGACATCGCGTCGGTAATAAGGAAGATCCGGCCCGGGCCGCGCTTGGCGCGCAGCGCGATGCCGACGGTCGCGGCGTCGACATGGATGCCGTCGGCGATCAGCCCGGCATGGAGCGAGCCGAGGTCGAGGGCGGCGCCGACGACGCCGGGCTCGCGGTTGCCGAGCTGGCTCTGGGCGTTGAACAGGTGGGTCACCATGGAAGCGCCGGCCGCCGCCGCCGCCCTGGTGGCGGCATAGGTCGCGTCGGAATGCCCGATGCTGACGACGATGCCCGCCGCGGCGAGGGCGGCGATCTGTCCGGGGGAGACGGTTTCGGCCGCGACCGTGGTCAAGAGGTTGGGCAGCGCCGCGCGCGCCCGGACCAGCCGGCGCAGGTCGGCGTCCGTCATCGGGCGAATATATCGGGGATCGTGGGCGCCCTTGCGGGCAAGCGAGAGATGCGGGCCCTCGAGATGCAGGCCGAGGAAGCCGGGAACCCCGAGCCGCGCCGCCTCGATACCGGCGGCGATGGCACGATCCGTCACCGCGGGCGTGTCGGTGATCAGCGTCGGCAGCAGGCCGGTGGCGCCGAACCGGGCGAAGGTGCCGCAAATGGCGCGGATGCCGTCCGCCGACGGCACCTCGTTGAGCAGCACGCCGCCGCCGCCATTGACCTGCAGGTCGATGAAGCCGGGCACCAGCATGCCGCCGTCGAGCCGGACAAGGGGCAGGTCCGGGGGCGGATCACCGATCATCAGGCCTTCGACCGTGCCGCCGGCAACGATCAGCGCCGCGCGGCCGTGCCAGTCCGCGCCGTCGAAGACGCGGGCGCCAATCAGGGCGAAGCGATCGGTCATAGCGTTTCCGTCACCTTCCTCAGATGCGGCGGCCGATCCGGATTGAAGCCACGGTGGCGGGAGAGCGCTTCGACGAAGGCGTAGAAGGAGACGATCAGCGCCAGCGCGTCGGTAAGCGGATGCCCGGCGGGCGAAAACGGCAGCGGCGTCGCGGCTCCCGGCATGGCCGAGGTGATGAAGGCGCTCGCCCCCTGCCCCGCCAGCCTCCCGGCGATCCCGACCACCGAGGCCTCGGCCGCGTCGCGGGCCGCCAACGCCAGCACCGGAAAGCCCCTCTCCACGATCCGGGCCGGGCCATGCACCACTTCGGCGGCACTGTAGGCCTCGGCATGGATAGCGCAGGTTTCCTTGAGCTTGAGCGCGGCTTCGCCGGCAATGGCCAGCGCCGGGCCGCGGCCCAGTACGTAGAGCGACTGCCTGCCCTCGAGCGCGGCCAGCAAAGGCGACCAGTCGCAGCCGATGGCCCGGCCCAGGACGCCGGGCAGGTCCTCGAGCGCGCCGGAGAGCGCCTTGTCCCGCCGCCAATGGGCGAGCAAGGCGAGGCCGGCGACGACCGAGGAGACGAAGCTCTTGGTGGCCGCCACGCTGCGCTCCGGTCCGGCCAGCAGATCGATGGTGTAGTCGGATGCATCGGCGAGCGGGGAAAGCGGCGTGTTGGTGAGGGCAAAGCCGACAGCGCCGCTGCCGCGGACGGACTGAGCCAAGGCGACGATGTCGGGGCTCCTGCCCGATTGCGAAATAGCGATCGAGGCGCAACGATCGAGCTTGAGCCGGCGCCCGTAGATCGAGACGATGGACGGTCCGATGGAGGCGACCGGGACGCCGGCCGTCAGTTCGATCGCATATTTGAGGAAGGAGGCGGCTTGATCAGACGATCCGCGGGCGATGGTGACAATGGTCGCCGGGTCGCGGGCGCGCAGGGCTTCGCCGCCCCTGGCCAGCGCCGCGCCGCCGCCGGCGAGGAAACGCGCCACGGCGGCCGGAATCTCTTCGATCTCCTGGCGCATGAAGGTCGTCGCCGTCACTTGCGTCCGCCTCCCGGCACGGCCCCGTCGCCGATCCTGAGTTCAGCGACGAAATCGTAGGTGTCGCCGCGATAGATCGAGCGGGTGAATTCGATCACGCGGCCCGAGCTCAAATAGGAGACGCGCTCGATGTTGAGGCCGGCGGCGCCGGCCGGAACTTCGAGCAGCCTGGCGTCATCTTCGCCCAGATTGGCGGCGCGGATGCGCTGGATGGCGCGGACCGGCCGGTTGCCGCTTTTCTCGAGATGCGCATAGAGCGAGGCGCCGATCCGACCGGGGTCCGGCAGAACCCGCGCCGAGAGCGCGGCGCGCTCGATAGCGAGCGGCATGTCGCCGGAAATCCGAAGGCGGGCGACGCGGGCGACGTCTTCGCCGGACGACAGCCCGAGAACCATCGTCTCCTCGGGGGATGGCTGGTAGATGCCGCGGTCGAGCCAGACCGAGCGCACGGCCATGCCGCGCCGCGCCATATCCTCCGCGAAAGAGGTCAGTTGCGACAGCGACTGCTCGACCCGGTGCGTCCGCGGAGCGACAAAGGTACCCGAACCATGGCGCTGCACCAGGACCCCGTCGCGCACCAGATGCTGCACCGCCTTGCGCACGGTGACGCGCGAGACATCGACCTTGAGCGCCAGATCGCGCTCGGAGGGCAGCGCGTCGCCCGGCCCGATGGCGCCGCGCGCCACCGCATCCTCGATCCAGCGCTTCAACCGCAGATAGAGCGGCCCGCCCTGCGGCAGCAGCACGGCATCCTCGCCGAAAATCGCGGACCGTGCGTCAGGCATGGCCGAACCCGGACGCAGTTCCGGCCGCACCCCAACGGCTTGCCCATTCCATATCCGGGCGCTCGATTCGATAGGACACTGGCGCTCCCTTCCCGCTGACATAATACCAATAAAAGACCATTTACCAAGCACAAATCGACACCGACGGCGATGGCGTGAAGCTCCATGCGCAATGTCGGCCCACCGGCAGTTCCGACTGCGGCTGTTTTTCCCTTCGTGGCAAATTGTCAGGCGGAAGCTGGACAAGTGGTATTTTTTTGGCATTAATATCCGAAAGGGAGCCAAACGCATGCACACTGGCCGCGCCATACCGAATCCCGACCATGACGCCGTCGCGCATCGCGCGACGACCGGCGCCGCGCCCCTTGCCTCACGGATACATCAATGAACGCGCCAACTCCAGCAACCGAGATCGCCGACAGCCGATATGCCGGGCTCGATACCTGGGACGACGCCGCAATCCTTGCAGCCCTGCTCGACGGGCAGAAGCGCGCACTCGCCAGCGTCGAAGCCGCAATCCCCGCCTTGGCGCGGGCGGCGCGGCTCGCCGCGGACAAACTCGCGGCCGGAGGGCGCCTCGTCTATCTCGGCGCCGGCAGCCCGGCGCTGATCTCGCTGGGCGATGCGCTCGAGATACCGCAGACATACGGGGTCGCGCGCGACCGCATCGTCCTGATCATGGCCGGCGGACAGGCCATCACCCAGAACCTTACCGGAGCGGACGAAGACAATGCCGATCTCGCCCGCGGCGACGCCGGCCGAGCCGGCATCGGTCCGGCGGATTGCGTGGTCGCCACCTCCGCCAGCGGTTCGACGCCCTATACGGTGGCCGGGCTGGAAGCGGCGCGCAAGGCCGGCGCGGCCACGGTGGGCATTGCCGGCAATGCCGGCGCGCCGCTGCTGTCGATCGCCGAGGTGGGGGTCCTGCTCGATGCCGGGCCCGAAGTCATCTCCGGCTCGACGCGGATGGGCGCCGGCACCGCGCAGAAGGCGGCGCTCAACATGCTCTCGACGCTGATCGGCGTGCGTCTTGGCCACGTCCATGACGGGCTGATGGTGAACGTTACGGCCGACAACGAGAAATTGCGCGGACGCGCCACCCGGATTGTGATGAGAATAACCGGCGCGGACGAGGCGAAAGCCCGCGACGCGCTCAACCAGTCGGATGGCGCGGTCAAACCAGCCATCCTGATCGCAGCCGGGGTCAGAACCCTGGCCGAGGCCGAAAACCTGCTCGGCCAGACCAAGGGGAACCTGCGCACGGCGCTCGCCACAATCGGCGCCGTAACGCCGGCGTTGAACTAACATTGCGGCGCCTCAGCCGCAGTGAACAAAGAGAGGACCAAACATCATGACTCTGCATAGGAAACTCATGCTGGCGACGGCCTTTGCCGCGCTGGCCGCGGGGGCAGGCTCCGCTTTCGCCCAGGACGTGACGCTGACCATCGAGAGCTGGCGTACCGACGATCTGACCGTCTGGCAGGACACGCTGATCCCGGCGTTCGAAGCCGCCAATCCGGGGATCAAGGTGGTGTTCTCCCCCACCGCGCCGACCGAGTACAACGCCGCGCTCAATTCCAAGCTCGACGGCGGCACGGCGGGCGACCTCATCACCTGCCGGCCGTTCGACGCTTCGCTCGACCTGTTCAAGGCGGGCCGTCTCGCGCCGCTGAACGATCTGCCGGGCATGGCCAATTTCTCCGACGTCGCCAAGTCCGCCTGGACCACCGACGACGGCGCCACCACCTTCTGCGTGCCGATGGCCGCGGTGATCCACGGCTACATCTACAACAAGGATGCGTTCGAGCAACTGGGCATCGAAGAGCCCAAGACCGAGGCGGAATTCTTCGCCGCGCTCGACAAGATCAAGGCCGACGGCACGTACATCCCCCTGGCGATGGGCACCAACGACCAGTGGGAAGCCGCGACCATGGGCTACAATAATATCGGCCCGAACTACTGGAAGGGCGAGGAAGGGCGTCTGGCGCTGATCGCCGGCACCCAGAAGCTCACCGACGAGCAGTGGGTCGCCCCCTACCGCCAGCTTGCCAAGTGGAAGGATTACCTCGGCGACGGGTTCGAAGCGCAGACCTATTCGGACAGCCAGAACCTCTTCACCCTCGGCCGCGCCGCGATCTACCCGGCCGGTTCGTGGGAAATCAGCGGCTTCAATGCCAATGCCACCTTCGGGATGGGCGCCTTCCCGCCGCCGGTACAGAACGCCGGCGACACCTGCTACATCTCCGACCACACCGATATCGGTATCGGCATGAACGCCAAGACGCCGCATCCGGGAGAGGCCAGGAAGTTCCTCGACTGGGTGGCTTCCGCCGAGTTCGCCGGACTGTTCGCCAATGCGCTCCCCGGCTTCTTCGCGCTCTCGAGCGCGCCGGTGACGCTGGAAGACCCGCTGGCCCAGGAGTTCCTATCCTGGCGCGGCGAGTGCGAGTCCACGATCCGCTCGACCTACGCGATCCTTTCCCGCGGCACCCCGAACCTCGAAAACGACACCTGGAACGCTTCGGTGCAGGTGATCAAGGGCGCCGAGACGCCCGAGGACGCCGGCGCGCGGCTGCAGGCCGGCCTCGACAGCTGGTACAAGCCCGGCGCAATGTAGGCGCCGCCCGGCGTGAATTTGGCCGGGCCGCCCACGGGCGGCCCGGTCCCCAGAGGGCCTATTGCGGGGGCAAGCGGGCAATGGCGATCGGAGCCACGGACAGAAAGCCGGTGCGCTGGCACATAGGAGTGTTTCTCCTGCCAGCCGCGCTCGTCTACTCGGCGATCATGATCATTCCCCTGGCGGCGACGCTCTATCAGGCGTTCTTCTCCAAGAGCTGGTCCTTCGTCGGACTGCAGAACTTCGAGACCCTGTTCACCGATCCCCGCCTTTCGGCGAGCTTCTGGAACGCGCTGAGGAACAACACCTGGTTCTTCATCATCCACATGCTGGTGCAGAACCCGATCGGGATTCTCTTGGCGGCGCTGCTCTCCAACCCGCGGCTGCGGCTGCGCGGCTTCTACCGGACGGTGTTCTTCGTCCCCACCATCCTCTCCTTCGTCATCGTCGGCTTCGTCTGGAAGCTGATCCTTTCGCCCACCTGGGGCGTCAGCCAGGGCATGCTCAAATCGGCCGGGCTGGGGTGGCTGTTCCAGCCGTGGCTGGGCAAGGAGGAATATGCGCTGACCGCGCTCAGCCTGATCTCGGTCTGGCAGTTCATCGGTATTCCGATGATGCTGATCTACGCGGCGCTGCTCTCGATCCCCGACGAGGTGATCGAGGCGGCCGAATGCGACGGCATCACCGGCTGGAGCCAGTTCTGGAAGATCCAGCTGCCGCTGGTTCTGCCAGCGATCGGAATCTGTTCCGTCCTGACCTTCGTAGGCAACTTCAACGCCTTCGACCTCGTCTATGCGGCGCAGGGCGCGGCGGCCGGGCCGAATTATTCGACCGACCTCTTGGGTACCCTGCTCTACCGCACCTTCTTCGGCTACCAGCTGCAACTGGGCGACCGGGCGATGGGCTCGACCATCGCCGCGGTCATGTTCCTCATCATCCTGACCGGCGTCTGCATTTATCTCTTCCTGGTGCAGACGCGGCTCAGGCGGTACCAGTTCTGATGAGCAAGGCCACGCACTCCCCGGCCCGCTCGATCGCCGCGCACGCGGTGCTGCTGACCTATACCCTGATCGCGCTGTTCCCAGTGTTCGTCATCGTCATCAACTCGTTCAAGAGCCGCAAGGCGATCTTTTCCTCGCCGCTGGGGCTGCCGGGTCCGGAGACCTTTTCGCTGATCGGCTACGAGACGGTGATGAAGCGCGGCGATTTCCCGCTCTATTTCCAGAACAGCCTGATCGTCACCGTGGTCTCGCTGTTCTTCGTGCTGCTGTTCGGCGCCATGGCCGCCTTCGCGCTCTCCGAATACCGGTTCAAGGGCAATACGCTGATGGGGCTCTATCTGGCGCTGGGGATCATGATCCCGATCCGGCTGGGCACCGTCGCGATCCTCCAGATCATGGTAGCGAGCGGGCTGGTCAATACGCTGACGGCGCTGATCCTGGTCTACACGGCGCAGGCGCTGCCGCTCTCGATCTTCATCCTCTCCGAATTCATGCGCACCGTCTCGGACGACCTGAAGAACGCCGGCCGCATCGACGGGCTCTCCGAATACAAGATCTTCTTCACGCTCGTTTTGCCGCTGGTGCGGCCCGCCATGGCGACGGTCGCGGTCTTCACCATGATCCCGATCTGGAACGATCTCTGGTTCCCGCTGATCATCGCCCCGTCGGAGGCGACCAAGACGGTGACGCTGGGGGCGCAGATGTTCATCGGCCAGTTCCAGACCGACTGGAACGGCGTACTTTCGGCGCTGGCGCTCGCCATCGTCCCGGTGCTCGTCCTTTACCTCATCTTCTCCCGCCAGCTCATCCGCGGCATCACCTCAGGAGCGGTCAAATGACGATCCGTGTCCTCGCCGCCGGGCTGGGCAATATGGGGCGGAGCCACGCGCTCGCCTACCACAGGCATCCGGGTTTCGAGATCGTGGGCCTGGTGAACCGGAGCAAGCCCAGCCTCGATGCGGCCCTTGCCGGCTACGGCATCCGGTCCGAATTCGAGCCGGCGCTGCGGGGCCTGAAACCGGACCTCGTCTCCATCAACACCTATTCGGATACCCATGCCGACTACGCGGTGATGGCGCTCGAACAGGGCGCGCATGTGTTCATCGAGAAACCGCTGGCGACGACGGTCAAGGATGCGGAGCGCGTGGTTGCCGCCGCCAGGGCCAATGGGCGGAAGCTGGTGGTCGGCTACATCCTGCGCCATCACCCTTCGTGGGTGCGGCTGATCGCCGAGGCGCGCAAGCTTGGCGGCCCCTATGTGTTCCGGATGAATTTGAACCAGCAGTCGAGCGGCCCCACCTGGGAGACGCACAAGACGCTGATGCAGACCACCTCGCCGATCGTCGACTGCGGCGTCCACTATGTCGACGTCATGTGCCAGATCACCGACGCCAGGGCGGTCGAGGTACGCGGTATGGGGCTCCGCCTGTCGGACGAGATCAGGACCGACATGTACAATTACGGGCACCTGCAGGTGCTGTTCGAGGACGGCTCGGTGGGCTGGTACGAGGCCGCCTGGGGACCGATGATCTCGGAGACCGCGTTCTTCGTCAAAGACGTGATGTCGCCGAACGGGGCCGTCTCGATCGTCATGGACCCGGGGGCCCGATCCGACGACATCGATACCCACACCCGCACCGACAGAATCCGCGTGCATCGCGCCGCGACCGGCGCCGACGGCAAATTTGCGCAGGCAGACGAGATGATCTCGATGGAGGGCGAGCCGGGGCACGACGCGCTCTGCGCCCGCGAGCAGGATTTCGTCTATCGGGCAATCACCGAGAATATCGACCTCAGCCGGCATACGGACGACGCGGTGCAATCGCTGCGCATCTGCCTCGCCACCGACGAGAGCGTGCGGACGGGGAAGGTGGTGAAGCTGTGAGCATGGCGTTTCACCACACCGACCCCCACCCTCGGTCCCTCCTCTCAAGGGGGAGGGAGGCGATGGAATCGCGACCTCTCCGTCGGGCTCCCCTCCCCTCGGAGGGGAGGGGTTGGGGGTGGGGGTCCATCGGCCGGCGATCCGCGCCTTGTCTATGTGAACTGGAGGCCTAATGGGCTCGCTGCAACTCAGATCGGTCAGGAAATCCTTCGGTGCGACCGAGGTGCTGCACGATATCGACCTCGATGTCGCCGACGGCGAGTTCGTGATCTTCGTGGGGCCGTCCGGCTGCGGGAAATCCACGCTACTGCGGATTATCGCGGGGCTGGAGGATTCGAGTGGCGGCGAGGTGCTGATCGACGGGCAGAAGGTGGACAACGTGCCGCCGGCCAAGCGCGGCATCGCCATGGTGTTCCAGACCTATGCGCTCTACCCGCACCTGACGGTCAAGGACAACATGGCGCTCGGCCTGCGGCAGGCCAAGACCCCGACCGAAGAGATCGAGACGCGGGTCGCGGCGGCCTCGAACATGCTGTCGCTGGACGACTACCTGAAACGCCGGCCGGCGCAGCTTTCCGGCGGCCAGCGGCAGCGCGTCGCCATCGGCCGCGCCATCGTGCGCGAGCCCAAACTCTTCCTCTTCGACGAGCCGCTTTCCAACCTCGACGCGGCGCTGCGGGTGAACACGCGGCTGGAGATCGCGCGGCTGCACCGCGAACTCAAGGCGACGATGATCTACGTCACGCACGACCAGGTCGAGGCGATGACGCTGGCCGACAAGATCGTGGTGATGAATGCCGGCCGGATCGAGCAGATCGGCTCGCCGATGGAACTCTACAACAACCCGGCCAACCTGTTCGTCGCCGGTTTCATCGGCTCGCCGCAAATGAATTTCCTGCCCGCCGAAGCGCTGGGCTTTGCCGGCGCCAAGACCATCGGGGTGCGGCCCGAGCACCTGAACCTCAGCCCGGAAAAGGGCGACTGGAAGGGCAAGGTCGTCCACGTCGAGCATCTGGGCGCCGACACCAACATCTATGTCGAGACCGAGAAGGCCGACACGATCACCGTCCGGACGTTCGGCGAGGTGCACCAGGCGCCGGACTCGGTGCTGTTCGTCTCGGCGGACCCCAAGCACGTCTACCGGTTCGACGAGGCGGGGAAGGTGATCAGGTAGGGACGCCACGACCCGCCCACCGGCCTGTCATCCCTATCTGTTGCGGGCGCGCCCTGGGACCCGGACGGAACGTCGCACCGACACCGTGTCTTCAGCCCTGGGTTCAACTGCCGCGCCGCAAAACCGGGTCCCATCCGTTGCGTCCGCGGGCCTTTGCCCGCCGGATGATGGCCCGGATGGATGGCGGCAGGCACGAAAGAGGGGCATGGCCGACTCCAGCGTACCTTTGATTTCCGGAATTCCTCCCCCCACGCGCGCCTTGCGCCCCAACTGTCCCTGTTCTTAACTCCCCCCGGGGCAGGAGAACCAAACCATGGCGACGCAACCGCATTTCGTCGTCGTGGGCGGCGGCACGGCCGGCTGGATCGCGGCCTTCATCATCCAGGACAGCATCAAGCGTCTGAAGCTCGAGGCGAAAATCTCGGTAGTCGAATCCACCAAGATCCCGACAGTGGGGGTGGGCGAGGCGACGACCGCGGCGTTCCATGTCTTCCTCAGGCATTTCGGCATCGACATCCACGAGTTCTTCCGCAAGACCGAGGCGACGTACAAGCTCGGGATCCGGCACCAGGATTGGCGGCGCAAGGGTTTTACCTATTACGGGCCGATCGACGATCCGCACCAGGTGATCCAGCCGCCGCCCGGCGCACCGTCGGACTATCTCAACGTCTATGCGGTGAGCGCCGGCAAGAAGGTGCAGGACATGCACCTGTTCGGGCCGCTGCTCGAACGCAAGAAGGCCCCCTGGGCCAAGAAAGCCGACGGCTCGCTGCTGCCGCTCGGGCCGTTCCTGCCCGCCTACCATTTTGACCAGTCGCTGGTTGGCAGGTTCCTCAAGTCGAAATCGCAGGGCGTCGAGATCGTCGATAACGTGCTCACTGGCGTCGAGCGGGATGGGGAAACCGGGGACGTGACGACGCTGATCTTCGAGGACGGCCAGCGGCTCGATGGAGACTTCTTCATCGACGCGACGGGGTTCCGCAAGCGGCTGATCGTCAAGGAATTGAACGCCCCCTGGGTCAGCTATCAGCACGAACTGCCGGTCAACCGCGCCCTGCCCTTCTGGCTCGACATCAAGCCGGGCGAGGAGATCGCCAACTACACGCTGGCCTGGGCGCAGGAGGCGGGCTGGATGTGGCAGATCCCGACCCAGACGCGCTATGGCTGCGGCTATGTCTATTGCGACGAGTTCCGTACGCCCGACGAGGCGCATGCCGAGGTGGAGCGGGTGCTGGGGCGGAAGATCGAGGTGCGCGACGATATCAAGTTCTCGATCGGCCGGCTGGAGAACGTGTGGATCAACAACGTGGTGGCGGTGGGGCTGAGTTCGAGCTTCCTCGAGCCGCTGGAGTCGACGTCGATCCACGGCACCATCGTGCAAATGATGATGTTCGCGGGGCAGTACCTGCGCGATCCCAAGCAGATGACGCAGGCGCTGCGGGACGACTACAACCGGCGAGTGGGACGGCAGGTCGACGACTTCCGTACCTTCGTGAACACACATTACGTGACCGAGCGCGAGGACACCCCGTTCTGGCGCGAGGTGCGGGCGAACCGCATCCATCCGGAAACGCGGGAACGGCTGGCGCGGTGGCGCGCGCAGATGCCGCGGCACGAGCATTTCCCGAACTATCTGTTCGGGCTGCCGCATATGGAGACCCAGCTCCATTACCCCGTGCTGGACGGGCTGGGACTGCTGGACCCGGCTGTCGCCAAGGCGGAGATGGCGCGGGACCCGAAGCTGCGGAAGTTCGCGCGGGAGACGTATGAGTCGCTGGTCAAGGAGTACAAACAGGCCGCGACGAAGGCGCTGGGGCATGCCGAATTTCTGGAGATCGTGAGGGAGATGGGGTGAGGAGTCGCCACACCCCTCACCCGGCCTTCGGCCACCCTCTCCCACAAGGGGAGAGGGCCTGACTGCGGTGTTTCCGCCTAACTAGTGGTGCGCGCCCTTGAGCGCCCGCAGTTCCTCCACCGACCTCACGGTTTTCCGCGCCGCGCCTTCCCAGTCGCGCGTCTTGACCGTCGCCTGCTTCAGCCGCTCCTTGGCCGCCGGGACCGCGTCCTTGTACTGGGGGAGCCACTGGGCCTGGGCGACCACCATCTCGTCGACCATCTGCCAGACTTCCTCCGGGGTGCAGATGGCGCCCACGAGCGGATCGTGCAGCACGGCGAGCTTGAGCATATCGATGTCGCCCTTGGTCGCGGCTTCCACCGACATGCGCTGCACCGAAATCGAGACCGAACAGGTGGCGGCGCAGGCCATCGGCAGCTCGATCCCCTCGACCATGTTCAGCCCGAAGCGGTCGACGAAGCCCGGGCTTTCGATGATCGCGTCGGCCGGCAGGTTGCGGATGATGCCGTTGTTGCGGACGTTGAAGTGCCCGCGATAAACCCGGCCGGTCTCCAGCGCCTCGATGATGTGGCTGGCGTGCTCGGAGGTGCGCTTGTGCTCGGAGAGCGGCTTTTTGGCCTCATCGAGGAATTTCGGGAAATCGGTTTCGAACCAGTTGCGGCGCTCGGTCGAGTAGCGCAGATAGCCGCCGGTCTCGCCGTGGATCCAGTCGCTCATGTCGATCCACTTGCCGATCTCTTCGGGGCGCTTGCGATACCAGGGCAGATACTCCGAAAGGTGCCCGTTGCTCTCGGTCGAATAAACGCCGAAGCGCTTGAGGACGTCGATGCGGACTTTTTCCTGCTTAGAATAGACCGGATGGCGCTCGAAGGCGGCGATCAGCTCGTCCTTCTCTATTCCGCGGCCCTTGGCCCTGATGTCGATGTACCAGGTCTGGTGGTTGATGCCGGAGCAGACATAGTCGAGCTCGCTGTCGTCGACGCCGAGCACTTGCGCGATCTGGTGGGCGCCGTGCTGCACGCCGTGGCAGAGGCCGATGGTCTCCACCCCGCCATAGGCATTGGCGGCCCAGGTGTTCATGGCCATCGGGTTGGCGTAGTTGAGGAAGATCGCGCCCGGCTCGGCGACTTCGCGAATGTCCTTGCAGAAATCGAGGATCACCGGGATGTTGCGCTGGCCGTAGAGGATGCCGCCGGCGCAGATGGTGTCGCCCACGCACTGGTCGACGCCGTATTTGAGCGGAATGGAGATGTCGGTGGCGCAGGCCACCAGGCCCCCTACCCGCACGCAGCTCATGATGTAGCGGGCGCCGGCCAGCACCTCGCGGCGGTCAGTGGTCGCGGTAATCTTTGCG
>JAUXUM010000216.1 GCA_030680995.1 Devosia sp.
CGGCCTGCGCCGGGATGACACGGAGAGAATGGAGCCACGAACCGAACCAGCCCCTATTTCCACCGCCCATACCGCCACGGCGTGTACCAATGGGCGTTGGCGGGAATACTCTCCGGCACCGGGTCATAGCCGTGCGTCCCACCGGGCCGGCAGCGGATGAAGCGCGCCAGCCCCATCCAGCCGCCCGGCCAGAAGCCGAACTTCCAGATGGCCTCGGCGGTGAATTCCGAGCAGGTGGGCAGATGCCGGCACGTTCGGCCGGCGAAGGCCGAGAGCGTATAGCGGTAGATGGTGATCAGCCCCACCGCCACGAACTTGAACGGCAGGTCGACGATGCGCCAGAATACACGGCTGAACTGCTCCATCAGGAATTGGCTGCAAGCTTTTGCGCAGGCTCGATCTTGTCGAGCGCGTCGACGACTGCATCGAAGACCAGCAGCGTGGACGTGTGGCGCGGACGGTAGTCGCGCACCGGTTCGAGATACCTGAGGTCGTCCCACCGGCCGGTCGGCGGAGCCCCGTCAGCCTTCAGCATCGCCGTCATCTGCTCCCGCAGCCGGCGGAATTCACCCGTCGGCGTCCCCACGATATTCGCGGCGACCACCGCCGCAGAGGTTTGCCCGAGCGCACAGGCGGAAATCTCGTGGCCATAGCCGGTGATCACGCCATCATGGACCGCGATATCGACCTCGATCGTCGAGCCGCAGACCCGGCTGACGCGACGCGCCGTCGCGTCCGGATCGGGCAACCGCCCCGGGATCGGTTGATTGCCTGCGATTTGCAGGATTTTTTCGGAATAGAGATCGCTCAGTTCCATTGACTACACAAATCTGTTTCTTGTGAAGGCGCTAGCTGCACCTATATAAGTGGCGCTCGGCAAACTGTCAGTGGCGGCAAGCATTTTTGGCCCCGTGACTGGTCGGGAACTTTCGGGCGGGATGGGTCATCCAATGCCCAGTCAAGGCAAGTGAGACCGTCATGGACGTCAGCGCAAAACTCCATATCGCCCAAGCCCCCGAGATCGAGGAAATCGTTCGTCCCAGCCGCGAAGAGGCCGAGGCGGCCGTTCGCACTCTTATCGCATGGGCAGGCGACGATCCTACGCGCGAAGGGCTGGTCGATACGCCCCGCCGCGTCGCCGAGGCTTACAGGGAACTCTACGCCGGCTATGAGCAGGAAGCCCAGGATATCCTCAAGCGCACCTTCAAGGAAGTCGGGGGCTACGACGACATCGTGCTGGTCAAGGACATCCCGTTTTCCAGCCACTGCGAGCACCATATGGTGCCCTTCGTGGGTAAGGCGCACATCGCCTACCTGCCGCATGACGGGGTGGTGGGGTTGAGCAAGCTCGCCCGGCTGGTCGACGTCTTTGCGCGGCGCCTGCAGACGCAGGAAAACCTGACCGCTCAGATCATCGACGCGCTCAACGAATCGCTGAACCCGCGTGGGGCCGCCGTGATGCTCGAGGCCGAGCACATGTGCATGTCCATGCGTGGCATCCATGCCCACGGCGTCTCGACCATCACGCACCGCTTCACCGGCGTTTTCGCCGAGGACCGCAACGAGCAGGACCGCTTCTACGCCCTGGTCGGCAAGCGCGGCTAGCCGTTCGCCAATAACGCAACTGCGATCAAATGACCCTCGCAGGCATGGGCTATCGAACCCCTGTCTTGCGGAGGAAGTCCGATGTCGGCGGTCACCAGGGCGCTCCGGCTCATCGAAAACCGCTACCTCCGCGATATCGCCCTCGATGATATCGCCGAGCATGTGGGTGTCTCGCGCTCGCACATTTCGCGCATCTTCCCTCTGGCGACCGGAACATCACTCTCGGCCTGCCTGCGCGACCGCCGGCCAACCGAGGCCGCCTACGGCATCTCCACCGACATGTTCCGTGGCGACGACAGCTTCCAGACGCTGACCTGTGTCGAAGTCCGCGATTTTTCGGCGCCATGGTCATGTTTCGGCAATGCGCACGACCATCCAACCGCTGGCTATCGGAGGCGGGCCTGGGCGACGTGGAGATCTGGCTGCCGGTCGAGGAACGACCTGCGTCCGTTACCGCCCTGCGGCCTGTTTCTTCAGCAGCCGGTCTTTTGCCGCGTTGATTTTGGCGGCCAGATAGGTCGAGCCGCCCCGGTCGGGATGGACGCCCTTCATCAGGCGCCTGTGCGCTGCATGGATTTCGTCGGCCGTTGCTCCCGGCCGCAAGCCGAGGACCTCGTACGCCTGCTGATCCTCATCGATCTCGCCCGCGTCGCCGGGAGCCGCCGTCTCGGCGAAATACTCCCGCCAGCCGGCGCGGTTCCTGTCCAGCCAGGTCTCCAGCAGCGCCAGGCTGTCGGGATCGGATGCAACCTCGTCGAGCAGGCGCCGCGTGTCGTCCTCGCCCAGATCGATGAGATCGGCGCCGGCGAAGGAACCCGATGTGACCCGGCCGGCGACCGCTCCGCTCGCATGGTCGAGCGTCATGGCAAAATAGCGGCTCTTCACCACCGATTCGTTGGCCTCGCCGATGCCTCCGGTATCGAAGACGATGGGGCCGAGCCGGCCCAGATGCAGGATCGAATAGGCACCGAACCCGACAAGGCTCGCAATGCCGACCTGGCCCCGCAGCATCAGGAACACTGCCAGTAGGGCAGCCGCGCCACCGACGATCCATCGCAGGCCGTCGATGAGCCTGCGGACTTCGGTCTTGCGCAACAACTGGTACAGGACCAGCACCCCGATTAGCGCCGCGCCGCCGATGAGAACGTAATTCATTTCAGGACAATTGCTGCAACAGCAGCTTCGCCGTCGTGTTCTGTTGCAGCTTCAAAGCGGCCTTGCCACCGGCGGCAAAGGCGGCCACGGCACGGAACAGCGCCGCGAGTTCCCTCGGCGCATTGGCGTCGAAACGCGCATAGGCGCCCTTGCTGACGCGGGCGAATTCGCGGAAAGCCGCCTCGGCCGCCGCATCGTGGCCTTCATGGAAGATGAAGATCGGACACCCCAAGAGGCCCAGTTCGCCAGCCTGCTGGGCCAGCCGGTCGATATTCTCTTCCAGCGCATCGCCGACGAAGACCACCGCATTGATTCTCTGCCGGGCGTGTTCGGCCCGGGCATGGGAAAACACCTTGCCGATCTGGGTGTTGCCGCCGCGGCACTGGATACCGGTCATGATCCGCGCCAGTCCTGCGGCATCCGGAACCCATTTGGATGCCCTGCACTCTCCGAACCCGCGGAAATAGAGCAACTGGACCTGAAGCTTCTGTGTCCCCGCTACCGCCTCGAACATCTCGGCCTGCAACTTGCAGGCCAGGTCCCAGGTGGGCTGACGGCTCATGGTCGCGTCAAGCGCGAACAGCAGACGCCCCTGCCGCCCCGGCACCCTGCTCTCGCCGAGAGCATTGACCTTCTCGATGAACGCCGCAACGCCGCTGCTGGGCAAGCCAGTTCGGGTGGGCGTGGCGGGTGTCGGCTTTGCTGGCGATTTCACGCGGCCTCTTGCTCCTTTCCTTTGCGAAATATGTGGCCTCGCGCGCAGCGCCGCAAGGGTGGCGCTCGTGACATGGCCAATGGGTATGGCCTATAAGGCTCGCCATGAGCATCACTTTCACAGCCCCATCCAGCCTAACGCATGAAGTCCTTGAAGAGGGCGGGCTCTTTGCTCCCGGGTTCGACGATAACGGCCTTGTGACCGCTGTCACCGTGGAAGCGTCGAGCGGCACGGTACTGATGCTCGCCCACATGAACGCCGAGGCGCTGTCCCTTACGATCGAGTCGGGCGAAGTACATTACTACTCGCGCTCGCGCGGCAGGATCTGGAAGAAGGGCGAGACCTCGGGGGAAATCCAGAAGCTGGTGGAAATCCGTACCGACTGCGATCAGGATGCCCTGCTCGTCATGGTTGAGCAGACAAGACGGGGCGCCGCCTGTCACACCGGGCGCAAGACCTGCTTTTACCGGCGGGTCGAGCTTGCCGATGGGACGGCTGCTTTGGCCCATATCGGCGAGCCGAGGCTGTTCGATCCGGAAGAGGTCTACGGAGCCTGACCCGTCGCGCTTCGTGTCATGGCGCAGAATTCAGCTCGGAGTCGAGGCGGAGGCGATGAAGGCGCCTGCAGCGTGATGTCACGCGAGCCCGAGCTTCAATAATGCGGCGGCGGCGGTTCGCTCTGCGGCGTCACCACGCCGTTGGCTTCGATGTCACGCAGTTGCGCGCCCAGATTGGCAAGTTCGCGGCGCACCGCTTCGATCTGCTTCCATTGACCGGTAACGGTGTTGCCCAGATCTTCGATCGCCCGCTCCTGAAAGGCAGCCAGCTCCTCGAGCTTCTCCAGGCGCCGCATCAATTCGTCCGTGTCGCTCAATTCGTCCCTCCTGCCGGCCGGCGTTCGAAGAATGGCACCAGCAGCAATCCAGCGAAGAACCCGCCCAGATGCGCCTGCCAGGCGATTGCGATGGCATCCCCGGTGACGAGCGGGAACAGCGGAACCGCGCCATTGAGGGTCACCCATATCAGCGCGAAATATCGCGAGCGCGGATTGCGCAGCACCTCGCCCAGGCCGGCCAGTCTGCGGCCGAGCACTACCTTCTCGCCCGTCTCCGGATCTTCGCCGATGATCACCGGCTGGAAGACGAAGCGCACCGCGGCTCCGGTAAGCGCGGCCACGCCTCCTGAAGCGCCCACGAGAATCTGCAGTTCCGGCAGGGTGGTTGCGGCGAAGGCGATGGCGCCGGCCACGGCGCCTACGAGAAAAATGGTGATCGTTGCCACGGCGCTGTAGCGCCGTGCCACCGGCGTCGCAAAGATCGCCAGCCACACGATATTGAACAGCAGATGCTCCCAGCCGGCGTGCAGGAACGCATGTGTGAACGGCGTCCAGATCAGAGGCAGCAAGGCACCCGGAATTTCCTCCCCTGCCAGCAGGCGGTAGGGGATGAAAGCGAACCACACAGTGACCTGCAGATTCGCCGCTTCGTTAAGAACGAAGCCTCTGGCAAGGTGCACAGCCACCAGCAGACCGCAAAGTGCGGTCACTGCCGTCGGCAGCAAAAACACCGGCTGCCGCATCCCTTGCATCTGATTTTCCTGCGGATTTTGCTGTTCGGTCATGATGGGCCCTGATATGCGGGGCTTCTTAGCCCAGATCACTGACTTATCCACATCGCGTGGCGGAAATTAACCTTAACGATTGTTTAAGCGCGATTTCGGCAACCGCTTTTGCAACTGTGGCGTTGGCGGCGGGCGTTCCCTCATTCGGGGTGCTGGCCCGGATTTGGGGACGTGGGACAGGCGATGCAGAAGACGAGCACAAAGACGCTCTACGACTACTGGAACACGCTGCGGGGCTCGCGCAGCGCCCCGGATCGCCGCGACATCGATCCCACCCGTATCCGCGGCGCTCTTGCCAACACC
Organism: Devosia sp.; assembly: GCA_030680995.1. Lineage (GTDB taxonomy): Bacteria > Pseudomonadota > Alphaproteobacteria > Rhizobiales > Devosiaceae > Devosia_A. The sequence goes on from JAUXUM010000216.1 coordinate 5,399, forward strand.
TTCATTCTTGAACTCAACGAGCAGAACGAGTTCGATTTCCGGCTGGCCGGCTCGCATCTTTGCGCCGCCTATGCCCGGGAGTTGAAGGGTCGCTCCTTCTCCCGCCTGTGGCACATGCGCGATCACGACGCAATGGAGACGCTCATCCGGGCGGTCACCGAGGATCACGCGGTAGCGCTGGTGACGTTTCAGGGAACAACGGCGGTCCATACCAAGGTGACGATCGAAACCATCCTCCTCCCCGTCCGCCACAACGGCTCCACCGGCACGCGGCTGCTTGGGGCAATGACGGCGCTGGAAGAGCCCTACTGGCTCGGGGTGCAGCCGATCATGGAACAACGGATTACCGGTCTGCGGCTGATCTGGCCCGATGATGTCTCGCTCGACGACATGGCCCGCGACATCGCAGCGTCGATACCGAACGATCTCATCTTCGCCAATGGCCAGCATGCCCCAATCCCGATGGCGGCCACGGTGTACGGTCGCGCGGCGCGGCGCTACGCGCATCTTGCAGTGATCGACGGCGGCAGATCCTGATCACGCGCCGGCGTACCGGCCTTCACGCCGAAATACCGGTCCAGCCTCACCTTCGGTTAACCAAAAATGGTTAGCCTGCCTGTGTCATACTTGAAGACCACGGGCTGGCATCCCCCATGCTTACCGACGATTCTGAATTCCGCCAGGCCAGACCGGCTCGCAATTATGCGCAGCTGCCGCGTTTCCAGCGCGTCAAGATTTCGGTTCTGGGCCGCTACATGCTGGCCGACAGGCGCGAATTTCCATGCCAGGTGCTGGAGATGTCCCCCGGCGACGCGCTGGTCATTGCGCCGGTGACCGGCGTGGTGGGCGAAAAGGTCATCGCCTATCTTGATCATCTTGGCCGGATCGAAGGAACGATCACGGAAGGCGTCGATGGCGGCTTCTTGATGGAAGTCGGCGCTTCGGCCCGCAAGCGGGACAAGATGGCGGCCCAACTCACCTGGCTTGCCAACAAGGACGTCCTCGATCTGCCCGAGGACCGGCGCCACGAGCGTGTCGTCCCAGACAACAGGCATTCGACGGTCGTGCTGGACGACGGCCGACGCTACAATTGCAAAATCATCGACATTTCGCTCTCGGGCGCGGCCATAGAATTGGCAGTGCGGCCCGCCATGGGTACGCCGGTCACACTGGGCCGGATGCGGGCACGCGTCGTACGGCATTTCCAGGACGGCGTGGGGGTGGAGTTCACTTCCGCGCAGGAAATGCTGACCGTCGTGCAGCAGAACCTGCGGATGAACTAGGCACTCCATCCACTGCACGGACATCTGTGACCCGCGCGCCACCGCGCGCGGAAAACTCGGCGCGATCCGTGGAGCGCGGTTAACAAACTCTTAACATACACCCCCAACTTCGATTAAAAAGTATATTGGAGTTTTCGGAGCAGGGAAATCTGGACCGGGCATCGTGATCTTCAACAGGGGGCTCACGAATGCCAATCAGAAATGCGACCATCAGCACAATTGCGGCCGTGCTTGTCACACTGCTCGGTTTCTCGGCGCCGGCAGCAGCGGCGGCATCTGCGGTCGACCTGACCAACCCCGCCTTTGCGCCGGTTACCGGCCCGACCAGCATTCCCGTAGGTCATTCCGATTTCTGCAAGGTGCGCCGTGACGAATGCAGCGTCAATGTCAGGACCATCGAGGTGATGGAACTCAACCAGGCCCGTTGGGATCAACTGGTCTCGATCAACAATGACGTGAATCAAGCCGTCGTTCCGGTCAGTGATCAGAATCTCTATCATCTCGCCGAGTTTTGGACCTATCCCGACGACGGCTACGGCGATTGCGAGGATATCGCACTGGAAAAGCGCCGCGAGTTGATTGCCGGTGGCTGGGAACCGAGTACGCTGTTGATGACAGTGGTCCGCGAAAGCAACGGCGACGGGCATGCGGTGCTGATGGTGCGCACCGACCGCGGAGATCTGGTGCTCGACAACCAGTACGGAGCGGTGAAGGTGTGGACGGATACGCCGTATCAGTTCCTGAAACGGCAGTCGCAGGCCAATGCCGGTGACTGGGTCGCCATCGCCGACGACCGGATGATGATCGTCGCCGCCAAATAGGAACGGCAAAGCCGCGTCCGGTCCGCGGACTCGAGCCGGCCGCGAGAGCGGCTGGCTTTGTCTTGTGGCAGCGATGTCTAGTTGAAGATCGCCAGAAAGGTCCCGACGATGAAAAGGCCGGTGATGAAGGACCAGCCGAAGGCCACCATGGCTGAGATCAGGGCGGAACTCACCGAGAGCGTGCCGCCTTTTTCCTGATGCCAGCCCAACTGCAGCATGATGTAGGGCCCACAGATAAAGCTCATCACCAGGTGCCCGAAGCAGTGAAGCAGCGTCCTTCCATCATAGCGGAGCATCGCCTGTTGGTGCGACAGCCATTGATAAAGATGGGTGCAAGCCCCCGCGACCGAGAAACCGACCGCCATGAGAAATCCCGCCAGCATCAATTCCGTGACCATGAAAACCGCCCGAGCCCTGCGTCGCGACTGGCGCGCACGCAAATTTAACATTTTGTTAATCATATGAGGCACCCAATCGGCTGTCACCTGTTCTCCGCAATGCTGGTTAATCCGCACCATGCCCACTCCTTCCGCACAGCGGAGCGATGCCTCGCCCGTCGGCTTCAACATCGCAGCCATCGTGCTGGCATTGGCGCTTGGCGGCATAGCGGTGGCCTATGCCATCGACGCCGCCAGCCACGGAACCCGGCAATTGCCGCATCGGCGGGACGAGGAAACGACTCTCACGCGCACGATCGGCGACCGGGAGCTTGAAATCCCACTGTCCTGGTTCCGTTACGCCGAGCAAGGGGTCGAGGGTTACGCCAAGCAGATCGACCTCCAGCTCGCAGTGCCGCTGGGAGCCGGCGGCGCGATGCGAAGCATCGAGGTCACGCTGTTGCCGCGCAGCCGGGCGCGGCCGAGTTCGCGCTTGCTGGACGGCGTCTACATCCACCAGTTCATGCCGACCGAATTGTCCGGCCCGCCGGGACTGATCGGCAAGCCGCTCGTCGGCAAGGATGGCTTTGAGACTGAGACGGTCTGGTATGATCCGCTATCGGCCGATCCGTTTGTCGCCAAATGCAGTGCACCCGTGACGCCGGGCACGGAGGCCCGCTGTCTGAGGACCGTTTATCTGGGACCTGCCATCGCGGCCGTCTATGTATTCGGCGCCGAGATGCTGACCAATTGGCGCCAATTCGACGATGAGATGAAGCCCCGGCTCAGGACCATCGGCGTCAACTGATACCATGGAGTATCATTGGAAATAGCCACGCGAGACAGACCTGCGGCCGGTCGCCTGGAGTTCAGGAAGACTCGGAGCACGTCTCCGGTTGAACATGCGGCCAAACAAAGGCTTGGGATCGACACTCGACCAGGTTTCGGGCGTGGCGCGCCAATCCGTTTCAACCGAACTAAATATAACTTTATTGGATATCTTCCAGATCGACATCCAGAATCGCCATCTGGAAGTTGTAGGACCGGTCGCCATCCTCGTCGTCGACATAGATGAGGCCAAGGAATTCCTCACCGACATAGACCTCGACGCTGTCGTTCTGCTTATTGCGCGGACGCACATCGATGGCGCGATTGCCGAATTTTTGCTGCAGGAATTTCTGCAACTTGATGATCTCGGGGTGGTTCACGAACCATTTTCCTCGGTTGTCGGTGGAGCGCCACAATAGGGATTGTGGCCCTTCGGGCAATCCCGAAGGCTGCTTTTCCCCGCTCGAATAGGCGAAAATACGGCGGTTCAGGCCGACAGGTCGTGGACCATGACCATATGATCCATGACCGAGCCCGGCTGGGCGCAGCCCGCCTCCCCGATAATCTTGGCGGGCACACCCGCGACGGTCACGCGCGGCGGCACTTCCTTGACCACCACCGAGCCCGCGCCGATCCGGGCACAATCGCCCACCTTGATATTGCCGAGCACGATGGCTCCGGCACCGATCAGCACGCCATTGCCGATCTTGGGATGACGATCCTCTTCGGACTTGCCGGTGCCGCCGAGGGTGACGCCCTGCAGGATCGAAACGTGATCGCCGATCACCGCCGTCTCGCCGACGACGAAGCCGGTGGCGTGGTCGAGCATAATTCCCCTGCCGATCCTGGCCGCGGGATTGATGTCGACCTGGAACACCTGGCTCGAGCGGCTCTGCAGATAGAGCGCGAAATCCTTGCGGCCATTGTGCCACAACGCGCTGGCGAAGCGATGCGTCTGGATCGCCTGATACCCCTTGAAATAGAGGAACGCGTCGACCGCCTTGTGGCACGCAGGATCGCGCTCGAGCGTTGCGGCAAGGTCGGCACGCGCCTCGGTACCGATTTCCGGGCGCAGCTCCAGGGCGTCGCCGAAGGCCTGCCGGATGAGATCGCCCGACACGTCTTCATGATGAAGCCGCCCCGCCAGGCGATGGGCCAGGGCATCCTCGAAGCAGCCGTGGTTGAGGACGCTCGAATACACCAGGTTGGAGAGCGCCGGTTCGCCCGCAACAACGTGCCTGGCGCCCGATACGACAGCATCCCAGACCGGGTCCATGGCAGTGACCTGGACCGGCTTCGTCATCGTGGTATTCATCGGGCTCTCCATCGCAGGTTACCGATATAAGGCAAGTTGCGCCGCCAAACCAAGTCCTGACGCATCGATTGGTTTCTTTTTTCGCGGAGCGGGAGATGAATCCCCTACGCGTGCCGTGCGAGAAACGCGAGCGTTGCCTTCTTGAATTGCGGGTCGCCGGTCGCGCGCATGTGATCGCGCCGCTCTATCGTGACGGCTTCGCCGGCCGGCAGCAACGCTGCGAGCGGTTGTGGCGGACCGGCCATTTGGTCCTCCTCGCCGACTGCTACCAATACCGGCATGGTGATGGCGCGCACCTGGGCTTCGGTCATCGGCTCCCGCGACGAGACCATGCACGCCGCCAGGGCCGCCTTGTCGGCCCCGGTATGCTCGGCAAAGACGCGGAATTGCCGCCCCGTCTTCCCCCGCACGTCCGCAAGGGAATCGGCCGTCAGCGCGGAGATGATTTCCTCCGAGTCGGCCAGTCCGGATATGAGGTTCATGCCCATGCCGCCCCAGACCTCGCATGTCACTCGCTCCGGGTTCCGGAGCGCCAGGAAGGCGGCGATCCGGGCGCCCATCGAGTAGCCGATGACCGGCGCCTGCGCGATGCCCAGATGATCCAGCAGGCGCTCGGCATCCATGGCCATGTCGTGGGCGAAATAAAGGCCGGCGGCGTAGAGCTTTTTCGAGCTCCCATGCCCCCGGTTATCGATGGTGACCGCCTGGTACCCTGCTTGCATCAGGGTTTCTACCCAGCCCGTATCGACCCAATTGACCTTGCCGCTCGAGCCGAACCCGTGGATCAGCAGGACCGGCGAACCCTCGCCGTAGACATCGTAGGCAATGGTAATGCCGTCGGAGAGAAAGCTGGGCAACGTCGGAAATCCTGCGCGGGTTTCGGCACGTCTCTAGCAGCCCGGCGCTGCCCTTCCAACCCGCCTGTCATTTTGGTCGGCGCCTCGGCGCATCGACCTCGCCGATCAGCCAGCCGACGACGGGCACGCCGTCGATATTCCTGCGAGCCGGTGCCGAAGCCATCGAACGCGATCTCGACGCCCGCGCGCCGACGGATCGCCGCCTGTCGTGCGTGCGGAACGGCCTCGCCACTTCCCTTCCCGGCGCCCCTTCGCTATGGTCGCGCCGTCTTCTCCAACAGCTTTACAGGGCCGACGAATGGCACATTCGAGCACTCCCCATTTCCACAACACCCAAGGGCTCGCCCGGATTGAAATCGGCTCCAGGGAGTTCATGTGCATCGGTGCGCTACCGCCCTTCGACCACCCTCACATCTTTCTGGATATGGGAAAGGACGAGGACATCGTCTGCTCCTATTGCTCGACGCTGTACGTCTTCAATCCCAATCTGGCGCCCGGGACCTCGCAGCCGCTTTCGGCGGTCTATCAGCCAGACGCCGCCTGACACGCCGTGTCCGGCAACGGCCGTACCATCTATATCGCCGGCGCCGGGATTGCCGGTCTGACACTGGCGCTGGCGCTGGCAAAATTCGGCGCGACCGTGGTTGTCCTCGAGCGCAACAAGACGATCCAGGAGGTCGGTGCCGGCCTGCAGATCAGTCCGAACGCCCGCCGCGTACTCAATCAGCTCGGTCTCGATCGACAGATCGCGGCCAAAAGCCTGGAGCCGTCAGGCATCGACATTTACCCATTCCGTGCCAGGCGGCCGCTGACCACGCTCGCTCTCGGCCCGGCAATGCTGGAACGCCACGGCCTGCCCTACTCGGTCATGCACCGTGCCGACCTCGCCGGCGTGCTCTACCGGGCCTGCAAGCGCTTCGCCAATATCGAGATCGCCTTCGGCGTCCGGGCCTTCGACGCCGAGAGCCACGCGCGCGGCGTGTCGGTCACCGCCGACGAGGCCGACGGCAAGAGCCGCAGCGCCCGCGCCTTCGCCTTCGTGGGCGCCGACGGGGTCAGTTCCCATACCCGGATCGACCTGCTGGACGGCCCGGAGGCCCTCTATTCGGGCTATGTCGCCTGGCGCATTACCTTGCCGATGGCCGATCTTCACGGGGCGGTGGCTCCGGATCGCACCAGCCTGCTGTTCGCTCCGGGCTATCATGCGGTGTGCTACCCGTTGCCGCACCGCGGGCAGGTCAATATCGCGCTCTTTGCCCGCGAGAAGCCGGAAGTGGCGTTCGGCCCCGCGCCTCCGAAGTCGCCGAAATTGCCTTGGGCGGCGCTGCCCAGCCCGCAATTCCGGGCAATCACCGAAGCCGCCGCGAGGTCCTGGGGCTATTGGCCGGTCGCAACGATTTCCAGCAAGGCGTGGCATCGGGGCGCCATCGGCCTCATCGGCGACGCGGCCCACGCCATGGTTCCCTACCAGGCCCAGGGCGCAGCCATGGCAATCGAGGATGCCGCAATTCTCGCGCCGCTGCTCATGACCGAGCCCGATGCCGAATCGGCCTTTGCCCGCTTCGAGGCCTTGCGCCGGCCCCGCGTTGAAAGAGTGGGGAAGATCTCGGCCGCGAATGGTCGCGTCTTCCACCTCGAATGGCCGTTCACGCTGGCGCGCGACGCGGTAATAGCGCTTCGGGGGCCGCGCGGGCATCTGAGGCGGCTTGATTGGCTGTATGGCTATCACGCCGCGCCCGAGCCCGACATTGTCGGACCACTGCGAACGGCGAGCCGCGGCCCGGAGCGGTGAGAGCGTTCCCCGCTTGCTTTGACCAAGCGGCCTGTGTCAACTGCCCGCCACCAAAAACGAGTTCGTACCGTACGCATGGCCGTTTCTCCCCAATCCAGGCTCACTCTCGCCTGCATCCTGCTCACCATCCTGCTCGATATGGTCGGGCTGGGCATTATCCTGCCGGTGCTGCCGCAGCTCATTGGCGAGTTGACCGGCGGCACGGTCGCCGAGGCCGCGGTCATCGGTGGCTACATGGTGTTCTTCTACTCGCTGATGCAGTTCATCTTCGGACCGGTGCTGGGTAACCTGTCGGACCAGTTCGGACGCCGCCCGATCCTCTTGATCTCGCTGGTCGGTCTTACGATCGACTATGCGATCATGGGATTTGCTCCGGCGGTTATCTACCTGTTCATCGGCCACGCCATCGCCGGCATTTCCGGCGCCGCCGTCGCCACTGCCACCGCCTACATCGCCGACATCACCCCGCACGAGAAGCGCGCCCAGCGTTTCGGCCTGATCGGCGCCGCCTTCGGGCTCGGCTTCATCATCGGTCCGGTGATCGGCGGCGTGCTCGGCGAGATCGGCCCGCGCTGGCCGTTCTACGCGGCCGCGGTCCTCGCCGTCTCCAATCTGCTGTTCGGCTTCTTCGTCCTGCCCGAGAGCCTGGCCAAGGACAAACGCCGGCAATTCGATATCCGGCGCGCCAATCCCTTCGGCGCCCTCTGGATTCTCAGCCACAACCCGGTAGTGCTGTGGCTTCTCGCCGCCCTCGGCCTGTTCACGCTGGCGAGCCAGGCGTTTCCCTCGGTCTGGAACTTCTTCACCATCGAGGTACTGAGCTTCTCGTCCAGCCAGATCGGCCTGGCGCTGGGCGCCTTCGGCGTCGGCTTCGCCGTCAGCCAGGCCTTCCTCATCGCCCCGGTGATCAAGCGGCTCGGGGAATGGTCGACGGTGCTGCTCGGCATGCTCGCGGCTGCCATCGCCATGACCGGCACCGCCTTCATCCACACCCAGTTCGGCCTCTACGGCTTCCTCATGGTGGGTTCGCTGGCCGGTCTCGCCGGTCCGGCCATCAATTCGCTGATGTCGCGGCAGGTCGCCGACGACGCCCAGGGCGAACTGCAGGGCGCCATCAACGCCACCAATTCGCTGACCGCCATCATCGGGCCGCTCCTGGCGACCCAGCTCTTCAGATTCTTCACCACTGCCCCCAAGGGGTCGACGTTCTATTTCCCCGGGGCGCCCTTCCTCGGCGCCGGCATTCTAGTCTTCGTCGCCGCCGGCGTATTCGTCTTCACCGCCTGGCGCTTCGACCTGATGCACCGCCCGTCGGTCGCCAAGCACCCGCACCGGCCCGACCTCGCCCCGCCGGGCCAGCAGGCCACCCCGCCGCACGAGGACGACGACGAGGACGAAACGCGGGCGCCGAGAATGGGGCATTAGCCGGCGCGATCCGGCCGGCTCCCCACCGGCCGTCATCCC
>JAUXUM010000218.1 GCA_030680995.1 Devosia sp.
CGCAAAACTGCACAGCTAGCCAGTGCAACATACAGAGGCCCGCGCGACTATGCGAACGCCATGGAACCAATTTGGTTCCGCGGCATTGCAACTTGGCCGTTGCGGCTCAATGCCGCGTGAGCGCGCGGCAGCCGACGGCGAGAAGTGCCAAGCCAAGAGGATTTTCAATGTCTCATATGAAGCGGCGGCTCGTGACCATCCTCAAGAACAATCGTATGGCGGCGGACGAGAAGATCAACGTCCTTCGCCAGATGGAAGCCGATTCGCTTTCCAAGGAACGCAGCGCCACCGAAGGCATGACACCCGTTGATGGCGACGATGGAGAGGACCTGCACGCCATTGAGATGGCGTTGCGCAAGCTCGGCCAGCGGCCCGTCGAAAGCGGCGCGGCGACACTTTGATCCCAGGTTTCCTGACACTCAAGCTCCGCCCGGATCACCGTGGCGGGGCTGTTCGTACTCAGGCGGCGACCACCGCGGTCTGAACCGCCGGCGCGATGACGCGGAGCGCGCCGGGATGGATTTCGATATCCACCCGCTTGTCGAGGGCGACCAGTTCGCCATCGATCAGCGCCCGATCGGACGACCGGCGTCTGCGAAAACGCAGGCTCACGAAATCGACTTCCCTTTCGGAGACCAAGGGGTGGCCCTTCCACCTGCCCAACAGCACCTGCATGCAGAACCTGGCGAGCGCCAGGGGCGGCATGGGATCGACGACGTAGACTCCGAGGACGCCGCGATCGATCTTGCCGGCATGCGGGATGTGGCCCTCTTCCAGCAGATTATTGGAGACGGTAATACCGGACGCCCTGCGTATCTCGGTTCCCCGAGGCGTGCGAATTTCGGCATAGAAGCGCGGCGGTTGGGCGACCGCGAGGCTGAAGGCGCGAAGGCTCGCCAGCATCTTGCCCCAGCGGCCGCGGTAACGAAGGCTTTCGCGGATGCGTACCAGCCGCGTATGGATACCGACCGAAAACTGATGAACGAACGGCTTTCCGTTGGCGGTCGCGATGTCGACTCGAGCCGTTTTTCCCGTTGCGATAGCCCTGAGCGCCTCTTCGAGGTTGAGAGGAATCCTGAGGGACCGCGCGAAGAGGTTCATGGTCCCGGCGGGCAGGATGGCAAGCGTCGCGCCGGTGCGAAAGCAAGTCTCGGCCGCCGCCGAGATGGTGCCGTCGCCACCGCCCACCAGCAGTGCCTGCGCCGAGAGGTCTTCTGCCGCCCGCGCCAACTCCGGCATGAGGTCCCTGCCGGCAACGATCCGCGTCTCCAGCGTGTGTCCGGCGGCGGCCATGATCTCGTTCGCGCGCACGACGAAGGCACCGAGGTCCATGGTCCGGAAAGTGCCCCCGTCCTTGTTGAAAACCCCGATGAAATGCATTGCCCCTCCACTGCCGCGCCTGTCCGTCACGCGACGCGGCCCATAAAAACGGTCGCGGCCGACACCGGGTTCCGCCCGACCGGAAGCCGCGGGCGAACGGCTAGGAAGCCGGGCCGGTCTTGCCAAGCGAGGGCAGGTTCACCGACACGATCGCCCCGCCGCCATCGCGCGCACCAAAGCTCGGCTCGCCACCGAACTGGTGCGCCAGTTGCCGGATGATCATGGAGCCCAGGCCACTCTCCAATTGCGCCGCATCCTGCGGCAACCCGCGGCCGTCATCCTCGACCATCAGATTGACGATCCCGTCTTCGCTCAGCTTGAGGCGCGCCCAAACCTGACCCGGACGATTGTCAGGGAACGCGTGCTTGAGGGCGTTCGTCAGCAGTTCTCCGAGCACGATGCCCAGGGTGGTGGCGTCGCGCGCATTGATGATCAGGGGATCGAAATCGGTTTCGAAGCGCACCTGACGGTTGCTCGGCTGCGTCTTGCGCATGTCGTCGATCACCGCCTCAAGGAACTCGGCTGCGTCCGTTGTCTCAAGGTCGTCGCCCAGCCGCAAACGCCGATGCGCGGAGGCGATCGCATGGACCCGGCTTTGCGCGGCTTCGAGCGCCGTTCGCACCTCGCCAGAGCAGGTGCGCGTCAGTTGCAGACCCAGCAGGGAGGAGACGGTGGCCAGAGAATTGCCTATCCTGTGGTTCGTGTCCCGCAGCAGTGCTTCCACCCTGGAGCGCTCGCGTTCGGCATGCTCCCGGGCCTCTTCCGCTTCCGCGGTGCGTTCGCGCACATGGGCTTCGAGTTCCTCGTTCTGCAGCAAGAGCGCGTTGCGGGTCCGCGCCAGCGCCGTCACCTGCTGTTGTGTGCGGGTGAACAGTGCATAGGTCAGCGTCGCGGCACCGGCCAAGGCCAAAAGGACGGCTGCGACGAGGAGTTGGCGCGTGAACTCGACCTGGGCGTTGCGCCCGATGAGCCTGGCGTCCTCTTCGGCGACGAAGGTCCGGATGGTCGCGCGCAGGCTCGACATGAGCGCCTGTCCGGTGTCCGAGCGCAGAACTGCAAGCGCCTCGTCCAGGCGCCCGCTTGCGGCCAGGGCGATGGTCATCGCCATTTCGGCCTGTTTCTGCTCGAGCTGCTCGGCCATGGCCCCCAGACGCAGCTTTTGCCCCGGCGTGTCCGCCACCATCTTGATCAGGTCGTCATAGGTCCGCCCGATGGTTGCGACCGCTTCCTGATAGGGCGCCAGATACTGGTTATCCTGCGTCAGGAGATAGCCGCGCTGACCGGTCTCCGCATCCACCAGCGCCAGGATGAGTTCGCGCGCCTGATGCCGGACCTCGTAGGTTTTGACCACATCGGCGATCTGGCTGTCGGCACCCCGCACCAGGAACAGGGCCGAGCCCGCGGCGGCCACGATCAGCACCAGCGAAAGGACGATCGCCAGACGGCGCCACGTCTGCTTTTTCGACGCGGCATATTGACCGAAGTCGCTCATGGCGTCGGTCATTGGCCTCGTCCGTCTTTGTCGGATTCTTGTTTCCTGGACACCATCCGCCGCACGGACCAGTCCCCTGTGAAGACGCCCTGCGCAGTTAGAGTTGATCGGTGGCTTATTTGAGGCTGCAAAACGCCGGACGAGCGACGACTTTGCGTCGCCGGCAGCGGATGCATCCTATCGGGTGAGACTGGGCTGGGTCGCCACCTGGGTCGAGACTGCATCCGGACCGAAGTCGGCCTCGCCGGCAATCCGCAGCATACCCTGCAAGCGGGTGCGTGCCCTGCTGACCCGGCTTTTCATGGTGCCCACGGCACAATTGCAGATCTCCGCGGCCTCCTCGTAGGAAAAGCCCGAGGCGCCAATCAGGATGATCGCTTCGCGCTGGTCGGCGGCCAGCCCATCCAGGGCCCTCTTGAAATCGGCGAGGTCCATCACGCCATATTGCGGCGGATGCACTGCCATCCGCTCGGTGAAGACGCCGTCGGTATCCTGCACTTCGCGCCCGCGCTTGCGCATCTGGCTATAGAATTCGTTGCGCAGGATAGTGAACAGCCAGGCCTTGATGTTGGTGCCCATCTCGAAGCTCTCCTGCTTCGCCCAGGCTTTCATGACCGTATCCTGAACCAGATCGTCCGCCTTGTCATGCTTGCCCGAAAGCGAGACCGCGAAGGCCCTCAGGCTCGGTAGCGTGGCGAGCAATTCCCGCTTGAATGAAGGCGCTTCGGTGGCCATGGCGCCTACTCGCCCTTGAGCGCGGTTTGGGACTTTTTCTCGGCCTGGTCGAGCTTCTCCAATAGGTCGAATATCTTTTCCGGAATGCCTTCGTCCTGAACGGCGCCGTACAAGGCACGCAATTTCGCACCGATATCGGACGTCGGCCCCAGTCCGTCGTCCATCCGCCTTGGGCGCGATTTGCTTATGTCATTCATCTTTGCTTTGTCTCGCATCGGCCACCCCTGACTCGAAGACGGGCGCCTCACAGTGCTGTGGAACCCACAATGCCACTACTGGAAAATCGTTCCAAAATCGCGGAACTTTTTTTCTGCCCCGCCGTTTCATTGGCTGGTAAGCTGACCAAAAAGCGTTAGGGGGAGTAAATCTTTATGACATTGTCCATGCGGATAGCGCCGCATCTTCCGTACTTGCGTCGCTTTTCACGCGCGACAAGCGGTTCTCAAACCTCTGGAGACGCCTACGTCGCGGCCACGCTCGAAGCGCTGATCGCCGACGTTTCCATCTTCCCGGAGGCATCGAGCGACCGCATCGCGCTCTACAAGCTCTTCTCCAGCCTCTTTGCCTCGACGGCAGTCCAGGTTCCCGAACCGCTGTCGAACTTCAACTGGGAGCAGCGGGCCGCGGCCAATCTTGCCAATCTCGCCCCCAAGACCCGGCAGGCGTTCCTGCTGGTGGCGGTCGAGGGGTTCAGCAGCGAGCAGGGTGCCGAGATCCTTGGCGTGACCCCGCAGCAATTTGCCGATCTGCTCAATGAAGCGGCGGTCGAAATTTCCCGTCAGGTGGCGACCGATATCATGATCATCGAGGACGAGCCGCTGATCGCCATGGATATCGAGCAGCTTGTCGAGAGCCTCGGCCACCGGGTGGTCTCGGTGGCGCGTACCCATAAGGAGGCGGTTTCCCTCTACCGCAAGACCAGCCCCAAGATGATCCTCGCCGATATTCAGCTTGCTGACGGCAGCTCGGGCATCGATGCGGTCAACGACATCCTCAACGAACACTCAATCCCGGTCATTTTCATCACCGCCTTCCCGGAGCGCCTGCTGACGGGCGAGCGGCCCGAGCCGACCTTCCTCGTCACCAAGCCGTTCAACCCCGACATGGTCAAGGCGCTGATCAGCCAGGCACTCTTCTTTGACGAGGGCTCCCGCGCCGCTGCCTAGACACCAGCTGCCAATTATCGCGCGCCGACGCCCCGCAATGCGGCGCGCCGGAACGTCAGAGGGCCTCGGCTGATGCGCAGCCAGCCGTCAAGCTCTCTTTCGACCTCTTCCCCGGCCTTGCCGTACCGCTCCTGGATCTTGCCGATCAGTTCCTTGCGGCGGCCCTGGATCGTATCGAGGTCATCGCCGGTGAGCTCGCCCCGGTGAGCCTGAACCTTGCCTTTGAACCGTTCCCAATTGCCTTCAATCCGGTTCCGATTCATCGTCGGTCTTCTTTTCGATTATCGTCGCCGTGTCCTCGGACAGACACGGCTCCGTCGGCAAAAAAGCGACAAAGTTTGGCCGGTTCCCGCAAATCTCCTTGCCATCGGCGGCAGGTCTGCTTTGTTGCGTGTCCATGCAATCCACGCCACCCGCATCGCGAGCGTCCATCACCGGCAAGGCCGGCGAGCCGCCGATCATCGAAATCCACGACCTGCACAAATCCTTCGGCATGGTCGAGGTGCTCAAAGGGGTATCGCTGACCGCCCGCGAGGGCGAGGTCGTGGTCCTCATCGGCTCGTCAGGCTCCGGCAAGTCGACCCTTCTGCGCTGCATCAACATGCTCGAGGTCCCCGACCAGGGCACGGTCAAGGTTGCCGGCGAGGAGATCGCCCTTGCCGGCAGGCCACCACACCGGCACGTCGCCGATGAAAGGCAGATCCGCCGCATCCGGTCTGGTCTCGGCATGGTCTTCCAGTCGTTCAACCTGTGGAGCCACATGTCGATCATCGACAACGTGATGGAAGCGCCGCTCCATGTGCAGAAGCGCGAGAAGGGCGAAGTCAGGGGCGAAGCGCTCGCCATGCTCGACAAGGTCGGGATTCTCGACAAGGCCGACGTCTACCCCGCCGAGCTCTCGGGCGGCCAGCAACAACGCGCCGCGATCGCCCGCGCGCTCTGCATCAACCCCAAGGTGATGCTGTTCGACGAGCCGACCTCGGCGCTCGACCCCGAGCTCGAGGTCGAAGTGCTGCGGGTGATCAAGCTTCTCGCGGACGAGGGCCGGACGATGATCCTGGTCACCCACGACATGAATTTCGCCCGCACCGTCGCGGACCGGGCGATCTTCCTCCATCTCGGCCGGATCGAGGAGGAAGGCACGGTGGACGAGGTGTTCGGCGCCACCCGCTCGACCCGTCTCAAACAGTTCCTCAGCGCCGCCGACCATGAATAATTGACCGGACGGTAAAATCCGCTAGCGTGGGGTTCAGCGGTCTCTCGGGGCCGTGGGCTGCAAGGAACAACGACGACCGGCAAGGTCATGACGTGAACAGGAGAAGACGATGAAAAATCTCATCATTGCGGCGGCGGCGTTGGCAGCGCTGACCACGGCCAGCCAGGCCCAAGCGATCCGCATCGGCACGGAGGGAGCCTATGCTCCGTGGAACTTCATCGACGACAGCGGCAAGGTCGCCGGTTTCGAAATCGATCTCGGCAACGAGCTTTGCACGCGCGCCAGCCTCGAATGCACCTGGGTCGTCAATGAGTGGGACACCATCATTCCCAACCTGATCGCCGGCAACTACGATGCCATCATGGCCGGCATGTCGATCACCGACGAGCGCAAGCAAACCCTCGATTTTTCCGACAACTACTTCCCGCCTGACCCGTCCAAATATGTGGCCGCCGCCGGCAAGACCTTCGATTTCGGCAATCTCAGCGGGGTTCGGATCGGCGTGCAGGGAGCGACCATCCAGGCGGCCTATGCCGAGGAGAGCTTCAGGAGCGGCAATACCATCCTTTCCTTCGAGACGGCCGACCAGGCGCTCGCCGATCTCAACGCCGGCAACCTCGACCTGATCCTCGCCGACGGCTCCTATCTCGCCGAGGTGATCGCCGGCTCCGGCGGTTCGCTCGAATTCGTGGGTCCGGACGTGATGATCGGCGGGGGCGTCGGCGTCGGCCTGCGCAAAGCCGACGACGAGCTTGAGCAGAAGTTCAACGCCGTGATCGCCGAGGCCAAGCGCGACGGCACCCTCGACGCCTTGATCACCAAGTGGTTCCCGGACAAGGGTCCCGGCCCGTTCTTCGAATGAAAGCAGCGTTCCTGCGGCGGGCCTGCGGGTCCGCCGCACATTTCCGGGTTGCGTATGTTCGACCTGCTGCCTGAGTGGATGAAGAACGGGATCGGCGACGATCTGCTGTTCTGGCTCGGCTATTTCACCAACGGCAAGCACCTCGCCTGGTATGCCAGCGTCCAGTTCACGCTGACGGCCGCGATCGTCGGCGCTGCGTTTGCCCTGCTCTTCGGCCTCATCGGAGCGACGCTCAAGAATTCAGCCTTTGCGCCCGCCCGTCTCATCGGCAGCGGCTACACCAACATCGTGCGCGGCGTGCCGGACGTGCTGTTCTTCCTGTTCTTTCCCCTCGCCTTCGAGCAGTTGGCCGAGCTGGTGCTCGCCCAGGCCGTCTGTACCCCGCTCGAGCTGGCGTCGGCGAGCGGGCGATGGCCGCCCTGCGCCGACGCCAACTGGTATCTCGATACCTTCCAGTACCTGATGCTGGCCTGCGTCTCGCTCGGCATCGTCTATGGCGCCTTCACCGCCAACGTGATTCATGGCGCCATGCGCTCGGTACCGCACGGGCAGCTAGAGGCGGCGCGCGCCTTCGGCATGAGCCCGGCGCAGGTGGCCTGGCGAATCCATATCCGGCAGATGTGGGTTTATGCCCTGCCCGGCCTCTCCAACTGCTGGCTGCTGCTGATCAAATCGACCTCGCTGCTTTCGCTGCTGCAGATCGCCGATATCGTGCTCTGGGCCGAGCGGCTGGGGGCTCCTAACTTCACCCGTTCCGCCGGCCTCGTGCATCCGGATTGGCGCTGGTACTACTACCTGGTCCTGCTGATCTTCTACATTCTCCTGACTTTCGCCTCCGAGAAAGTCTTCGCCGCTTTGACCCGCCGGGCCAGTCGCGGCATGGCCGTGGCGAGCGCCGATTGATGGAAATTTTTGTACCCATCGTCACCGATCTCGAGTTCCTGGCGAAGCCGTCGCTCTTCAACCTCTATTTCGCCTTCGCCTCCATCCCCGCAGGTTTTGTGCTGGCCGTGTTCATGGCGCTCGGCAAGGCGTCGTCGAACAAGCTGATTTCGACACTCAGCCGAGGTTACATCTACGCCTTCCGCGGCTCGCCGTTCTTCATCCAGCTTTTCATGTTCTACTCCATGGCGCTGGCCTTCAACATGTCGCTATGGAAGCCCCTGGGCATCGATTGGCTGATGCTCCACCCGCTGTTCCTCGGACCGGCGATCCTCGTTCTCAACACCACCGCCTATACCGCCGAGATCTTCTACGGCGCCCTGATGACGGTTCCCAAGGGCGAGGTCGAAGCCGCCCGTGCGTTCGGCATGAGCCGGGTGCAGCAGTTCCGCTCGGTCGTCTGGCCGCACCTCATCCGCATAGCCTGGCCGGCATATACCAACGAGGTGGTGTTCCTGTTCCATGCGACGGCGCTGGTTTATTTTACCCTGCCGGTGATAGACGACCAGAAGGACCTGATGAACAAGGCCGGCGAGCTGTTCGAGCGCGACTACAATGCCTTCCTGCACTTCTCCGTGGCCGCGCTCTACTTCCTCGTGATTTCCTTCGCCATCTTCTTCGTTTTCGGCCTTGTATACCGTCGGCTGATGCGACATCTGCCGCAGGTGCAGAAGATCAGGTTCCTGCCGCGCTGGCTGGGTTAGGGGGCGCAATGGCGTTTGAGCGCAAGGTCGTGATGCTCGAGGGCGACACGCCCGGATCGACCACCGAATTCACCTATTACCGCATCGGCCCCGCCGATGCCCCGGAGAAAGTACATCTGCAGGCGGCGCTCCATGCCGACGAGCAGCCCGGCACCATGGTGCTGCATCATCTGCTGCCGATGCTGCGGCGAGCCGACGAACAGGGTCTGCTGCGTGCGCGCTTCACCGTGATGCCGATGGTCAATCCGCTGGGCATGGCCAATTTCTCGTTCCGCCATCATATCGGCCGCTATGACACCAATTCTGGCATCAACTACAATCGTCGCTGGCCCGACCTCTTCGCCATGATCCGCAGCCAGCTCGCCGGGCGGCTCAGCGACGACGAGCGCTTCAACGTCAATTTGATCCGCAAGGCGGTGGCGCAATGGGTCGACAGCCAGCAGCCGCGCAGCGTGGCCGAGCAGCTGCGCCTGCTGGTGCTCAGGGAAGCCCATGACGCCGAGTTCGTCTTCGACCTCCATTGCGACAGCGACTCGCTGCTCCACATCTTCACTTCCCCCGAACTGATGCCGGAATTGCAGGATCTTGCCGACTGGATGGGAGCCGCGGCGACGCTG
>JAUXUM010000224.1 GCA_030680995.1 Devosia sp.
CTGTATCGCAACGCCGGCATCCTCATTCTCGACGAGCCGACGGCCGTTCTCACCCAGCCGGAGGCCGAAAAGCTCTTCGCCACTCTGCGCACCATGACCGCGGAAGGCCTTTCCCTCATCTTCATTTCCCACAAGCTGGCCGAGGTCATGACGGCGGCGGACCGGGTCGTGGTGCTGCGTGGAGGGAAAGTCGTTGCCGAGCGCAAGACCGCGGAAACAGACCGCGCCGAACTGGCCGAGCTCATGGTCGGACGCCGCGTGACCCGCCCGGTGCGCGAGCATCAGCAGCCGGGCGCCCCGCTCCTGATCTGCAGCGACGTCAGCGTGGTCGAAAACGGTCAAAGGCGTCTTGATCAGGCGAACTTCACCGTTCATGCCGGCGAAATCCTGGGCATTATCGGCGTTGCCGGCAACGGTCAGACGACCTTGGGACGTCTGGTCGCGGGCCTCGTCTCTCCCACCAGTGGGACTCTCCAGTTCGCCGGCGGCGACATTGGCCATCTGGGGCCGAGGGCGCTCATCGAGAAAGGCTTCGGACGCATCCCCGAGGATCGTCACGCCGAAGGCGTGGTGGACGAAATGGCGGTCTGGGAGAACGCCGTGCTGGAGCGCCTCCACGAACCTCGCTTCTCCGGTCGCGGCCTCGTCAACCGCCCGGCGGCGCGCGCCTTTGCCACCGAACTGATCACCCGCTTCGACATACGCGGCGCGACCCCGGAGACCGGCACGCGGCTGCTCTCGGGCGGCAACATGCAAAAACTCATCCTCGGCCGCAATCTCGCCGGCAATCCGCGCCTCCTGCTCGCCAACCAGCCGACACGCGGTCTCGACGAGGGGGCGATCGCGGCCGTCCATGCCGAACTGCTGGCCGCGCGCAAGGCCGGCGCCGGCATCATCCTGATCTCGGAGGATCTCGACGAGGTGCTGCGCATCGCCGATCGCGTCCAGGCCATCTTCAAAGGCCGCCTGTCCGGGGCCCGCGGCGTCGACCGGGTCAAGGCGGGTACCATCGGCCTGATGATGGCCGGGATCTGGGAGGCCGACGATGCGGCTTGAACGGCGCGCGCATGTCCCGCTGTCGGTCGTCATCCTCGCGCCCGTCGCCGCGGTGGTCGCGGCCCTTGCCCTCTCGGGCGTGCTAATCGCCATCGCCGGCGCCGCTCCGCTTGAGGCCTACGCAAAAATGCTGACCGGCGCCTTCGGCACCCGCCTGTCGATCTCGGAAACGCTGACCCGGACAACGCCCCTGATCCTCACCGGGCTTGCCGCAGCCGTCGCCTTTCGCGCCCGCCTCTGGAACATCGGCGGAGAAGGCCAGTTCTATGTCGGCGCGCTCGTCGCCGCCTGGCTCGGTCATGGCGTGCTTGCGGGGCTTCCTGGCCCCATCGCCATTCCGGCATTGATGCTGGCCGGAATGCTGGCCGGCGGCCTGCTGCTGCTCGGCCCCGTCGCCCTGCGGCTCCGCTACGGCGTCGACGAGGTGGTGACGACGCTGCTGCTCAATTTCATCGTCATCCTCTTCGTCTCAATGATGATCGAGGGGCCGCTGAAGGACCCGCTGGCTTTCGGTTGGCCGCAATCGGTTCCGGTCGGCAGCGAGCTGATGCTGCCAAAACTGTTGCCAGGCACCAGGCTTCATATCGGCCTCCTCGTCGCCATTGCCGCCGGTGTGCTGATCTGGATGCTGCAGGCCAGGACGGTGTTCGGCATGGAGAGCCGCGCCGCTGGCCTCAATCCGCGGGCGGCCGCCTTTGCCGGTGTCTCCCTGCCCCGCACACTGATTGCCGTGGCCTGCCTCTCCGGCGGGCTGGCCGGGCTTGCCGGCGCCATCGAGGTCGCCGGGCTCAAGGGCTACGTCACCACCGATCTCTCGCCCGGCTACGGCTATTCCGGCATCGTCGTCGCCATGCTCGCCGCCCTGCACCCGGTGGGCGTGATCGCGACCGCGCTCTTCGTCGCCATCGTCTTTGTAGGCGCCGACAGCATGAGCCGCGCGCTCGGCGTCCCCAGCTTCATCGCCGATGTGATCGTCTCCATCTCGCTGCTGACCATGCTCGTCTCCCTGCTCTTTACCTCCTACAGGGTCCGCCGATGACCGAAGCACTCGATATCCTGGGCACCGCCAGCCTCTGGGCCGCCGTCCTGCGCATCGCGACGCCCCTGATCTTCGGCACCCTCGGCGTCTTGATCTGCGAACGGGCGGGCGTCCTCAACCTGGGCATTGAGGGCATCATGACCCTGGGTGCCATGGTTGCCTGGATGACGGTCTATCAGGGCGGCGATTTGTGGCTCGGCCTGTTCGCCGCCGCTCTCTGTGGCGCCGCCTTTGGCCTGCTGCACGCCCTGCTCACCGTACCGCTCGGCCTGTCCCAGCATGTGACCGGCCTCGGCATCACGCTCTTTGCGTCCTCCCTCACCTACTTTGTCTTCCGCCTCTCGCTGCCGGTGTCCTCGTCGCCGCCCACGATCATCCCGTTTCAACCGCTGGCAATCCCCGGCCTCTCCGATTTCCCGTTCCTGGGCGTGGCGCTGTTTTCGCAGACCGCGCCGACCTATCTTGCCATCGCTTTGACCGGCGTCGTCGCCTATGTGCTGGCCAGGACCCCGCTTGGCCTTGCGGTGCGCATGGCGGGCGAGAACCCGCACGCGGTCGAAGCCCAGGGGCTCAGCCCCATCGGCATCCGCATCGGGGCAATCGTCGCCGGCAGCGCCATCATGGCCCTGGGCGGGGCGTTCCTGACCACGGCCACCTTCAACAGCTTTTTTCCCACCATGGTCCAGGGCCGCGGCTGGGTGTGCATCGCACTCGTGGTCTTCGCCTCCTGGCGGCCCGGCAGAGCCCTTTTGGGCGCGCTGCTCTTTGCCCTCTTCGATGCCTACCAGTTGCGGCTGCAGCACGTCGTCAGCGAGGCCATCCCCTACCAGCTGTTCCTGATGGTGCCCTATGTCCTCTCCATCGTGGCCCTGATCATCATGTCGCGGCGCGCGCGCGTTCCGCAGGCACTGATGGTGCCCTACCGCCGCGGCGAGCGGTGATCGGGCTTTCCCGCCGTGAGATTTACCTGCCCTGGTCCGGCGTAACCAATTCCGCCATGATCGCGGATCAGGATCGATCGTCAACTACGGAGCAAGCCCCTGCGTCCCTCTCCTCTCCTGCTCGCTCTTCCCCTGTTTCTGGCCGCCTGCGACCAGAGCCCGACTCCATCGGCGACCCAGGCGTCCGTCGACATCCAGCCCGCCGCACAGGCCCCCGCCACCCCCGCGGGCACGGCGCCCCTCTTCGGCACCTGGGCCGCCAATCTTGCCTGGTGCGGCGGCACGGGCGAAGGCACCCCGATTACCATTTCGGCGACCCGCTTCGAGGGGAGCGAGAACGTCTGCGACGTCACCGAACTCGCCGACAACGGCGATGGCAGCTTCACCGCCAGCCTCTCCTGCACGGGTGAGGGTCAGACCGCCACCGAGCGTGTCGCCATGACCTCCGTCTTCGCTCCGACCGGCGAAGGCGTTACCCTAACCTATCTGGATCGCGGCGGCGAAAAGGTGACCTTGCTGCGCTGCAAGTGAGGCATGGAACGCCTGTGCCCAGCGCCTTTCGGTCCGGATCAACATCCGGAGTCCTCAATGTGGTCCAATATCTTCCAATATCTTCGAGCGGTTTGCTCACATGGTCTCGCAGCTCTCGGGCCGCGACCGCCTTTCTCAAAGCAAACGCGATCTTAACGCGATCCGTCTAAATTGATCCGGTGACGGCCCCTCGGCCCTCCTGAGTTGTATCGAGTCTGGAGCATCCCTTGGCCAGCCTTCTGCGACTGTTGCCGGCTATCCTCGTGCTTATCCCCGCGCTGGCCGGCTGTGCAATATTCTCGCCCTTCGCCCATCTCTCGCCTCGCGAGTGCATGATCCGGGTGATGTATTTTGAATCCAACCGTTCAAGCGAAGAAGGCATGCTTGCCGTCGGCACAGTGGTGATGAACCGGCTGGCCGATCCGAAATATCCCAAGTCGATCTGTGCGGTCATCGGCCAGAAGAACCAGTTCGCCGACGGCGTCCTGTGGAAGCCGATGAAGGAAAAATCGAGCATGGCTCGCGCCGCGATGGTCGCCGATGCGGTCCTCGCCGGCCGACGCCATCCCGGCGTGCGCTATGCCAAGCACTTCCATACAGCCGGCCTGCGCTTCCCCTACAACAACATGTATTACGTGCTCGAAGCCGGCGGCAACGAGTTCTACGAGAAGCTCTAGCCGATCGGACTGACCGACCCGATGAAGTTGCTGAGCAGGTACAGCGCGCCGAATATCAGGGCCCAGAGCAACCCCCAGACGATCACCACAGACACCACGGCAACCATCACGCCGATCAGAATCCACACACCGTCCCGTTCGAGAATCCCCAATGACAGGATGCAGATCGCGACCGACGGCAACATGTTGCCCAAAGGGATGGGCAGGAACAGGATGATCGACATGATGAGGGCCACCAGCCCGATGAGGTGAACGGCCGGGCGCACGGCGAGAACCTGCAGCCGCGGTTTCATCACGCTCTCGGCCTTGGTCAGCCACGGCGCCACCTTGGCCACCACCTTCTCGAAATCGACGCGGCTCAGTGACCTCTCGGTCACGATTTTGGGCAGCCAGGGCCGCATGCCCAGCATCAGCTGAGCCGTGAGGAAGAGGAGCGGCGCTCCCAGGATAGCCGAAACGCCCGGTGGCATCGGCAGTGCCGTCGGCACCGCGAAGATGAACATCAGCGCCCCCAGCGCCCGGTGCCGCAGTGCCTCGAGCAGGTCGCCGATCGATATCCGCTCCTTGTCCTGCGCCAGTGCGATGGCCGCGAGGATGGCCGACAAACGGTCGGCCCCCTCCGCGGCGTCTACGTGCTCGATGTGGATCTGCGGTTCTTCGTCAGCCATGTCCGGCCATCATGCCCGCCGATTCGTCGCTTGGACAAGACCGGCCGGCTACGATCAGAAATCGCCGCCGCCGGCGTCGGTGTCCGGAGCATCCTGCCCGTCTCCTGGTCGGCTTCCTGGGCCTGCGCTCCACGTCGCCAAGCCGCGAAAACCGGTTCTCGATGGCACGGCGATCTTCAGGGTTCAGCATCAGTTCTCTCCGGTATCGGACAACCAGGCATTGACATGGGAAGGATCTGGGCGTTGCACATTGGTACCCGATCCGGTTTTGCGGCGAGGCACCGACTTGGAAGACGCAGGCAAGAAAGTGCTGCTCGATACGGACCAGGAAGTGGTCCGTCTCGCCAAGTCCCTCATCCGCGCCGCACATCATGCCGTGATCGCGACGCTCGACCCGCGGACCGGTCGCCCCATCGCCACCCGCGTCGGCATTGCGACCGATGCCGACGGCGCGCCGGCGATCCTGGTTTCCGCCTTGGCGGCTCATACCCCTGCCCTGCGCGCCGATCCGCGCTGTTCGCTGCTGATCGGCGAGTCCGGCAAGGGCGATCCGCTCGCCCATCCACGCATCACCCTCCATTGCGATGCACGCCAGATCGAGCGCGGCAGCACGGAAGAGGCACGGATCGCGGAGCGCTATTTGGCACATTCTCCGAAGGCGAAGCTCTACGCAGGCCTTGGCGATTTCCGCTACTTCCGCCTCGAGCCTGTCGGGGCAAGCCTCAACGGCGGCTTCGGCAAGGCCTATGCCTTGACCGCCGCCGACGTGCTAGATTGATCCTCTCCCGTTGAGATGAGCGCGAATGCCCGACGACGATCTCCCCGAAGACACCAGGCTCACCAAAACCAAGTCGCGCTGGGCCGCGCTGGGCAAGTTCCTCACCGGGCAACGGACCCGACCAAAGGAAGTCCGGCCGCCGCCCGGCCAGCACTGGCCGGTGCTCGACCTCGGGCAAACCCCCAATGTCCCGCGCGAGAGCTGGCGGCTGGATGTCGCCGGTGCCGTGGAACGGCCCCCCAGCTGGAACTGGCGGGCTTGTCTGGCGCAGCCGCAGAGCAGCAAGCTCCCCGACATCCACCGCGTCACGCCCGAGGCGGCCTTCGTGCTGACGAGCGATGACGGCTATGCCACCAACCTCGCGCTCGAGGATTTCGCCAGTCCGGACGCCATCATCTCCCATAGCTGGGAAGGCCAGCCGCTCGCCCTCGAGCATGACGGCCCGGTGCGACTGGTCGTGCCGCATCTCTATTTCTGGAAGAGCGCCAAATGGCTGCGGAAGATCGGGTTCACGACCCGTGACCGTCCCGGCTTCCGGGGATGTCCGCGGCTATCACAACCACGGCGATCCCTGGACCGAAGAGCGCTACGGTTGATCCGGCGCCATGAATGTCGATTGACGCAGATCAACGCCGCGCGGCGCCTCGCGCGCATGTTGCCCGTTACCGCCCCAGCCGATTGGACACGCCGATGCCCCTGCGATTGACCGCCTTGTTGCTTTGCATCCTCGGAGCGCTGTCCGCGGCGCCAGCGCAAGCCGATGACATCGGCACCCTGCAGCTGCATTTCGGCACGTTGACCTACCAGTTCTACTGCGTGAGCTGCCATGGTGCAGGCGGCAAGGGTAACGGGCCGGTCGCCGCGGCGCTGACAAGGCCGCCGGCAGATCTCACCCAACTCGCCCGGCAAAACGGCGGCGCCTTTCCGGTGGAGAAGGTCACCGCCGCAATCGACGGCCGCATCGAGATTGTCGGCCATCTCAATCTCGCCATGCCGCCCTGGGGCCAGCTTTTCGCCCACGAACTGGAGGCGTTCCCGAAAGGTACCGTGGTCGAGGCGCTGATCGCGCGCCGTATCGCGCACATCATCGTCTATCTCGAATCCATCCAGGAACGATAGCTCACAGCTAGCCCACGAAGTCGCGCTTGCCGATCGGGACACCGTTGTGGCGCAGGATGTCGTAGGCCGTCGTCACATGGAAATAGAAATTGGGCGTCACGTTGTTGAGCAGGTAGTCCTGCGCGCGAACCCGCACCTCCTCGCCACGGACCTTGAGCGGGATGAGCTTCTCTTCGGTCCCGTCGAGTTCCTCCGGCCTGACCGTGGCGAGGAACTCCAGTCCCTTGTTGATGCGAGCCCTGAGGTCCGCCAAAGTCTGCTCGTCGTCTGCCCATGAGGGCGCCTGCTGGCCGGTCACCCGGGCCACGAAGAATTTTGTGCGGTCGGTCGCGCTCTGGATCTGGAAGCTCAGCGGGTACATGTCCGGGGCCAGTCGGGCACCGGCCAGCACTTCGGGCTTGATCCTGCGCTCGGCCGCGTTGGCCTCGGCCTTCTCCAGGATGGCGAGCAGGTTGCGCAGCATACGGGTAAAGACCGGCACCGACGCCGAGTACATGGAAATCGTCATTGGAAACAACCTCGAGATGGCGCCGAACGGACGTGTTGAGAATATCGATTTGGGAGGGAAAGCTACCAGCTGTTGTTGGCGCTGCGGGCGTTTGGATCGGGCGGAGCGGTGGTCGGAAATCCATAATCCTCCGGCGCCACCACGTCGAACTCGAATTCGGCCAGGGACGTGCCGTCCATGACGACGTCGATGCGATGCAGGCCGAGCGGGTCGCCCACGGCCGCGCACCAGCCATGCGAGATCCAGCCCTCGTCGTCGGAGACGGCCTCAATCGTCGTCACGGCGACCTGCCCATCTTCCTCGATCCGGGTGGAATCGTCAGGCGTGGAACCGGTCGTGGCCCAGGCCGCCAGCGGCTCGGGCAGCCTAAAGCGTTCGACCGCGGTCACCGCGGCATTGGCCTCGGTCAGTCTGAGATACCAGGAGTAACAGGCATTGCCCGGCAGCAGCGGCACCACACGATCGTCCACGAAATGTTCCCGGCCGGCGTGCGTGTAGCTGACTTGGAACACCGATTCGATGGCCTCCACGCCCAAGCCAGGCGTACTCAGCAGCGACAGACCGGCAAGAACGAGCAATAGCCGCCTGATCAATTTTCCGCCCTCGGAAGATATCCCGCGCGCACCATATCACTGTCGGCGTGGCGGCGTGAAGACCTCCCCGGCGCGGCTGTTCCCGCTGCCCGGCGATCAGCCGCAATCCCGGAATCAAAAAGGCCATGGAACCGTTTCCGGCTCCATGGCCCCGAGAAGCACCCGCCGCACTGTTGAGGGCTTGGGGGCGGCGGCGAGCAACTCCTCACTGTTCACCGGTGCATGGGTCGTTTGCAATTATCCAGCGAACTGAGCCTTAAGATGGGCACTCAATGCGGCGGGAACAGTGCCAATCACTGAAAGGTGAATGTGGTACCCATCAAAGCGCCCCTGTTGCCGAACCGTCATGAAAACCTTATGGAATGGCCGCAAAGCCGGGCCGCAACGCCGCCAGGCGATGCCAAGAGAAACCAATGCCCACCATCAGTCCAGATCCCCTCCCGCAGAAGGCTTTCACCGATCCGGAGGGAGCCTACGAATATGTTGCGGAAATCTACAGCCGCAATACGGCTTTCATTCGCGAACGCCTCTTCGAGCTTGCCAAGGGTGTCGTCCCGAAGGGCAAGGTGCGGGCCTTCTACCCGGAGGTGCAGGTCACCTCGACCAGCTACCGCAAGTCCGATTCGACGCTTCCCTATGGTTTCCTCCATAGCCCCGGTACCTACCGCACCACGCTCACCGCGCCCGGGCTGTTCCGGAACTACCTGCTCGAGAACTTCTCCATCATCCTCAAGAACCACGGCGGCGCCATCTATGTGGGGGAGTCGACCAAGCCGATCCCGCTGCATTTTGCGGTAGGCGACAGTGAGCGGCTGGATGGGGAAACGCTCAATGCCCTGGGCGTCCCGCTGCGCGATATCTTCGATGCGCCGGACCTGCAGGATACCGACGACGAGATCGCCAACGGCACCTTCATTCCGCCCGTCGGCGGGCCATACCCGCTGGCCGCCTTCACCGCGCCGCGGATCGACTACTCGCTGCACCGGCTCAGCCACTACACCGGCACCGAGGCCCCGCACTTCCAGAATTTCGTGATCTTTACCAACTATTCGTTCTACGTCGACGAGTTCTGCCGCATCGCCAAGGACTACATGGCGGCTGGGCACCCCCACTACGACACCTTCGTCGAGCCGGGCAATCTGATCACCGCCAATGCCCGGCTGGGCGGCGGCACCACCGGCGCCGCGGCAAGCCGGGCGCCGCAGATGCCGGCCCATCACCTGACCGCCGGCCGCGGCCGCG
This sequence comes from Devosia sp., assembly GCA_030680995.1. Lineage (GTDB taxonomy): Bacteria > Pseudomonadota > Alphaproteobacteria > Rhizobiales > Devosiaceae > Devosia_A. The sequence goes on from JAUXUM010000224.1 coordinate 9,153, forward strand.
GCATCACCATGGTCAATATCGGCGTCGGCCCCTCCAACGCCAAGACCATCACCGACCACATCGCGGTGCTCCGCCCGCACGCATGGCTGATGCTCGGCCACTGCGCCGGCCTGCGCAATTCGCAGGAACTGGGCGACTATGTGCTGGCGCACGCCTATGTGCGGGAAGACCACGTGCTCGATGCGGATCTCCCCCTCTCCGTACCGATTCCGGCGCTCGCCGAGGTGCAGGTGGCGCTCGAGCGGGCGGTAGCCGAGATCACCAAGCTCGAAGGCCTCGAAACCAAGAAAATCATGCGCACCGGCACCGTCGCCAGCTTCGACAACCGCAATTGGGAATTGCGCGACCAGAAGGAAATCACCCAGCGCCTCAGCCAGTCGCGCGCCGTGGCGCTGGATATGGAAAGCGCCACCATCGCGGCCAACGGCTTCCGGTTCCGCGTGCCCTACGGAACGCTATTATGCGTATCGGACAAGCCCCTGCACGGTGAACTCAAACTGCCGGGCATGGCGTCCGATTTCTACCGCACCCAGGTCAACCGGCACCTCCTGATCGGGCTGCGGGCCATGGAGATCCTCCGTGACCAGCCCGCCGAACGCCTCCACTCGCGCAAGCTGCGGAGCTTTGCGGAAACCGCGTTCCAGTAGGGAAGGCCGCGCCCTCGCCCCCCACAAGACCCCTCATCCTGCGGCTTTCGCGCAGCGTACCTCTGAAGGCCTCACCCTGAGGTGCGAGGCTGAAAGCCGAGCCTCGAAGGATCACACCGGCTCGTAGTCGATCTCCAAAAACCTCTCCACCTCGTGCTCCCACCTGTCGCGGACGAACGCCACGTGCTTGGGGTGCACATTGTATCCCGTGTATGCCGCCTGGTCGGCGAACTCCATTGAGAAGCCGAAATCGTAGTCGTTCTTCGGACTGGTCTGCCGAAGCTGCTCGAACTTCTTGACGTCCGGTATTTCAGCCAGGATCTTGGCGTCGCGCAGGAAGGCCTTTTCCTTGAGCGAGCCTTTGGCATGCCTCAGCGTGAACACCACCGTATGCCGGATCATTCCCCAGTCCCCTCCAGTGCAACCGCCTCGCTCGCGGTGATTGCCGCCATATTGACGATTCCACGGCTCGTGGTCGAGGGGGCGAGGATATGGGCCGGCGCGCGCGGCCCCCTCAGGATCGGGCCGACCGCAAGCGCATTGTTCATTTCCTTGAGTAAGGTCATCGACAGATTGGCGGAGTCGAGATTGGGGAACAGCAACAGGTTGGCCTCCCCCTTGAGCACCGAATCCGGGATGTAGCGCTCGCGGAGCTC
>JAUXUM010000001.1 GCA_030680995.1 Devosia sp.
GTGTAGGATTCTCGTCCGAGATACGGTCTCACACTTAACAGCCCTGGGTGCGGGGGCGGCTTCTGGCGCAAAACTGCCATAGTGGAAGTGACACGTGTTGAGCTTGGCAATGTCACTTCCCCGCCCATAGACTGCCACCCATTGCAGGGGGCATTGGCATGGGTTTTGGCGTTTTCATTCACCGCGCGGATTCGCCTTACGAGGACAGTCCGGCGACGCAGTACCAGTTTCCCAAGCAGTACCTGTCCCGGGTGGCGCAGTGCGTCGGCGACTGGATCGTCTACTACGAGCCGACCAAGGTGGTGGGGTCGAAAGGCTACAACGCCATCGCGCGGGTGGCGCGGGTGGTGCCGGACCCGAAGGAGCCCGACATGTACCTGGCGATGATCGACCCGGGGAGCTTCATGCACCTTCCCAACCCGGTGCCCTTCGTGGTCGAGGACGGCTTGGCGGAGACGGGCCTGCTGAACGAGCAAGGACGCATCTCCGGCCGCGCGCAGGCGGCGGTGCGCCCGATCTCGCCCAAGGATTTCGACCGCATCGTCTCGCGCGGGCTGGCGGAGGAGCAGCCGGTGCTGCCGCGGGTCGGGATGCCCGTCTCGGCGCCGGAAATGGCGTTGGAGTTCGACGAGGCGCAGGCGCCCTTCACATACGAACAGGAGCGCGAGCGCGTGGAGCAGCTGACCTCGCGCGTCGTCCGCGACCGCGTGTTCCGGCGGGTGGTGCTGCGCGCCTATGACGAGCGCTGCGCCGTGACCGGCCTGAAGCTGATCAACGGCGGCGGGCGGGCCGAGGTGGCTGCGGCGCATATCCGGCCGGTGGAGCATAGCGGCCCCGACATCATCAACAATGGCGTGGCGCTCTCGGGCACGGCGCACTGGATGTTCGACCGGGGGCTGATCGGCTTCACCGACGATCTGGAGATTGTCGTCTCGCGGCACGTCAACGACCGCGACGGGGTGGAAAGCCTGATCAACCGGACCGGCCGGCTGATCGGGCCGACTGCGGGGCGGGACCGGCCGCACCCGGCGTTTTTGAGCTGGCACAGGGAGAACTGCTTCAAGCGGTAGCGATCACGGCGGCGGCAGGAAGTCCTCGCGCGACAGACGTCGCGCGGCTGGGTCCTCGGTATCGCTACGCTCCCCGAGGATGACGGCCGGTGGGTGGGGAAGCCGCGAGGCTCACCGCCAGGCGGCGAAATCGCCCCCGGCGATGAAGGCCCAGTAGATGCCGTAGCGGCTCTTGCGGCCGCCGCCGACCGAGGCGACGGCGAGGCCGAACTCGGTGAAGCGGTCGGAAAGCAGCGTCTCGCGGTGCTTGGGCGAGTCGAGCCAGCCCTGGATGGCCTGTTCGAGCGTGCGCTGGCCGCCGGCGACGTTCTCGCCTACCGCGCCGTCATAGCCGGCAGCGGTGACCCGCTGGCGCAAGGTAACGCCCAGATCGTGCGAAAGCTGATCCCTGCTCGCCATCAGGCTGGCCTGCGAGCGCGCAGCGGCCTCGAGCCTGGTATTGTAGGCGAGCGGGGGACGGCCATTGGCCTTGCGCACGCCGTTGATCGCCGCGGTTGTGGTGGCGGCGCTCAATTGCGCCGGCGAGGTGGCGACGCCGGGGGCCGGACCGATGGCAGTACAGCCGCTCAACAGCCCGGCGGCAGAGAGCAGGAGAAAGCCGCGGCGAGTAACTGAATACATATGGGACAGGACCCCGGAACGGATGGCCGCGCCTTTTCCACCACTTTGCGGCCGCACGGCGACCGAACACTAGCCGATCCGGACCCTTTGGCAATGGCCGCAGCGTCCAGCACAACCTCGCCACCCCACCCAGCACCTGGCACTCAACCCGCAGGAGCGGCCCGGCATCTTCGGCACGGCCACCGGCAGGCTCACCTATAGGCTGGAACATTCCGGCCGTGTCCCGGGCAGTACCGGGGTGCCTGACTTCAGGCCTGGTCGTAAGCCGCCAGCAGCAAGGGCAGCATGTTGAGCTGCAGGGTGATCGACTTGCCCGCCCCCATGTCCCAGCAGGCAGAGAGGGCCGCGTGGGTCGCGGCATAGCCGAGGACGCGCTTGCGGTTGTAGCCCAGCCGGGCCTCGTAGAGATCAGCGAGGCGGACGACGCGCCTGGGGTCGGTCACCAGCTTCGGCGCATCGATCGGGTTGAGGAAACTGCTGGCCACCTCATAGACCGGGTCGCCCACCAGTCCCTTGGGATCGATGGCCAGCCAGCCGCGCGGGGAGGAGATGATGTTGTCGTGGCGGAGGTCCCCGTGCAGCGGCAGCGAAGCGGCCGGCTTGTCGAACAGCTTGTGGGCAACGCCCACGGCACGGGCCAGCAGGTCCTTGGACATCGTCGGCCAGCGCGAGGCCGGCATTTCGAACAGTGCCCGGTACCATTGGCGCAGCGGCAAGAGCGGTGGCGGGTCGGCCTCGCGGGCGCCGTGCAGTGTCCTGACCACGCCCGCCAGCGCGATAGTCGCCTCCCCGTCGCGGCCGGAGCGCGCCGCTTCCCCCAATGTCGGCCCGTCCAGCCATTCCATGAAGACGACGCCGCCCAGCGAGTCGAAAACCGTCGCGGCGCCCTCGCCGCCATACCAGGCGAGGAGCGCAGTGCCGCGTTGTTCCTCGTCGCCGGCCTCAGGCTTGAGTTGCTTGAGCACCGCCGGATTCCGGCCATTCTGCTCGACGCGATAGACCCAGCTCGTCGGGGTTTCGGCGATCAGCGTGGCGCGAGAGAGCGACCAGCGTATCAGCGCCTTGTTCAGCGCGGTCTGGGCGGGTGTCTGATTCATGGGCGGGGATTAGAGCAGAAGAGCGGCAAGGTTTCGAGAGCATCGAAGGTGAAGCCCATTTGAACAAAATTAATCCTAGTTCGGCGATTCGCTGGCACGCGACTCCGATCCGGATCACCTTTCCCTCTCACCAATGCTGAGGGGCATGGTTAGATGGCACATCTCGATCTGGGGCATCTGGACTCGAAACCGCGCGGTCTGCGCGACGGCCACGAAGAGGCAGTACGGCGCACGCAAGCGATGCTGGCGGCCACGGCCATCGGCTCGGTCAGCATCATCGTGGTGGCGGCGCTGTTCATGTCGCTGTTCTAGCGTCTTTGATTGCCGCGGGATCGAACCGGAAAAGTCTCGCAACTTTTCCTGATCCCGCTCAGGCCTCGGCCTCCGGGGCCCCGGCCCCGGCGAGGACGGCCAGTATCGCCAGCGGCGCATAGGCGATCACGATCAGCACTGGTGCGTACCCCGGCTGCACGCCCGCGAGAAAGGCCAGCGGCAACAGCCAGACGAGATTGGTGGCAACAAAGGCCAGCGTCACCCTCCGGTGCGACTGCCAGCGTCTGGAGAGCACTTGATAGGCGTGGCGGCGGTGCGCCTCGAATACCTTCTCGCGCATCAGCAGGCGCCGGGCAAGCGTGATGGTGGCGTCGGTGACGAAGGCGGCGCCGACGATCAGCCACTGCCATGGCGACAGCCAGCCCCACGCCACCGTCAGCAGAGCCGCAACGGCGATGACGAAGCCCAGGTAGGTGCTGCCGGCATCGCCCATGAAGATTTTCGCCGGCGGCCAATTGAGCGGCAGGAAGCCCAGAGTGGCGGCAGCGAACGCGATCAGCCACCAGAGGTTCGGCTCGTCGACAACCTCTGCCGTTCCGGCAAATGCAAGGAACGCCGCACCGAGCAACATGAAAACCGCCTGCGATGCCGCCAGGCCGTCAATGCCGTCCATGAAGTTGAACAGATTGATCCAGTAGGTGCCGGCAAGCACAAGCAGGAGGACGAGGAGCGGCTGGAGCAATCCGCCGGTCAGCGCCGCGAGCGGGACGGCAATAACGATGGTTACGGCCAGGAGCAGGATTTGCGCAACCAGCCGGAGGCTGGCGCGCAGCGGCTTGCGGTCGTCGTAAAAGCCGATGGCGGCGATGATGAGCGAGGTCGCGAGCACGAGCAGCGCCGTGACCGGGGCGTGCAGCGCGGCGAAGCCGGTGGCGATGGCTCCACCCGCGACGATGCCCGCACCGCCGCCGCTGGGGGTCGGTACGGTATGCGACGAGCGCTCGTTGGGGGCTTGGATCACCCCAAGCCTCCGGGCGTTGCGCAGGATCAGCCAGGTCGCGGCGAAGGCAACGAACCCGGCGATGAGCGAAATGACAAGACCGGAAACCAATGGCCGAACCAGCAGGAGAGGAATGCCGCGGCGCAGTGGCCGGGCAGCGCGCGATACAACCACAAGGATCGGCCGGTGCCAACTCCTGCCTGTGTTCTGCCTGGGTCAACATTGACCGCTCCGGCACAGGTGGTTAGGTGGGTTTCGTTCGCTATTCGAACAGGACGAGCACGGCGTGGCGACGAGAGCGCGCAACGAGGAAACCATAGCCGGCTTTGCCAAGGGCTGCGAGTCATCGAGGCCTTCGACGCCAGCCGCCCAAAGCTACCGATCAGCGAAGCCGCGGTTCTGACCGGGCTGGAGCGGGCGACGGCGCGGCGGTGTCCGCTGACCCTGGTCAGGGGCGGCTATGCCGAATTCGACGGAAAATTCTTTCGGCTGACGCCACGGCTCTTGCGGCTTGGCCATGCCTATCTCAGCTCGCCCCCTGCCCCGCCTGGTGCAACCCTATCTCGAGCAGCTGGCACAGGATACCGACGAAAGCTGCCCGGCTTCCATCCTCGAGGGCACCGACATTGTCTATGTCGCCCGCGCCAGCCAGCGGCGGGCGATGTCGACCGGGATCAATGTCGGCAGCCGGTTACCGGCCTATTGCGCCTCGATGGCGCGCGTACTGCCGGCGGCCCTGCCGGAGCGGGAACGGATCAGACTGCTGGAGGCAACAGCCCGGCCCAAATTGACCGAGAAGACGCTGACCGAAATGCCGGCATCCAGACCGGGCTGGCCGCCGCGGGTATACGCGCGATCCGGGCGGCTCAGGCCCGGCGCAGCCAGGCGGTCATGGCAACCCCGGCGGCGGTGTCGATGAGCGCGCCGCGGCCCGGCGCCAGCCCGGCCGCGGCCAGCACGGTACGTGGGTGGCCGGCGCTAAAGCACGGCCTGCCGCCGGGCAGCACGAAATCATGGATTTCGCTTAAGTCGAAGCGGTCGTAGCGGCCGATGAAATGATCGAAGACGCCGGTGCCGCCGGTAACGGCGACGCTGCCTTCGGCGATCTCGAGGACGTCGAGGACGTGGGCGAGGGGCATCCCCAGCGGGTTCCACAACAGCGCCAGGGGGTCGCTGGTGTCGGGCCGGAGCGTCGGGACGGACCGGGTGAGAACCAGGCGCCGCCGACCCGGATTGGGATGGCGCGCATGCCCCACCCGACCGAGAACCACGAGCGCAGCGCGGTCGAGCGCACTCTGGAAGGCCTGCCAATCGGCATCGTTGCGAAGCGCCGCCGGCATCTCGCCCGCCGCATCCGCAATCATGCCGTCGGCGCTGACGATGGCGTGGCCCACAATGCTGATGCCGGGCTTGAGCTGAGCGGTCGATGGTGCCACGGGTTGGTCCGCAGTGGAAAGGAGAGGTTCAGCGGGGCGGACCGTCATGCCTTGTCCAGTCACTCCGGCCACCAAGGATCTCTTTTGAAGTGTTTTCCGATGGTCGGCAAGAGAAGAGCGCCGGCGGCAACGGGCAGCTATTTGGCGAGTCCGGGACATGGTTCCGGCGGGCGATCAGAGCGCGGCGGCCGCGACAACCATCGACCCTTCGTTGCTGAGTACAAGCTGCCGGCGTTCGTGGCGACGCTGGAGATGTTCTATATGGCGCGCGGCATCAGCGCGTGGATCGTCGCGGGCCGCCAGCAGGGGATCCTGACGGAGTGGGCGAAGCGGCTGAGACCGGGCCGGCAACAGGAGGTTTCCGATGACTGACGCGGCACGGTCGGAGGTGCGGGCACCCAACATCATCGAGATGATCGAGATTTCCAAGGCGTTCGGCGCCGTGCAGGCGCTGAAGAATGTCAGCTTCCATCTGGCCCCCGGGGAAATCCTCGGGCTCGTGGGCGACAACTCGGCTGGGAAGTCGACACTGATGAAGATTCTGACCGGCGCCTATCACCGGGACAGCGGAAGCGTACTGGTGGACGATCAGCCCACCAATTTCCGCACGCCGCACGAGAGCCGCCAGCTCGGCATCGAGATGATCTATCAGGATTTCGCGCTGTGCGGGAACATGGACGTGGCGCAGAACATCTTCCTCGGCCGCTGGCCGCGCAAGGGTCCCTTCGTCGATCGTGTCGCCATGTATCGCGAGGCCTCGGGCGTGCTCGAGCGTCTGAAGGTCAACGTCAACTCCGTGTACCAGAAGGTCGAGAGCCTCTCGGGGGGCCGCCAGCAATCGGTCGCCATAGCGCGGGCGATCTCCTTCAACCCCAAGGTCGTGATCCTCGATGAGCCGACGGCCAACCTCTCCCATACCGCCACCGATACACTGCTCAAGACAATGCTCGAGCTGAAGGCGCAAGGGGTGGCGCAAGTCATCATCTCGCACCGGCTGGTGGACATATTCGCGGTCGGCGACCGGGTGATGGTGCTCAAGCGCGGAGAGAATGTCGGGGACCGGTACGTCAAGGCGACAAACGAGGACGAAATCCTCGAATTGATGATCGCGGGCACCGCCGAGACGGCGCTCGCAGCCGAAATGGCCGCGGCGCGCTGACGGCATAGGGTCCAGCTGCCCTGCCGTGATTGTGGTCGCGCTTTGTCTTGCCAAATGGCATTAGTATCTCTATATGATGCCATATTGGGAATCGACCATGACCATTTTGCAGCCCGTCGACACCGCGCCGCGCGCGTTCGCCCCCGAACCGGTCACCGACGACGAGGCGGCGGCAATGTTCCGCGCGGCGCTCAATCTGTTCCGCCTCTGGGAAGTCACGGACGAACAGGCGGCAACGTTGCTCGACTTGCCGTTGCGCACCTATCGGCGCTGGAAGGCGGGCGAGATCGGTCGCATCAACCGCGACGGCAAGGCCCGGCTCTCCAACCTCATGGGCATCCACAAGGCGCTGCGGATCATCTTCCGCGAGCCGCAGCGCGGCTACGCGTGGATGCAGAAACCCAATGTCGCTTTCGCCGGCAAGACCGCCCTCGGGATCATGCTCGGCGGCGAATTGACCGACCTGATGCGCGTGCGCCGCTACCTCGACGCGGAGCGCGGCGGCTGGTGATCGCGATCGCCGGCCTGCCTGTCGCCGGAGTCAAGTGGCAGGGTGCGGTACGCATCATCCGCAGCATCTTCCCGCCCGTCGACCTGTTCGAGGATATCGCCGATCCGGCCGACTGGCCGCTGCTCGTATCCGCGGAAATGAAGACCAATCCCCGACTGATGGAAAGCATCGGCAATCTCGATCTCGTGCCACCGGCGCGACGCGTCGCCGGGCCAGGCTCCAGCTACCTGATGGCGCCCTTCACCCACGCCAGCCCCGACCGGCCGAGCCGGTTCAGCGATGGCGCGTTCGGTGTGCTCTATGCCGGCAACATCTCCGAAGCCGCCCTGTTCGAGACCATCCATCGCCACGCCAGCTTCATGGCGCGTACCATGGAGCCGCCGGGCTGGACATCGCAGTTCCGGGAGATTGTCCTCGATGTGGAGGCGCAACTGCATGATCTTCGCAGCCGTCACGCCGCCTGGCTCGCGGCGCTCGATCCCGACGACCATTCGGCCAGCCGGGCGCTTGGACGCGACCTCCGCGCCGCCGGATCGGAGGGCATCGTCTATCCGAGCCTGCGCTTCGCGAGCGGCGAATGCGTCGGGCTCTTCTATCCCGATATCGCCGCCAACCCCGTGCAGGGCCGGCACCTCGACTATCACTGGGACGGCGTCCGCGTCGACCTCTATCGGGACGCCGGCGCGGGACGGGTCTATCGCCTCGTGTAAAGGCCGATGCCGATACGCATCGCGCCCATTGCCAACGCTTGGCGCCGCCGCAGGACTTGCCGGCACCTGTATGTCGGGTGCCGCGCTTTGCGTCGCTTCCCAACCGCGCAAGACTGATTGGTCATGTAGTGGCCCTGCAAATGGTCTTGCTTGTGGTCCGGAGGGGACTTTGGCGCGACTTTCGCCGCGCGGCATCAAGAAGCGTTTCAAGGCGGTCGCGGTTCTGCATGGCATCGATCTGGATGTCGGCGACAAGGAATTCGTGGTCTTCGACGGTCCGTCGGGCTGCGGCAGGTCCACCCTGCTACGGTTGATCGCGGGGCTCGATCCGATCACCGAGGGCGAGTTTTCGCTCAACGGCAGGCGGATGAACGCGCCATCACCCTCGGCCTTCGGGCCGACGGCCTGTCGCCGCGGCACGGTACGGCGGGGAATGGCTTGGCGGCGTCGGTGACCTACACCGAGTATCTGGGCGACAACGCCTATGTGTATGCGTGGCTTGCGGGGCGAAATCCGACAGACCCGTGTGGGTAGCGCTCGGGCGCTCCTGTGGGTAACTGTCAAATCATTACCCACAATTTGATGCGTTGCAACGGGTTTTGGTGTTCACCTATGAGCACCGCAACACGTCGAGATGCCCAGGAATCCTGCCTTTCCGTGTCTCTATGTTCATCTGTGGGAAGGGTGGGTGGTGCCCAGGGGCGGAATCGAACCAC
>JAUXUM010000010.1 GCA_030680995.1 Devosia sp.
GAGTTTCGACCCGAGAGCGTGATCGGCGGAAGTTGAAGACTTCCGCGGTTCGATCGCGCGACCAAACAACAACTTGGACCCCCGCTCCGATTCAAGCGGAGCGGGTCTGGCTCTAGGCAGGCGGCAACGGGAGGCCGCCGAGGATGGACGATCAAAACGGCGATGCGTTGAAGGGCAGGGCCCGGGGGTTGGAACGAGCGTTTGAGATCCTCGACTACCTGCGTCTAAGGCGCGAGCCATTGCGACCGAACGAGATTGCGACCGGCATCAAGGCGCCCCGCTCGTCGGTCTACCTGCTGGTGAACCTGCTGCTGGGCAACGGCGTGCTCGAATATGCAGGCGGCGAGGGTCGGGTATATCTGGGTCGGCGGCTTTACTTCCTGGGCATGGCCTATGCCGAGCATTTCGACCTCGGACATGTCGCCGAAGGTCTGCTGCAGCAACTCGCGCAAGAGACCCGCGAGACAGCGCAGTTGTGCATGCTCGACGGCAACAAGTACACCGTGGCAATGATGAGGGAGGGCGTACGGCCGTTCCGCATCTCATCGGATGTCGGCGAGCCGGTGCCGATTCCGTGGACGGCGTCGGGGCGGCTGCTGGTCTCGCACATGCGCGACGCGCAGATCCTCGATTTCGTCCCCGAGGAGGATTTTGTGCTGCCGGACGGCAGCCGGCTCGACCGCGAGCAGTTTCTCGCCGAAGTGCATGGCGCGCGGCGCGACGGCTATTACACCTTCGAGAGCATCACCGACAATTTCACCCATTGCTTCGCGGTGCCGGTCTATCAGCCGGACGGTACCTGCATCGCAACGCTGTGCCTGGTCGCGCCCCGCGAGGACGCGCAGGCGAACCACGCCCAATACGTGCAGGCACTGGTCGACGCGGCGGCCACGCTGTCACACCGCATGGGTCACGAAAAACCGGCCCACATACGCGCCGGGTAGCGCGCTTGCGGGGGTTTGCTGGGCGGAACGTTCACCAGCGCCATTGCATTAGATCAATTCGGCGGATGGAAGATCGTGCCAACCGGCCCGCGGGTGAGATGACAATGCGAGTTTTGGTGGGCGGGAACGATACACATGGCAAGGCTGCTTCCGTCCTGCGCCCTGAGCGCATCGGGCAGCAGTCCGCGGTCGCCGGTTCTTCCGGGCAGGAGGGTGTCATCGAAAGCGCGGCTGCGGCCGTTATGCCGCCGCGCTGGGCGCTTTTCCACACCAATCGGGCGGCCTGGGCCGCAGCCAAGGAGATGCTCAAGGCCGCGCGGGAAACCATCGCCATAGAGCAATATATCTTCTCGTACCAGGGGATCGGCCGGGAAATCCTGGACATTCTGACCGACAAGACCAGGCATGGCGTCCGGGTGCGCCTGGTGGCCGATGCTTTCGGGAGCCGCAACCTGCTCAAGAGCGAGGGGGCCCGCCACCTGCTCCGGGCAGGCGGCGAAATAGCGATCTTCAACGGCGTCGCAGAGTTCTTCCGGAACCCGGCCTCGGCGTTTCACCGGTTGCATCGGAAATCGATCGTCTGCGACGGCCAGTGGCTGATGACCGGCGGCTCATGTTTCCACCCACGGATGGAGGACTGGCGCGACACGATGGTGCTGATCGAAGGGCCGGTTGCGCGAAAGGCTCTGGAGGAGTTCGAAACCACATGGCTTCGCGCCAACAAGCTTGATGCGGAACCGCCCGATCCCAGCCACAGTGCGCCTGAGGAGAAGGATGGCGACTGGTCGTACATGGTCAGCTCGCCTTATGGGCCGGGCAAGCGCGAGTACTATCTGGAGCTGATAGAACGGATCGCGCAGGCCGAGCGGATCGTCACCCTTACGTCCCCCTATCTCGTGCCAGTCGGCAGGTTCTGGACAACAATGGAGCGGGCGACGCGCCGCGGGGTCCGGGTGAGGGTGATGATCCCATCGAAAAGCGATCAGCCGCTGATCGATCTGTTCTCGCTGCGTTTCGCACGGGACCTTTTGGGCCGCGGCATCGAGGTTTACGGATACAAGCTCGGGATGATGCATGCCAAGCTCGCCATCGTCGACGACGACTGGGCCGCGGTCGGCAGCTTCAACCTCGGCATCGACAGTATCAAGATGAACCTCGAAGGCGTGCTGGTCAGCCGGTCCCGCGCATTTCACGATGCGCTTGCGGAGCAACTCGAAGCAGATTTGGCGTCGTCGCGCCGCCTCTAGCTAGAGCCATATCCATTTCGGGTGAATCGAAATGGGGCTCCAAGTCTTTGCTTTGTCGCGTCATCGAACCGTAAAAGTCCACAATTTTCGCCGATCACGCTCCAGGTGGAACCAACGTCCCCGCCGGTGCAACGCGAGCCCAGATCGGGAGATGGTCGGATGCCTTGCGGGCCAGTTCCGTATCGTGGACGCCCGAAGAAACCAGGCGTAGATCGGCATTGATCATGATCTTGTCGAGCGCGAAAAGGGGCAGCCGCGAGGGAAAACTGCGGCCCGGGGAAGCGACATGATGCTCCTGGGCAAAATGCGAGAGGCACGTGCCTCTCGTGCTCCACTCATTGAGATCTCCCAGCATCACGGTCGGCAGGCGGGTTTCGAAGGCTTTCATGCGGTCGAGCAGCGCCAGGGCCTGCCGCGTTCGCCACAATCCGATCAGACCCAGATGCATGGCGACGACCCGGAGCCGCAACTCGCCTACTGCCAGATCGACGACGGCCGCGCCGCGCGCTTCCTCGAAGGAAGGAAGCGCCATGCAATGAGTGCCAAGGATGGTGGCAGAACGCCGGACCAGAACCACGTTGCCGTGCCAGCCGATATCCCGCCGCGTGGCGCCGAGCTTGACCGGGACATAGTCGGTCTCTGCCTCAATGGCCTCGGCTGGCAGCCTGTTGAAGAGATCGCCGAAAACCGGGTCGGCCTCCTGCACGGCAACCACGTCGGCATCGACCTCGCGCAGTACCGAGAGGTTTCGCTCGAGACTCCGCCGCCAGTCGGTACCGAGGCCCCGGCGAATATTGTATGACGCAACACGGATCATGGTCATCAGATGACCTTCCCGCATCGCCATTTCAATAACGCGAAGGGCACGACCTAGCGCGCGGTACGGTAGCCCTCGGGAACGCCGGCGGTGGAAAAGACGAACTGCCAGACCTGCAGGACGCGGGCCCTGAAGGCGCCGGCGCAGCAGAGCAGATAGTATTTCCACATGCGGTGGAAACGCTCTTCTCCGGCGTTGGTGGGCTTGGGCCACCTGGCCTCGAAGTTCTCGTGCCAGGCCATCAGCGTCCTGTCGTAGTGCGGGCCGATATTGTGGACGTCGATCACGGTGAAGAGGCCGTCGATCGCGGCGCCGATCTGTGCCATGGACGGGATAACGCCGCCGGGGAAGATATACTTGTCCAACCAGGGCTCGATGGTCTGGGTGGTTTCCTGGGCGCCGATGGTGTGGAGCATGAACAGCCCGTCGTCCTTGATGACGCGGCGGGCCGTCTCGAAATAGGTACGGTAGTTCTTGTAACCGACGTGTTCGAACATGCCCATCGAGACCACGTGGTCGGCCTTGCCTTCGAACTCCCGGTAATCCTTGACCTGGAACTCGACGGGCAAGCCCTTGTAGCGTTCGCGGCCATAGGCGGCCTGATCCGGCGAAACGGTCACGCCGACGCAACCGGCACCATATTTTTCGGCGGCAAAGCCCATGAAGGCGCCCCAGCCGCAGCCGATATCCCAGACTTTCTGGCCGGCCTTGAGCCCGATCTTGCGGCACACGAGATCGAGCTTGCCCTCCTGGGCCGCATCGAGATCGTCGACACCCTCCCAATACGCGCAACTGCCGGTCATGCGGGCATCGAGCGTGGCCTTGTAGGCGTCGGTTTCGCTGTAGTGCATCTCGGCCACGCGCCGCGAACGGGAGAGGGTCTGCATGTTGAGGATGCGCGCCCGCACGACCTGCCAGAAGAAGCCCGGCGTCAGCTCGATGCTCTGATCGATGCGCGCGCCGAGGACGCGATTGAAGAACTCGGCCAGATCGGCGGCATCCCACCAGCCGTCCATGTAGGCTTCGCCCAATCCGAGGGAGCCTTGGGCGAAGAGCCGGTTCCAGAACCCTTCATTGTGAATTTGCGGGTCCCAGGCATTGGGGCCGTTGATCGTGATTCCGGCCGGTTCAAGCAGGGAGATGATCTTGGATTTCTGATCCATCGCAACCGTTCGACGCTGGTGTCGGGGCCCAGGGTATCCGGGCCGCGCAGCAGAGCAATTTCGTTGGGGGATTTCAAGCCGGTCTGAGAAAGGCCGGAAAGCGAAAAGGCCGGGATTGCTCCCGGCCTTCGAAATCTGAATGACTTTGCCACTACAGCGTAATGCGGTAGCTGCCGAAGCCGCTTTCGGCCTGGCCGACATATTCGATCTTGATGGCGGTGACGTCGGCGAGGTGCTCCTTGGCCTTGGGCCCGGTTTCGAACAGCACGGTGCCGCCGATAGGGGCCAGGGACCAGTTGCTGTCCGCCTTGGGATCGATGGTGCCGTTCGCGATGATGTAGCGGACGATGATGTCGCGGTTGGTATCGGGACCCTTGAAGATGATCTTGTCGCGCCCGATGCCGGGGAAGGTACCGCCGCCGCCGGCGCGGTAGTTGTTGGAGGCGACGACGAATCTCTGTGCCGGATCGATCGGCTTGCCATCGAACTGCAGGTCGACGATGCGGCTCTCCGTGATTCCGAGATCCTCGCCCTTGGGACCGTATTTCGACGGCTTGGTGAGGTCGATCCTGTAGGTTACCCCGTCGATGACGTCGAAATTGTAGGACGGAAATTCAGGGTTGATGAGCGGCTGATCGACGGCGCCGGCGGCAATCTGGTTGAAGATGCCGGCCGACCTGTCGAGCCAGTTCTGCACGTCCTGCCCGGTGATGACCACGGCCTGGATGGTGTTGGGGTAGAGGTATAGGTCGGCGACGTTCTTGATGGCGACCGGGCCGACCGGCACGTCGGTATAGTAGTCGGGGCCGCCGCGGCCGCCGGCCTTGAACGGGGCCGCCGCCGAGAGGATCGGCAGGCTTTCCCATTCGGTACCCTGGAGCATCTGCTCCATGTACCATCTCTGGGCAATGTTGACGATCTGCACCGACGGATCGTCGGCGACCAGCGCGAAGTAGGAATGCAGCGGCGCAGCCGTTTCGCCGACGGCGCGACGGACATATTCGAGCGTTTCGTCGTGGTTGGCCTGCGCGGCGGCCAGCACTTCGGGCTTGCTCTCGACCAGCGGCTTCACCTTGCCTTCGACGCGCTCGAAGATCGGACGGGCTTCGGAGGTATGGGAGACCACCGACCATGTGCCGCCGTCGGCCTTTTCGAGCAGCAGATCGATGAGGCCCATATGCGAGCCCCAGAAGCCGGCCATGACGGCGGGCTTGCCGTTGAGCGTGCCCTTTTCGATGTCGGCGCCGGTTACGTCCTTGTAGTCCGGACCGGGGAAGACGAGGTGCTGGTGGCCGGTCAGGATCACGTCGATGCCATCGACCGCCGCGAGTTGCAGCGAGGCGTTTTCAGCGCCTGTGGAACCGCTTGCATCAATGCCGGAATGGGAGAGGGCGATGATGATATCGGCGCCTTCCTCCTTCATCTTCGGCACATAGGCCCTGGCGGTTTCGACGATGTCGCGCGTGTTCACCCTGCCCGCCAGATGGGTGGAATCCCAGGTCATGATCTGCGGCGGCAGGAAGCCGATGAAGCCGAGCTTGATGGTGTGCGTGTTCCCCTCGCCGTCGGTGAGTTCTTTGTCCACGATGCCGTAGGGCGCGATGTAGGTGGTGTCGGAAAGCGGATCGGCGGCAAGCTCTCCCTTGACCAGATTGGCCGAGACGAAGGGGAACGCGGCGCCCGACAGGGCGGTGTCCAGGAACTCCAGGCCGTAGTTGAATTCGTGATTGCCAAGCGTGCCGACCTCGTAGCCAAGCGTGTTCATGGCGGCGATGATCGGATGCGACTCGTCCTCGTTGAGGCCTTTCTCGTAGGCGATGTAGTCGCCCATCGGATTGCCCTGGATGACGTCGCCATTGTCGACAAGGATGGAGTTCCCCGCCTCCGAGCGGATGGAGTCGATGATCGCCGCCGTGCGTGCCAGACCGAGAGTGTCGTTGGGCGCGTCGGCGTAGTAATCGTAGGGAAAGACCGCGACATGGAGATCGGTGGTTTCCATGATGCGCAGATGCGCCTGGCCGGCCGCGGCGAGAACCGCGAAGGGATGCATGACGACGAGGGCGCCGGCGCTGGCGGAGCCAGCAAGGAAGGCGCGGCGGGAAATGCGGTAATTGAAGGTCATTTCGATTCTCCCTGAATAGTCGAAAACGCTGCGGCCTGGCGGAACGATGGGGATGAGGAGCCGGTTGTTCTTCCACCACGGCGAACTGGTTCCTCTTGCCGCCGCCAAATGACGCCGCGATGACGGAGGCGGGGAGAGCGTAGGAATTCTGGACCGGTTGGTCAAACTTCTCGTTGCCAGAGGTTGGCTCGGGACCGAAGATGACATGTCGGCAGGAGAGACGCCATGAAGTGGCGCGGACGCGAGCGCAGCTCCAATATCGAAGACCGGCGCGGCACGGCCGGCGGGACCGGCGGCGGCTTCGGCCGGGGCGGCGGAATGCGCATACCGATGGGCGGGCGCTCGGGCGGGCTCGGCGGTATCGGCGCGATCATCGTTATCGGGCTCATTCTTTTTGCGGTGGGGATCAATCCGCTCGACATGCTCGCCGGCAATACAAGTTCGGTGCCGCGCCAGACGAATGCTTCCGTGCCGTCCGCCAATGCAGGCGACGACGAACTGGCGCAATTTGTCGGCGTGGTCGTCAAGGAGACCGAGACGCTCTGGGGCGAAGTGTTTCAGCAGAACAACATGCGGTATGCGCCGCCCAAGGTGGTGTTGTTCACGGAGATGACCGAGTCCGGCTGTGGTGTCGCGGATGCCAGCAGCGGACCGTTCTATTGCCCCGATGATCGGAAGGTCTATATCGACTTGCGTTTCTACGACCGGTTGCGGCAGCAATTCGGCGCACCCGGAGACTTCGCCCAGGCCTATGTGATTGCGCACGAGATCGGCCACCACGTGCAGAACCTGACCGGCGTGCTGCCCGATTTCAATGCGCGGCGCGCGCGGATGAGCCAGGAGGAGCGGAACGCCTATTCGGTGCGGGTCGAGTTGCAGGCGGACTGCTATGCGGGCGTCTGGGCCAACTATGTAAATCGCGAGAATCTGCTCGAACAGGGCGATGCGGAGGAGGCGATCAACGCCGCCAACCAGATCGGCGACGATACGCTCACGCGCGGCACCGTACAGCCCCGCAATTTCACCCACGGAACATCGGCGCAGCGCAGGGAATGGCTCAATCGCGGCATGCAAAGCGGCGATGTGGGGCAGTGCGACACCTTCGGCAATGGTGCCATATAGCCCCGAGGAGACCGGGGGTCGACGCCCGCGGGCGAACGAGCCCGCGAATCATGATTCGATTTTCGTCTAGCCTGCATGCGGTGAACCGGATTTTGCCGCCGCCGCGAGAGGCGTTCCGGGCGAGGCAAAACCAATAGAAATGCCTCGGAGGCCATTCGGTTCCGCATATTTTCGATGTTCACCCTGGGTTCACCTAAGGCCCAGAAATCACCGGGAAATTTCCTAACACGAGCCCGAGTCTCGACGCCTTCTGATCACAATCGAAACCCAGCCTTGTGAGCACGGGCGGCGGTTGATGTCGCTCGTCGGCGCCGGACAGATCCCGCGCCGCGTCAAAACCCCACATGGAGGGAATACCCCATGAAGAAACTACTCGTTTCCATCATTGCCCTTGGCGTCTCGACCGCTGCGATGGCGCAGGTCGCCACCGATTTTACCTCGGTCGATACCGACGTCAGCGGCGACATCTCCCTAACGGAAGCGCAGGTTGTGTGGCCCGCTCTGACCGAGGAAGCGTATGCTGCCGCCGATCTCGACCAGAATGGCAGCCTTTCTCAGGAAGAGTACGACGCCTACTTGGCGGCCAATCCGGCCGCCTAGCAACCAAGACGCCGGACCAATGGGAGGCCCCCCCCGAGGGGGTGGCTTTCTCTTTTCAGACCGCCGGTGTGGCGCTTTCCGGCTGCTGCGGCAGCCCTTTCTGAGCCCGAACCAGATTGAGGAAGCGGGTGAAGAGGTAGTGGCTGTCGTGCGGACCGGGAGAGGCTTCGGGATGGTACTGCACCGAAAAGATCGGCTTTCCCTCGACCGCGAGTCCGGCATTTGAGCCGTCGAACAGCGATACATGGGTCTGGATCACGCCGGATGGCAGGCTTTCGGAGTCAACCGCAAAGCCATGGTTCATGGAAGTGATCTCGACCTTGCCGGTGGTCAGGTCCTTGACCGGGTGATTGGCGCCATGGTGGCCCTGATGCATCTTGGAGGTCTTGCCGCCCAGGGCGAGCCCGAGGAGCTGATGGCCGAGGCAGATGCCGAAAACGGGCTTGCCGGTTTCCATCAGCGCCTTGATCGTGGGAACCGCATATTTCCCGGTCGCGGCCGGATCGCCCGGTCCGTTGGACAGGAAGATGCCGTCGGGGTTGTGGGCGAGAATATCCTTCGCGGTCGCAGTGGCGGGCACGACGGTTACCCTGGCCCCCTGATCGGCGAGACAGCGCAGGATGTTGCGCTTGGCGCCGTAGTCGACGGCGACGACGTGGAACTCCGGGTTCTCCAGGCGGCCATAGCCCTCGTTCCATTTCCAGCCCGTCTGGTCCCAGCGATAGGTCTGGGCGGTGGTGACTTCCTTGGCGAGATCGAGCCCCTCGAGGCCGGGGAAGGCTTTGAGTTCCGCGATTATGGACGGCTCGTGGAAATATCCGTCGGGAGAATGGGCGATGACGCCGCTGGGCATGCCGGTTTCCCTGATACGGGCAGTCAATGCCCTGGTGTCGATGCCGGTGATGCCGATGATGTTGCGGGACTTCAGCCAGGCGTCGAGCTTGTGCGCGGCACGGTAATTCGAGGGGTTGGTGATGTCGGCCCTGAGCACGCAGCCGCGTACGCCCGAGAGCGCGGCCATGTTCACCGTCTCGATGTCGTCGTCGTTGGTGCCGACATTGCCGATATGGGGGAAGGTGAAGGTGATGATCTGGCCGGCATAGGAGGGATCGGTCAGGATTTCCTGATAACCGGTCATGGCGGTATTGAAGCAGACCTCGCCGGCCGAGTGGCCGATCGCGCCGATGCCGCGGCCTTCGAGGCGCGTACCATCCGCCAGGATCAGAAGGGCGGTCGCGGGGAATTGCTGCCAGCCGGTCACGGGTGGTCTCCAAAGGTTCTGCAGAACGCCGGTTGAGGGCTCCTCATAAGTGGAGGGCCCTGGCGGCGCAAGTGGATAACGCCGATCCGAAGGGCTATATGGTCGGTCAAATCCGAGTGACAAGAGGACCGACAGGCGATGCGCGAAGCGATCGAACAGGGCTACAAGGCGGCGCTGAAGGCGCGCGATCAGCGGCGGACGGCCACCTTGCGGGCGATCAACGCCGCGATCAAGGACCGCGACATCGACGCCCGCGGACGGGGCAAGGGACCGCTGGGCAACGAGGAAATCCTGGTGCTGCTGCAGAAGATGGTGAAGCAGCGCGAGGAGAGCCTTGCGATCTATGCCCACGCCGGGCGCGACGATCTCGCCATCGTCGAGAAAGAGGAGATCGACATCCTCAACGAGTTCCTGCCCACGGGGCTCAGCGACGCGGAGGTCGGGGAGGCGATCGAGGCGGCCATCGCCAAGACCGGCGCGGCCGGCGCTAGGGACATGGGCAAGGTCATTGCCTCGCTCAAGGCCGATTATCCCGGCCGGATCGATTTCGGCAGGGCATCGGCCAGGGTGAAAGCGGCGCTGGGCAGCTAAGCCGGCACCGCCGCCATCCGCTTCTCGCGCGACCAGGACCAGGAGGCGACACCGGCCGCGGCGAGGCCGCAGACTATGCCCACGGCGGGCAGGTGCGCATAGGAGACGCCGGCATTGAGCAGCATTGCGCCCAGGAAGGCGCCGCCGGCTATGCCGATATTGAACGCGGTGGAGATCAGCGCGGAGGCGAGATTGGGCGCCTCGCGCGCCGCCTGCAGGACGCGCGCCTGCAGGGGCGTCGAAAAAGCAAATCCCGTGACCCCGCTGGTGAAGATGTTCAATGCCATCAGGGTGGGATCGTGCATCGCAAACAGCATGGTGCCGAAGAACAGCGCCTGCAGCAGCAGGACGGCGATCAGCGACGGCATCGGCTTCCAGTCGGTGGCGCGCCCGCCGGCGTAGATGCCGATCACCGACCCCACGCCGCCAAGCAGCAGGTAGAGAGGTACGACGGAAGGATCGACGCCGGTCACGTTGATGAGGATCGGTACCTGATAGGTCCCGAAGGTGAGCGCGGCGATCATCACGATGGTGATGGTCAGGTAGGACAGAAGGACTTGTTGGTGCCGCAGCGCCCGCAACTGGCCTCGGAAGTCAGGTGGACGGTGCTCTCCTTCGCGCGTGGCGGGCAATTTTGCGATCAAAACCACAATCGCAATTACCCCGAGCAGGGCTACCGCAACAAAAGCCATCCGCCAGCCGAAGGCATTTCCGATGGCGCTGCCACCGGGCAGTCCCAACAGATTGGCAATGGTGATGCCGCCGATGAAGAGGGAAAAAGCGGCACCGCGCCGTTCCAGAGGTACGAGCCTGGACACGACGACATTCCCGGCGCCGAAAAAGACGCCGTGGCTGCAAGCCGAGAACAGCCGGGCCGCCAGCAGGAGGCCGTAATCCGGCGCAAGGGCGCATAATCCCTGGGCCACTGAAAACAGGATCAGGGCGGAGACGATAACCGTCTTGGGGGAGAAGCGTGCCGTTGCCACGGTAAGGATGGGCCCGCCGACGGCGACGCCGACCGCATAGGCGCTGACGAGCAGGCCGGCGGTGGGTATGCTGACGGAAAGATCGGCCGCCAGGGGCGGCAGGATGCCCGAAATGATGAACTCGGCGGTGCCGATCGCGAAGGCGGCAAGCGCCAGCGCGTAGATTGCAAGCGGCATGGAAAAGCGCCCGTGGGACCATTTGTGAATCGGGGAGGAAAAAGACCACGCCGGTCGGGATTGGGCAAGCGGGGCGGCTCACCAGGTTCGCGCCGGCATGCGATGCCCGCCGACAGCGCGCTCATCGCACTCGCGCCAGACACCGGGGGATAAGATGTGCATAAGTCAATGCCGACTTAACACATGAGTGCGCCGCCCCTACTTATCAGCCATGCGCTTTTCCGACGGCTTTCTGGACGAAATCCGCCAACGCCTGCCGATTTCGCAGGTGGTCGGCGAGCATGTCATCTGGGACAAGCGCAAGAGCCAGCCGGCGAAGGGCGATTTCTGGGCCTGCTGCCCGTTCCACGGCGAGAAGAGCCCGAGCTTCCATGCCGACGACCGGCGCGGACACTACCATTGCTTCGGCTGCGGGGTGTCGGGCGATCATTTCCGGTTCCTCACCGAGAAGGCGGGGATGAGCTTTCCCGAGGCGGTCGAGAAGCTGGCCGGAATGGCCGGCCTGCCAATGCCGGCGCGCGACGAGCGCGAGGAGAAGCGCGACGAGGCGCGGCGCTCGCTCTACGACGTGATGGAGCTGACGACAGCCTATTTCGAGGCGGCGCTCAGCCACAATATCGGGGCGCGGGCGCGCGGCTATCTGCACGAGCGCGGGGTGAGCCCGCAGGCGCAGACGCGGTTCCGCCTCGGCTTCGCGCCCGACAGCAGCAACGGCCTCAAGGAGCACCTGGCGGCCAATGGCGTTTCGGCGCAGGAGATGATCGACACCGGGCTGATCGTGCAGCGGGAGGACAGCCCGCTCACCTATGACCGTTTCCGCAACCGGGTGATGTTTCCGATCACCGATTTCCGCGGCCGGGTGATCGCCTTTGGCGGGCGGGCGATGAGCGCCGACGTGCCGGCCAAATACCTCAACTCACCCGAGACGGAGCTCTTCCACAAGCGGATGGTGCTCTACAACGGCCAGGCGGCGCGCCAAGCGGCGCGCGACGGCAAGGCGGTAATCGTGGTCGAGGGGTATCTCGACGTGATCGCGGCAGTCAGCGCCGGCTTCGAAGGCACGGTCGCCCCGCTGGGCACGGCTTTGACCGAGGACCATCTACAACTTCTCTGGAGGATGAACGACCAGCCGATTCTCTGCTTCGATGGCGACAGCGCCGGCCAGCGGGCAGCCGAGCGGTCGGTCGATATCGTATTGCCGCTGCTGCAGCCGGGCCGGACGGTCAAGGTAGCTACCCTGCCGGAAGGGTTTGATCCGGACGATTTGATCAAGCAGCACGGACGCAGCGGCTTCGCCGACGTGCTGGACCGGGCGCGATCGCTTTCGGATGTGATCTGGAGCCTGGAGACCGGCGGGCTGGTGCCGGAAACGCCGGAGGCACGGGCGGCGCTCGAGGCCAGGTTGCGGGCGCGGGCCAACTCGATCGGCGACCAGTCGGTGCGGCGGCACTACATGCAGGCTTTCGACGAGAAGCTCTCGGCATTCTTTGCGCCGGCGCGCCAGAGCCGCTTCGACAACCGCCGCGACGGTTCCCGCAGCCAGTATGGCCAGCGGGGCAGGGGATCGCCACGCCTCGTCGTCTCCGACACTTTGCGGAACTCGCGACTGCTGAAGCCTGGCAGATCGGACGATTCGACGCCGCGCGAGGCAGCCATCATCGTGACTCTGGTCAATCACCCGGCACTGGCCGAAAGCCGGCTGGAAGCGCTGGCTTCGCTGGATTTCTCCAGTCCGACGGCGCGCGGCCTGCTCGCGGCGATGCTTGACCTGGTGACGCGGGATCACGATATCGGCGGGGCCGAGCTTGCGGCGGCGCTGGGCGCACGCGGATTCGGCGAACCGCTGGAGCGGATGGGAAGCCTGCTCAAGGCGCAAGGCGTGTGGCAGAGCGCCGCGGAGATTGCGGAAATCGACGCAGAGACCGGCCTAAAACATGCGCTGGCCTTGCATTACAAATCTGTTCAGCTAAATAAGGAGCTGAAAGCAGCCGAATTGGCGCTGGGCGAAGACCCGAGCGAAGAAACATTCGAAAGGCTGCGGGATATCCAGAACCAAATAACCACCGTCGACGGCACAGAGGCATTGATCGAAGGGTTTGGTTCGTTATCGGGGCGCGCGACACGCAGCTTTTAGAAGGCGGCGGGTACGCGCGATTTTTGCGTATGATGATTCCGCGGTCCCCGTTGACGGACATGTGACGGCGCTCCCCTAATTTGCGCAGTCCGGCTTCCTTTACCTTGTCTTGAGCTATGCCCACTTAAACGAGTATCGGCGCCCGCCGCAGCCGGGCCCCGCGGAGCACCTAGATGGCCATTAAGGCAGCAAACCAGACCACCAAAGAAGCGGAGAAGCCGGAGGCGGGGGCAGTCGCCGAGGCTCCCGACAGTCCCCTGCTCGATCTATCCGATGCCGCCGTCAAGAAGCTCATCAAGGTCGCCAAGAAGCGCGGCTATGTCACCTATGAACAGCTTAATGCCGTGATGCCGTCGGAGGAGGTCAACTCCGAGCAGATC
>JAUXUM010000016.1 GCA_030680995.1 Devosia sp.
GTACCGTGCGTTGGAGGCCGTCTCATGGGCGCGGTGAATTCGAGTTTGTTCCGGCTGATTCTCTTGAGGAACGCTTCATTCAGGTGCTGATCGAACCTCTGGGCGTGACCATTGCTACGGAGGTCTTCGGCACCAAGGCGCAAGGCAAGCCAAGGCTGCGGAAACTCTACAAAGACGATCGTGGAAAGATGCATCTGCCACAACTGGTGATGGCGATTGCCCGCTTACCTGAACCGGCGCGACAAGACAAATCGCCTACCGTTCAGTTTCCGCTGGAGAACAAGCGGTTTGTGATGGAGAGCATGGACTTTGAAGTGGTGGATGACGACGGCGAAAATGTAACGCTGGCGCCCCTACGGGTGACGGTCCTTCACTCCGACTTCGTTGTCAATTTGCAAGATCGATTGGCTGCTGTTGCGCGGGATATCGCCGGGGAGGCTGCGATTCACGCACGACACCCCGGTCTTGCCGACGCCGTTCGTGCCCATGCCGATGCGGTTCGTCATGGCGTCAACTCGATCGCGATTAGGGACGCTGCCGATAAGGTTATTTCACTGCAAACGGAGATTTTTGGCCCGACAAATGCCGGATCGGTCACAGCACTTGAAGAATTCGATCAGCTACCGCCTTCTGAACTGGAGAAAGAAATCGCTGGCAGAGAGGGACGCCTTCTCGCTCGTATCCACGTCTACAAGGAGCGGGACCGCGACTTCGCGAAGCGTGCGAGGAGCTTCTACCGGAACAAGCAGGGGGGAGTGCTGGTATGTCAGGCGTGCGGCCTGGAACCCGTCCCATTTTACGGTTCACGTGGTGAAATAAGCATCGAAATTCACCACAAGACCCCGGTTAGTGAACTGCAACCCGACTCAATCACCGTGGTAGACGACGTGGCGGTGCTGTGTGCGAGCTGCCATCGAGTCGTTCACAGCGAAGACCCCTGCTTGGGCGTCGATGAACTACACGGCATCATCACCGCTCAAAAAGCGGGCCAGACGGTGGCCTAGAACGTCGGGTTCCTGGGTCTCACATTCCCATACGACCAAAGTCGACCAGCCCAATTCCTGCAACTGGCGCATTCGCTCGCGATCTCTCTCAATGTTTCGCTCGATCTTCAGATTCCAGTAGCCGTTATTGGATTTGGGCCTGTGGCCTCGCCTGCATGTGTGCCCATGCCAGAAGCAGCCGTGAACCATAACAATTCGCCGCAGTGGTCCAAAAACGATATCCGGCCTTCCTGGCAGATCCTTCCGATGCAGACGGTACCGCTTTCCCATGGCAAAGAGAATCCGCCGGACGACAAGCTCAGGCTTTGTGTCCTTCGACCTAATCGACGACATAATTTGGCTGCGTCGCTCCGGTGTGAACATATCCATAGGTGCCACACTCCACTGAGACTATGGCTCATTTCAGCCATCGACCCGGTCGTCAAGGTCGCCATCGGGTTGGCGCTGCTGGCGCTGTTCTTCGTCTTTCCGGACGCCCCATGGCACTGGTACACGCTCATCGGCCCGGTGCCGCTGGTGACGGGCCTTCTCGGCACCTGCCCGATCTATCTGGCTCTGGGCAGGTCCACTTGCCCCGCTAGGCAGGCCTGAACCCGGCCACTGCCGCTCGTTACCCCGCTTCCCCGGCTTCACCGTCTTCCACTTCTGCACCCGCACCACGCCCGCCGGTCGCCGCCCGCCGGGCGCCGCACCGAAACATAGTTCCCCCCCTCCCGCCCGCGGCGCGAGCATGGGAACAGCGGCGCGGGAGCCCTATCCGCTCCGATTGACCCAGCCGCGCCGTGGCCGGACCGGCACAGGGGAGCGCCATGCCGCCCTTTGCGCCAGATCAAAACCCGCCCCCACCCGCCGCGCTATCAACCCTCAGGACAGCGTCGTCCGGTTCGCATGGAGTGGAAAATGTTCAAGACCAATGAAAGCATGGCCGATCGCGCCATTCGGGTGGTCATCGGCCTCGCGGCCCTCACCCTGTTCTTCGTCTTTCCGGAAGCCGCCTGGCGCTGGTGGCTGCTGATCGGCCTCGTGCCGCTGGTCACCGGGCTGGTGGGCTGGTGCGCCATCTACCAGCTCCTCGGCATCTCGACCGCCCCCGGGGAAAAGAAGACCTGACCGCGGCCCTCCCTCCCCACCCACCGCCCGTCATCCCTATCGCCGCGAAGCGGCGATCTCGGGGACCCACTCGATCTCTCGGCTCACACCGGCGCTTCAGTTGCCCCCCTCTCCCCTTGAGGGAGAGGGGCGCGCGCAGCGCCGGGTGAGGGGTAGTCCCACCCACACCCGCCCGTCATCCTCGCGACAGCCACCGCCCGTCATCCTCGCGACAGCGAGGACCCAGCCGCGCCGCGTCGGCGGCGCGAATGACTCCTTGCACGGCTTCCGCCATGAAAAGTCTGGGTCCTCGGTCCGCGCTTCGCGCGGCCAAGGATGACGGTCCGTGGGGTCTTGCTCACATCGATGCAAACCACCGGCGAGCCCGCCCTCGTCCCCGGACTTGATCGGGGGATCGGACCCGAGGGATCGGAGCCCCGTCGCCCGCCGCCGGGACGTGCAGCCGCACCGGCACATAGTCGACGTGCCCGCAGCGCGAGCAGGCGAAGGGCGGTCCGAAAGTCTGCGCCATACCGGCCCCTCAGTCGGGATTCCCTCCCCCTTGCGGGGAGGGAGAGTCGAGCAGGAGTTAGCAAGCTAACTCCGTCGCGAGACCGGGTGGGGGTAGAAGCGTGCTCCGGACGCGTGTCGCCCCCCACCCCTGTCCCCTCCCCGCGAGGGGGAGGGAGACGAGGCGGCGCCATCGCGCCCTCCCCACCGCCCGTCATCCTCGTCCTCGGACTTGATCCGAGGAACGGCGAGGACCCAGCCGCGCCGCGTCGGCGGCGCGAATGACTCCTTGCACGGCTTCCGCCACGAAAAGTCCGGGTCCCCGGCGGAAGCCGGGGTTGTGAGACTTTTGCGGTTCGATCACGCGACAAAACAAGGACTTCGCCTCGCACCGCGGCTCGAGTGGCCGAGGCTGGAAGGGCGCTGCTACCCACTACTCGCCCCTTTATCCCCGCCTTCCCCGCCCGCGCTAAACTCCGCCCCGGACCAACCGGCGAGGAGCAGACCAATGGGCGACTACGAAACCACGCGGGCGATGGCCGAACTCTACGAGCGCACCCGGCCGCAGGTGCGACAGCTCTACCAGCAGATCGAGGCGGTGGCGCAGCGCCGGCCGGACCGGCCGCTCTCGCCCTACCTCTTCGGCGTGGCCGAGGAGCTCACCCGCGCGACGCTGCGCATCACCTCGCGGCTGCGCAAGGCCCGCAAGCTCACCCCGCTTTCGGCCGGCACCACCTGGCTCGATCTGGGCGCCTTCCTCACCCAGGCCGACAAGCTGCTCGACCAGTTCTGGGAGGCGCACACGCTCTACTACCCGCGCGGCGAGCGCCACTACTGGAACATCGGGGGCATGTCGAACGCCCGCCGCGGCATGCGCGCGGAGCGCTGGTGAGGGGCGCGCCCAATGCGCCGGCCCCGTGTCTCCCCCCTTGCGGGGGAGGTCGGGGGTGGGGGTTGGTACGGGCACGGCGCACTCCGCCCGGGCCATCCTGGCGCCAAAACCTCAGCGCCGGAACAGCTCCCCAAATATGTTATCCCCCCACCCCGCGCCCCAGCTAAAATTCCCCCGTTCCGCAAAGCGCGCGGCACTGACGAGGTGCCGGCGGGACAGGCGGGGGAGTGGCGGTCGCGCCGCTCCGGGCCATGCATGATCCCGACCTGATCGGGGCGGGTGCTGGGGAGGGGGGCCGGAGGCTCCCCGTCGACCGAGCATCGCCCGCGAGCTGCTTGGGGTCCATGGACACAAATCCCGTTCGCGCGGGGCGTCGTGCGTCTCGCACTTCCCCCTTCTCCTTGAGGCGCACGACGCCTCGCGCCGCGTGAAGCGGCGGCTTTGCGCTGCCCGGAGGGCGGCAAAAGGGGCAAAAATCCGGGGAGCGCCGCTCTGCCGGAGTTCTCGTGCTGCGCGCGCGCCGGGCCGCCCGCGCTCGTTCACCGGGCTTTCATTTGCCAGCGTCCCCGCAAAGCGTCATGCTTATAGATATCCTCCGTCCCGGAGACCTCGG
This sequence comes from Devosia sp., assembly GCA_030680995.1. Lineage (GTDB taxonomy): Bacteria > Pseudomonadota > Alphaproteobacteria > Rhizobiales > Devosiaceae > Devosia_A. Next base: position 4,109 of record JAUXUM010000016.1, read on the forward strand.
ATGAAACCGCTCCTGCTGCCCGCCGCCCTGGCGCTGGCCACTCTCACCGCCGCTCCCGCCCTTGCTTCCGAGGCCCGCGCCTCCGGCAATGCGCCGGTCCGCTCCGGCCCGGGCAGCTTCTACCGCGTCGTCGACCGTCTGGTCGACGGCGAATATTACGAAGTCGAGCGCTGCACCCGACAGGCGCTCTGGTGCCTCGTCTCCGAGGAGGGCGACCTGCTCGGCTGGGTGCGCGGCAGCCAGCTCGTCGGCTCGCCCGCCAAGGTCAATGTCACCCCGTTCGAGTTCCTGGTCACCCCGGACCTGCTGAAGGCGCCCTGAAGCCCCGGCCGGGCAGTCGGGACTCCCTCCCCTGCGGGCGGGGCGAGTCGAGCGGGACCTGGCTGGCCAAGTCCGTCGCGAGACCGGGCGGGGAGTATTGCCATGCGGGTGCGGCCACCCCGGCGCTTCACCTCCGGTTAACCCTTTTCGCCCGGCCGCCGGAGATAAACGCCACATAAACGGCCGCTTCCGGTTCGGTTCAGCGGGCTCCTTCTAGAAAAGGCACAAGGCAACAGCGCCTCAACCCATCCGGAAGGAACCGAGAAATGAACATCTCCAAGACCCTCAAGACCGCCGCTCTCGCGATCGTCGTCGTCGCCGCGACCGCCGGCGCCTCGCTCGCCGCCCAGTGGGCCTGGGTCGATCACGACGCCAATGTCCGGCAATTCCACACCAACGCTTCGCCCGTGGTCAACTGGGTGTCCGAAGGCCAGAAGGTCAAGATCATCGCTTCATGGAACAACTGGTACAAGCTCCAGATCCCGGGCCCCGACGGCTGGGTGAAGAAGAACGTCATCGACTTCAATCCGTGGCCGAACAATCCGTGGCCGAACAACCCCGGCCCGGTCAATGGCCAGGTCTGCTTCTGGGGCCAGTACGGCTACATCTGCCTGGGCAACTAAGCCCCGATCAGTCCCGATCGGTTACCAAAGCGCGTCGCCCCGGCGGGCGGTGCGCCTTGGCGCGTCCGGCGTTCATTTCCGGTTCAGCGAGGGAGTCGCAACCTGCGGGCATGGGAGTTCGTTATCCCAGCGGAATCCTGCAACAGGAGCGAAAAATGTCCCTCAGGAACAAAGCTCTCACCTTGGGCATCGCCATCGCCGCGCTCTGCGTCTCGACCGCGGGTGCGCTGGCCGCGACCGCCTTCGCCACCACCCCGCTCAATGTACGCGCGGGTCCCGGCCCGGACTATCGCGTCGTCGACGTCCTGCGCCGCGGCGAGCGCGTCGATGTCGAATATTGCCGCGGCACCTGGTGCAAGGTAACCAGGCCCGGCCCCGATGGCTGGGTTTCGGCGCGCTATCTATCGCGTGGCGGCCGCTCCTATGGCGACGACTTCTACGACGACGACTATTACGACGACCGCTTCTACATCGTGCCGCCGCGCATCGTCCGGCGCTATCCGCGCATCTACCGCGATTACGACCCCGATTTCAGCGCCTGCATCGGCGGCCCCGGCGCCAGCTTCTGCATCTACGACTGACCGCTGATCGGGATTTCCGGCTACTCGACCCGCAGCCGCTCCACCTCGAGCCCTCTCCGGACCAGCGGCTCGCGCATGCGGCGCACCAGATACTGGTTGAGCCCGTAGAGCACGACCGCCCCGATCACCAGCGTCACGGCGAAGCCGCGGGTACCGTCCTGGGTGCCCACCATGACGGCCGAGAGGAACGCCATCACGGTTCCGCCCACCAGCAGGTACCATTTCCTCTCGCCCTGCAACCTCAGGTTCCGGGCGCTCGAAAGCAGCAGGTCCTTGAGCTCGGCATCCGACATGGCGGTCAGTTCGGGGTTTGCGGCCTCGCGGCGGATGGTCTGCATATAGGCCTCCACCCGGCGCCCGGTGATCGCGGCGCGTTCAGCCGCCCGCCGCCCGCGCAGCAGATAACTGACGACGATGCCAAGGACCACCAGGCCCAGCGCCACCTCCAGAACAATGATCATCGCAGCCATCCTCCGGCATTTGGCCAACACATGCCCATGATGCGCCGGGCTTTCAAGTGCGGCGGCACGCAACCTCCGCCCGGCTTCCCCGTTGTGCCGCAAACGGCAAAATGGAGAGCGAAGATGGCAGAGCCAGCCGCAACGCCAGGCAAGTCGGTCAAGTCGGTCAAGTCCCGCGGCGGGGCCCAGGTTGGGCGACAATGCCAAGGTCGCGCTCTGATCTTGCCGCAGCGCCGTCAGTGGCTACACTGACGCCATGTCCATGATGCTCTGGGGCCGTGGCCTCCTGATCTGGGGAGTGATCGCGGCGCTGGTTTCGGCCGCGCCGGCCGTCATTCTGTCGCAACTGCCACCCGGCTACAGCACCGGCTTCTTCGGCCTCGTCGCGGCCTTGCTGAGCCTCTCGGTCACGCCGGTTGCCGTGGTCGTGGCTAGTGCGGGGGCGATTCTTCTGCTGGTTGCGGCACTGCGGCGCGGCCGGTCCTAGCCAGCCGCCGCTCGCGCGCCATCACCACCAGCCCTGCGCCGACGATCACCGCCGCGCCCATCAGCGACACCGTGTCTATGAGATGGCCGAAGAACAGGTAGCTCATGGCGATACCCCAGGGCAGCGCGGTGTAGTTGAACGGCTGGATCACGCTTGCCGGCGCCCGTGACAGCGCCACCATCATCAATCCATGCGCGGCGGTCGAGGTGACCATGACCAGGAGCATGATACCCAGCGATTCCAGATCCATCGGCTCCCAGAAGAAGATCCCCACCCCGGTGGTCAACACGAGCCCGATCACGCCGACATAGACCATGCTCGTCGCCGTCGAATCCTGGCTCGATACCTTGCGGGTGAGGGCGATGTAGAGTGCATAGAACGAGGCCGAAAGGATGGCATAGGCGACGCCCCGGTCGAGCGGCAATCCGCCCGGACGGACGATGACCAGGGCGCCGAGGAACCCTACCGTAACCGCGCCGAGGCGGAACGGGCCCACTCGCTCGCCGAGGATCGGGATCGCGACCAGCGTCACCATCAGCGGATAGACCAGCGTGATCGCCTGCAACTCGGCCAGCGGCACGGTCTTGAGCGCGGCCGCGAAGAACCAGATGTCGAAGACCAGGAGCGCCGCTCGCGCCACCTGCAGCCCCGGTGACGACGAGCGGAAAGCTTCTCGCAGCGGTCCCTGCCGCATCACCAGTACCAGCGAAAATGCCGCGAACGCCCAGTAGCGCATCATTGCCAGCTGGAACGGCGAATAGGTTTGCACCAGCGTCTTGGCCATTGCGTCCTGTACGCCGAAGATCAGGATGGCGACGATGGTGAGCCCGATGCCGAGGCCGACATTGTCGGCGCGCATACGCCTGGCCTGGGTGGAGTGGGACGCGGGCGTCTTCTGGTCGTCGGGCACGATAGGCAACTCTCGGGGACAAGCGACGCGCAAGGCAACGGGCGCCCAGGGCCGTGACGATAGGTGATAGGAATCGGAAAGGCTTCAACTCGCGGCCGGCAGCATAGGCACAATCGCCCGGAGTCGATAGCGGCTCTGGAGCACAAGAAACTGGTCCCGCCTCCACCGGCTGGGCTATGTTACTGCCCGTTTGAAGGATTCCCGATGCGCACTGTGCTCACACCATTCTTTGCTCCGCCTGCACCAGAAGCCCCGGCGAATTAAAGCCCCGGCGGCGAAACCCCATATTCACACCATACTCATGACAGCAGCACCGCCCCTCTCCCGCCAACCCAATGCCGGTGTCGCCCTCGTTACCGGCGCCGCCGGCCGCATTGGCGCGTCAATTGCCCGCGGGCTTGCGGCACGTGGCTACAGGACCGTGATTCATTTCCGGTCCTCCGAAACCCAAGCGAAAGCCACGGCGGCGGATATCGCGAGGGCGGGCGGCACGGTTGCGCTGGTGCAGGCGGATTTGTCCAGACGCAGCGAGAGATCCTCCCTGATCAAGCAGGCTTCAGAGCCATTCGGACCGCTGAGCGTCCTCGTCAACAACGCATCGCTGTTCGAGCCGGATTCTGTCTTCGACGTCGATGAGGCGCTCTGGGACCAGCATTTCAGGGTGCACGCCGAAGCTCCGGTCTTTCTCGCTCGCGACTTCGCCGCGCAGTTGCCGGAAGGTGCGGAAGGCAATATCGTCAACATCATCGACGAACGCGTTCTGCATCTCTCGCCCGCCAATCTCAGCTACACCCTCTCCAAGGCGGTACTCTGGACCGCCACCCGGACCCTCGCGCAGTCGCTGGCACCGCGCATCCGCGTCAATGCCATAGGGCCCGGCCCGACTCTGCCCGCTGCCGCCCAGACGCAGGAGAGCTTCGAGACGGCGCAGGCCCGCCTGCCGCTCAAGCGCGGCGCCACGCCTGAGGACATTGCGGACGGTGTGCTTTTCATCCTGGGCGCCCACTCGATGACGGGACAACTGCTGGCGCTCGACGGCGGCGAGCATCTCGAATATCCGGAACGTCGCAAGCCGACGCCGCGCCGACCATGACCGGCGAACCGCTACCCGCGGGTCCCGAGGTCATCAAGGCCTTCGCGAGGACACTGCCCTCCGCCCCCGGCGTCTATCGCATGATCGACGAGGCCGGCGACGTCATCTATGTCGGCAAGGCCCGCAGCCTCAAGGCCCGCGTCACCAGCTACACGCGTCCCGAGCGCCTCGAGGTCCGCCTGCAGCGCATGATCGCGGCCACGCGCTCGATGGAATTCGTGCGTACCGGGACCGAGAGCGAAGCGCTGTTGCTCGAAGCCAATCTCATCAAGCGCCTGAAGCCGCGCTTCAACATCCTCCTGCGCGACGACAAGAGCTTCCCCTACATCCTCATCGCCACCGAGCATGAGGCGCCCGAGTTGATGAAGCACCGCGGTATCCGGCGGCGGAAAGGCCATTATTTCGGCCCCTTCGCCTCGGCGCTCGCGGTCAAGCGCACCATCACCGCGCTGCAGAAAGCGTTCCTGTTGCGCACCTGCTCGGACAGCTTCTACAAGGCCCGCACCCGCCCCTGCATGCTGCACCAGATCAAGCGGTGCTCAGCCCCCTGCACCGGCGAAATCTCCATTCCGGACTACGGGGTGCTGGTCGAGGAAGCGCGTCTGTTCCTGTCCGGCAAGTCGAAATCGGTGCAGGATCATTTGGCGCGGGACATGAACGCCGCCGCCGGGAACCTCGATTTCGAGCGGGCGGCGCTCCTGCGCGATCGCCTCTCGGCCTTGGCGCTGGTGCAGAGCCATGGCGACGTCGCCGCCAAGTCCGTGGAAGAGGCCGACGTCTTCGCCATTTCACACGAGGCGGGCCAGTTCTGCGTCCAGGTCTTCTTCTTTCGTTCCTTTCAGAACTGGGGCAACCACGCCTTCCGGCCGCGCGCCGACGCCAGCCTGGGCGATGCCGAAGTGCTCGAGGCGTTCATTTCGCAGTTCTACGAGGATCGCATCCCGCCCAAGCTGGTCCTGCTCAGCCATCAACCAGCCGAGCATGCCCTGCTCGAAGAGGCACTGTCGACGCGCGCCGGCTCGCGGGTTTCGGTGCAGGTACCGCAGCGCGGCGAGAAGCGCGACCTTGTCAACCACGCCCTCAACAATGCGCGTGAGGCACTGGGGCGCCAATTGGCCGAGGGCGCCACTCAAAAGACCCTGCTCGAAGGCGTTGCCAACTGTTTTGGCCTCGACGAGCCGCCCCACCGCATCGAAGTCTATGACAATTCTCACATCTCGGGCACCAATGCCGTCGGCGCCATGATCGTCGCCGGTGAAGAAGGCCTTTCCAGGAAGCACTACCGCACCTTCAACATCAAATCGCAAAGCCTGGCGCCAGGCGACGATTTCGGCATGATGCGCGAAGTGCTGACCCGGCGCTTCACGCGCCTGTCCGCCGGGAGCCTGGCCGACGCCGAGGACAAGGCGACCGGTATGCCCGATTGGCCGGACGTCGTCTTCATTGACGGCGGTCAGGGCCAGCTCAACGCCGTGCGCGAGGTGATCGCGGCGCTGAACCTCCCCAGGGAGGTCATCTTCATCGGCATCGCCAAGGGAGAGGAGCGCGACGCGGGCCGCGAGAAATTCTTCATGGAGGGTCGCGAGCCGTTCATGCTGCCCCATCGCGATCCGGTACTCTATTATGTGCAGCGGTTGCGCGACGAGGCCCACCGCTTTGCCATCGGCACGCATCGCGCCAGGCGCAAGAAAGACATCATCCGCAATCCACTCGATGAAATCGAGGGCATCGGCCCTGCCCGCAAGCGCGCGCTGCTCCAGCATTTCGGTTCGGCCAAGGCAGTAAGCCGCGCTTCGCTGGCCGATCTGACGCAGATTCCGGGTGTTTCAGGGCAGATGGCGCAACTGGTCTATGACCATTTCAACCGGAGCAAATGATTCTCATGTGCCCGCGGATGAAAACCGGCGTTGTGGCGGCTCGCATGCCCCGTGACAAACGCGCTCGCTTTGGCTATATACCTCGCCCATGAACCCCGTCCGCGCCACGTTTTCGTTTTGGTATTTTGGCTATCGGAAGCCGCTGGCAGCCGGAGGGGTGCGTTTGAGCTAAGAATTCAAACAAACGAGTTTCCCGAGAGCCGCCAGCCCAACTGGCGGCTTTTCTGTCGCTGGAGGGTCCAAAACGAGGAGCCTGGCCATGTTGAAATCCACCGACGATCTGCGCATCAAGGAAATCAGGGAGTTGCGAACCCCCGCCGAGGTGATGCGCGAATTCCCCCGCACCGACGCGGCCACGCGCACCGTGCTGAGCGCCCGCCACGCCCTCCATAACATCCTCCATGGCGCCGACGACCGGCTGGCGGTGGTGATCGGTCCCTGCTCCATCCATGACCCGGTGGCCGCGCTCGACTACGCCCGGCGTCTGACTGCCGTCCGCGAGCGCCTTTCCGGCAGTCTAGAGATCATCATGCGGGTCTATTTCGAAAAGCCTCGCACCACCGTTGGCTGGAAAGGGCTGATCAACGACCCCAATCTCGATGGCAGCTTCGAGATCGACAACGGCCTCCGGCTGGCGCGGAGCCTCTTGCTCGACATCAACAATCTGGGCCTGCCGGCCGGCTGCGAATTCCTCGATATGGCCACGCCGCAATACTTCGCCGACCTCGTCTCCTGGGGCGCCATTGGAGCGCGCACCACCGAGAGCCAGGTGCATCGCGAGCTGGCGTCGGGCCTTTCCTGCCCGGTCGGCTTCAAGAACGGCACCGACGGAAATGTGCGTATCGCGCTGGATGCCGTGAAATCGGCGAGCCAGCCGCATCATTTCCTGGCGGTCACCAAGAGCGGGAAATCGGCGATCGCATCGACAACCGGTAACGAGGACTGCCACATCATCCTGCGTGGCGGAAAGGCGACCAACTTTGATGCGGCAAGCGTCGAAGCGGCATGCGGACAAGCCGCCAGGTCGGCTCTACCACGGATCGTGATGATCGACGCCAGCCACGCCAACTCGTCCAAGAAGCCGGAGAACCAGCCACTGGTGATCGAGGACATCGCCGTACAGATGGAAACGGGCGACGGCCGCATCGTGGGGGTAATGGTGGAAAGCAACCTCGTCGCCGGCAGGCAGGATCTGGTGCCGGGCCAGCCGCTGGTCTACGGCCGGAGCATTACCGACGGATGCATCGACTGGGACACATCAGTCGCCGCACTTGAGCGACTTGCTGCCGCCGTAGAGGGGCGGCGGCGCGCGACAGGTCAGATGGTGGCGTGACAAAGTCAATCGAACCGATTGGCGGGCGGCGGGTCGCTTGCGGGGAAGGACTCGTCGACGGCTTCATCGACCTTGTCCCAATCCTTGGGCTTCTTGCGCTGCGCGCTGGGTCCGGCTGGACGGATCTGCACGTCCGCTTCCGGTGGTCCTGCGGGCTGGCCGTCCTTGAACGCGGCCGCCCCGCCAGGCTTATTCTGTTTGGCATGCTGATGGCTGAACTGCTGCGTCATGGCGAAACTCCTCTGGTCAGTAAGAAACCCCTTGCAGGCGAGGGTTCTGCACTTGACCATGCCACTTTGTTCCTGTTCCCTCGCGCAATGCCGAACCGTTCCCAATTCGCCTCGCTTCCAAACATCGTCACGATCGGAAGGATCCTCCTGATCCCGGTCATTTGCTGGATGCTCGTGACTGGCAGCATGGAGCTGCGGGCGGTCGCGCTCCTCATCTATGTCGTTGCCGCCGCCAGTGACTGGGTTGATGGCTATCTGGCGCGCCGCTTCGATCTCGGT
>JAUXUM010000025.1 GCA_030680995.1 Devosia sp.
CTGGTTCGGCGCTTCCAGAAGATCGACGTCGCCGAGCCGACCATCCCGGATGCGATCGAGATCGTCAAAGGCCTGCGTCCCTACTTCGAGGACTACCACAAGCTCAAATATACAGACGACGCGCTCAAGGCCGCGGTCGAGCTTTCGGCCCGCTACATCAACGACCGCAAGCTGCCCGACAAGGCGATCGATGTGATCGACGAGACCGGCGCGAGCCAGATGCTGGTGACCGCCGATCTGCGCAAGGCCATCATCGACGTCGAGGACATCGAGGCCACCATCGCCAGCATCGCGCGCATACCGCCAAAATCGGTCTCCAAGTCCGATACCGAGCTGCTGGCGGGGCTGGAAGCCAATCTCAAGCGTGTGGTCTTCGGTCAGGATCCGGCGATCTCGGCCCTGGCATCGGCGATCAAGCTCGCCCGGGCGGGCCTGCGCGAACCGGAAAAGCCGATCGGTTCGTACCTCTTCACCGGCCCGACCGGCGTGGGCAAGACCGAAGTTGCCAAGCAGCTTGCCGATACGCTCGGCGTCGAGCTGCTGCGCTTCGACATGTCCGAATACATGGAACGTCACACCGTCAGCCGGCTGATCGGCGCCCCGCCGGGCTATGTGGGGTTCGATCAGGGCGGCCTGTTGACCGACGGCGTCGATCAGCATCCGCACTGCGTCGTGCTGCTCGACGAGATCGAGAAGGCCCATCCGGATTTGTTCAACATCCTGCTGCAGGTGATGGACCACGGAAAGCTCACCGACCACAACGGCAAGTCGGTCGATTTCCGCAGCGTGATCCTCATCATGACCTCCAATGTCGGGGCCATGGAACTGCAGAAATCGCCGATCGGATTCGACCGCAAGCGCGAGCAGGGCGATGACGAGGAAGCGATCAACCGGACCTTCACCCCGGAGTTCCGCAACCGCCTCGATGCGGTCATCTCCTTCGGCCCGCTGCCGCCGGCGGTGGTTCGCCAGGTGGTCGAGAAGTTCGTGCTGCAGCTCGAAGGCCAGCTCGCCGAGCGCGGCGTGAGCATCAACCTGACGCCGGAGGCCGCCGAATGGCTTGCCATCCGCGGTTACGACGAGCGCATGGGCGCCCGTCCGCTCGGACGTGTTATCCAGGAGCACGTCAAGAAGCCGCTCGCCGATCAGGTGCTGTTCGGTGAACTGGTCAACGGCGGCTCGGTGACCGTGGCGGTTGTCGGCGTCGGCCTGGATGCCAAGCTGGAGCTGATCGCGGCTCCCCCGCGTCCGGCCCGCCCCAAGGCCATCCCCGGTCCGAAGGCAACCAGGAAGGTTTCCAGGCCGGCCGAAGAAAAGGGCTGAAGCCGGTACCCAGTCCGAAACGAAGAGGCCGGGAGCAATCCCGGCCTTCTTGTCTGGATCTAGAGCGCCGCCGCGATCGTCCGCGCCTGCTCCGCCAGTTCCCCATCGTCGGCCCTGCCGCCGCCATGACTGCCCAGCGGCGTGCCCGCATAGACCGGAATGATGTGGAAGTGCAGGTGGAACACCGATTGGCCGGCCGGCGCCTCGTTGAATTGCACGACCCGGATGCCGTCGGGCTTCAGTGCCTTCCGCACCGCCCGGGCCAGCCGCTGCACATAGGGCATCGCTGCCGAGAGCGTGGCCGGATCGGCATCCAGCAGGTTGCGCGAGGTGGCCTTGGGGATCACCAGCAGATGGCCCTTCGATTGCGGAAAGATGTCCATCATTGCCAGCACGGTCTCGTCCTCATAGACCTTGTGCGCCGGAATCTCGCCCCTCAGGATCTTGCCGAAGATGTTGTCGGGATCGTAGGCGGTCACGATGCGGCTCCCATTGCTTCCTCGTAGAAACTGGCCGGGTATTCCGCGATGGTCTCTTCGATGACATCGACGGCGAGGCCCGTACCGTCCTCGAGCATCAGCTTCTCGCGCACATCGAGCGCGGCAAGCTCGTAGGATTTGTCGGTAGCCAGCTCGTCCAGGGCGGAGGCGAGTATCCCCGGCGTGAGCTTGCGTAGGCGCACCGGCGGCGGCCCGCAGCCCAGCTCGAACACGCGGCGTCCCCAATAGGGCTGGTCGAAGAACTGCGGCACGACGAAAGTGGGCTTGCCGGCATAGAGGCCCGTGTGGGTGGTACCGGCGCCGCCGTGGTGGACCACGGCCTTCACATGCTCGAACAGCTTGGTGTGGGGAGCCTTGGCGATCGAGAAGACGCTCGCGGGCAGGTCTTCGGCCCTGATGCCGCCCCAGCCGCGGCCGATGACCACGCGGCCGCCCCAGAGCTGCAGCGCCTTGAGGATGATCTCGGTGTTGCGTGCGGCTCCCCAGGGCATCGAACCGAACCCCAGATAGATCGGCTTCTCCCCGGCGGCGAGGAATTTCTGGAACGTCTCGTCCGGCTCCCAGCCGGTCGCGTCGTCCAGGCGCCAGAAGCCGGTGACGATCGTGGTCTCCGGCCAGTCTCCCGGGCGCGGCGAAATCGTGGGGGAATAGGCGTGCAGCGCGGGAATCCGCTCCCCGCGCGCATTCTTGGTGAAGCCGCTGCGCTTGCGGCTGCGCAATCCCAGAAGCTTCGCGCGCATGCGGTCGCGCGGGAAGTCGTAGTAGCTCTGCTGGGCCGCCTGGACCACGTAGGAGAGCCGGTTGAACAGGGGATCGATGCTGATGCGGTTGAACAGCGGGTCGAGCGGCGGCCCGTCATAGCCGAAATAGGGGAATTCCCCGGTCGGGTTGATCGGCTGGAAGGCCGTCATGATGGCCGGGATGTCGAGCGCCTCGGCGATATCGATGGCAAAATTGGTCGTCTGGTGGAAGACGACGGCGTCGGCACCCTGGGTAGCTGCCCATAGTTGGCGGCACGCTTCCTTGAGGATGTTCTGGCCGTCGCGGAGGAGCTTGGGGGCGTAGAGCAGGAGGTTCTTCGACATGGCGTTGTCGAACTGGCTCTGGCGGATGAAGGCCTGGATATCGCCGCCGAGATTGTGGAACTCGATCCCGTGGCTGGTGACGAACTCCTCGAAATCGCCGGTTGTGCTCAGTACCACCGAGAAGCCGCGCTTGCGCAGCGCCACCGAGAGCGCGACGAACGGCTGCACGTCTCCCATCGTACCGATTGCGGCAATCGCAACGCGCTTGCCCATCAAGACCTCACAAACCGGATCGCCGCGCCAGCCGCGGCTCAAACGCCTGCTCAAGCGCGCTTTTCTCGTGCCACGGAGGCGCTTTGCGGTCAACTCTCGCCGTTGGAAGCTTTCCTGAACGGCGCAAGCTCGCCCAGGACCTTTTGCTCCTCCCGAACCGCTGCCCGTTCCTGCTCAACGAAGGTGGCGACAGCGTGGCGCAACCCGGGATGACCGATCCAGTGCGCCGACCGCGTCGTCGCAGGTGTGTAGCCCCGGGCCAGCTTGTGTTCCCCTTGCGCCCCTGCTTCGACGGTGCGCAAGCCATGTGCGACGGCGTAGTCGATAGTTTGATAATAGCATAGTTCGAAGTGCAGAAACGGGATATTGCGCGTTGCGCCCCAGTAGCGGCCGTAGAGGGTGTCCCGGCCGATCAGGCTCAGCGTGCCCGCCACCGGCTCATTGCCGTCATAGGCGATCATCAGCAGGATCCGCTCCGCCATCGCCGCCGAGAGCAGCGAGAAGAATTGGCGGTTGAGATAGGGCCGGCCCCACTTCCTGCTGCCCGTATCCATGTAGAACACGAAGAACGCGTCCCACGTTGCCTCGGTGAGGTCGCGCCCGGTCAGCCATTTGACCGCAAGTCCGTCGGCCAGCGAGTCCCGCCGCTCGCGCCTGATGATCTTGCGGTGGCGCGAGGAGAGCGTCGCAAGGAAATCCTCGAAAGTCTGGAATCCGTCATTGTGCCAGTGGAACTGGGTATCGTGGCGCAGCAGCCATCCCGCTTCGCGCGCGAGCAGCGCCTCGTCCTCCGGCACGAACGTCGCATGCACCGAAGAGATGTCGTGCCGCCGCGCCAGGGTTTGTGCGCTTGTCAGCAGGGCGCGCCTGATTTCCGGATCTCCCGACGGCACCAGCAATTTCGGTGCCGTCACCGGCGTGAACGGTATCGAACATTGCAGCTTGGGATAATATTCGCCTCCGGCCCGGGCAAAGGCGTCCGCCCAGCCGTGATCGAAGACATATTCTCCCTGCGAATGGGTCTTGAGGAACAGCGGCATCAATCCCGCCGGCCTGCCGTCGGCATCCGCCAGCAGGATGTGCTGGGGCTGCCATCCGGTCCGCCTTGCGGCGCTGCCGGATTGTTCCAGCGCCAGAAAGAAAGCATGGTCGAGGAATGGGTTGTCGGGTTTTCCTCGAGTGGAAGGCACAAGAGCGTTCCAGGTCGCGGCGGGGATTTCTTCCGTCGACGCATGGATCGTCGCGGTGAGCCTTTGCTCAGGCACTTTCCGGATCGAAGCCTTCGAAGACGATCTGGTCCGCGCCCGCTGCCGCAAGCCGTGCCTCTTCGGGTGTGCGGATCGTCCACGCCGTGACCGGCATTCCCAGCCCGCGGAAGCAGCGGACCACCGGGAGATTCAGCGCCTCGAAGTGGCAGGAGATGAAGCTGAACCGCGACCAGGGCCAGTGCAGGAGATAGCGCAAGAACCCGCGCTGGGCATTGCTCAGGCCAATCTCCCATTCCGGCTTGTCGTAGCGATAGGTGATGATGCCGACCGGGCCCTTGAAGCCGAAGCGCCGCACCAGGGTGATCAGCGCCGGATCGAAGGATTCGACCGTAACCGGTCCCGAATAGCTTGCCAGCGCATCCGCCACTCTTTTGGCCAGCACGCCGGCCGCCGCACCCTGCTGCTTCTTGAGCTCGATCTGCAGCAGTGTCCGGCCGGCAATCTGCTCGAGGAACGCGGTGAAGCGCTGCGGCCGGTCCCCGGCGGCGCTGTCGAGCAGCGGCAGCGCGGTCAGTTCGTCCGCCGTTGTGCCGCGGACGAAGCCGCTGACGCCAGTCAGCCGTTCCAGCGCGTCGTCATGAAAGACGATCGGCACTCCGTCGCTCGAGAGCTGCACGTCGCATTCTATCGTCAGGCCGCGCTCCACGGCCCGCTCGAAGGCGGTGCGGCTGTTCTCAATCACGCCGGCGGCGCGATCATGAAGTCCGCGGTGAGCGATAGGACGGTCGAATTTGGGGCGAGGAGCCATTGGAAACCTGTCGTCAGGAAGCAGCGCGGATGCGGGGTAAGGGCTTCAGTCGCATCCGTATGTGACGGTCACGCGTCAGTCTTCGACTTCGACGATCGCCTCGACTTCGACCGCGGCGCCAAGGGGCAGGGCGGTGACGCCGAACGCGGCGCGGGCGTGCTTGCCCTTGTCGCCCAGCACCCCGACGATGAGGTTGGAGGCCCCGTTGGCGACCAGATGATGCTCGAAGAAGTCCGGCGTCGAGGCGACGAACACGGTCAGCTTGAGTACGCGCTTGATCCGGCTCAGATCGACGCCGGCATTGTGGACGATCTGGCTGAGCACGTTGACGGCCGCCAGTTCCGCCGCGTTGCCGCCCTGAACCACGTTCATGGTATCGCCCAGCAGCCCGGTCACCGTGCCTTCCTCGGTGGCCGAAATCTGGCCCGACACGTAAAGCATGTTACCCATGCGCGTCACCGGCACATAGCTTGCCACCGGCGGCTTCGGGCGCGGCAGCTCATAGCCATATTCGCGGAGTTTTTCGATAGGCGTGGTCATTTCGGCTTACCTTCTTCTTCTTCGGTCTTCGCCTTGTCCGGTTTCGCACGGTCCTTGGCGCGTTGATACAGCTTGCCGCGCATGACGGCATCCCTGCCGAAGCGGTTTCGAACCCGGTCGATAGCCCGTTCCGCCGCCGCTTTGCGGGCGACGGCCGGCTCCAGCAGGTCGGCCGGGTCTTCTCCGCTGGCCTCGCTGAGCCCGCTGATCCCGATGCCGATCAGACGGAAGGCGGTGCCGTCGATCTCGCGCGCCAGCAACTGCAGGCCGGTCTCGTAGAGCACATTGGCGAGCTGCGTGGCGATCATCAAATGCCGGGCGCGCGTGCGCAAGCGAAATCCGGCGGATTTGAGCTTGAGAGTCACCGTATCGCCCACCAGGTCCTTGGCCTTGAGCCGCTCCGAAAGCCGCTCGGAAAGCGCCAGAAGCTCGGTCGACAAAGCCTCGAAGCTTTGCAGATCGGTGTTGAACGTGGTCTCGGTGGAGACAGTCTTCATCCCGCCGTCGATCGATACCGCCCGCGCGTCTTCGCCCCGCGACAGGCGGGCCAGCCGCGCGCCAGTCTCGCCGTAGCGGCGCATCAGATCCTCGGGTGCCGCCGCCTGCAGCTGGCCGATGGTCTCGAAACCATCCTTCTTCAGCGTCTCGGCGAAGACCTTTCCCACCCCGTAGATCAGGCTCACCTTCTGTTGTGCGAGGAAACGCACCGTTTCCGCCTTGCCGATCACGGCAAAGCCGCGCGGCTTGTCCAGGTCCGACGCTATCTTGGCAAGGAACTTGTTGTGCGACAGACCCACCGAAACGGTAATGCCGATCTCGTCCTCGATTCGCTTGGCGAAACGCGCCAGCACCCGCGCCGGCGTCGCCTTGTGGAGCGTTGCCGTGCCGGAGAGATCGAGGAAGGCTTCATCGATCGACAGCGGCTCGACCAGCGGCGTCAATTCGTCCATCAAGGCCCGGATCTGCTGGCTGACGCCTACATATTTGGCCATGTCCGGCCGGATGATCACCGCGTCCGGGCAGAGCTTCTTTGCCGTGAACATCGGCATCGCCGACCGCACGCCGCTCTGCCGCGCGATATAGCAGCAGGTCGAGACCACGCCGCGCACACCGCCGCCGATGATCAACGGCTTGTCGAGCAGGCTCGGATCGTCGCGTTTCTCGATCGAGGCATAGAAGGCGTCGCAATCGATATGGGCAATCGAAAGCACGTCGAGTTCGTCGTGGGCGACCACCCGGGGCGATCCGCATCGGCCGCAGCGCGCCGGCTTTTCGCTGGCCGTACCGCTGGCCGAGCAGTCGCGGCAAAGGGTGATGAGCTGTGGCATCGGGCGACTGTCAGCCCGCTGGATTGAGCTTCGCCCAGACCCGCATGAACTCCTCGGGTTTGAGGCTGTTGTTCGCACAAAGGGCCAGGAGCAGCGGCTCATTCGCGGCAAAATAGTCGATCAGCCCGCGCCCCAGTTGCTCGGTGCCCACGGCCCCCCGCAGGGCGGTTGGCGAATAGCCGGTCACGCCCATGAATTCTGCCAGTTGCCGGGGGTCCTCGGCGAGGTGGCCGAGGCAGAACGCGGCCAGCGCCTCGGAAGTCAAGTGCGGGGATTTCGGCACCGTTCGCGGGCTCGCGTTTGAGGTTTCGTAATGCATTGATGTTAGCCCAGAGATCGGGCAGAACACAGTGCCTTCCGGCCCCAGTAGGGGATTCCTTGCCGCTCCGCGCAGAAGCGAGAACCGATGCCCAAGACCGTCATGATCGTTGAGGACAACGAGCTCAATATGAAGCTCTTCAACGATTTGCTCGAATCCCGCGGCTACTCGATCATCCAGACTCGCAATGGGATGGAGGCGCTCGATCTCGCCCGCGCCCATCACCCCGATCTGATCCTGATGGACATTCAACTGCCCGAAGTCTCCGGTCTGGTCGTCACCAAATGGCTCAAGGACGATGACGATCTGCAGTCGATTCCCGTGATCGCGGTCACCGCCTTCGCCATGAAGGGCGATGAGGAGCGCATCCTCCAGGGCGGCTGCGAGGGATACATTTCCAAGCCCATTTCGGTGCCTCACTTTTTGGAAACGATTGCCCGCTACATTGGCCCTGCCAACTAAGCAGCGTCCGGGTATTCATCCGCAGAATTGGGGGCAGTGGGTCTTTGACAGCGCGCGTGCTGATCGTTGACGATATTCCGACGAATGTGCGCCTGCTGGAGGCGCGCCTGACGGCGGAATATTTCGAGGTATTGACCGCCTCATCCGGTCGCGAGGCGCTGGCGATCTGCGAGCGCGGCGAAGTCGACATCGTGCTGCTCGACGTCATGATGCCCGAGATGGACGGCTTCGAGGTCTGCCGGCGGCTGAAGTCCAGCCAGAAGACGCATCACATCCCCGTGCTGATGATCACCGCCCTGGATCAGCCCTCCGACCGGATGGAGGGGCTCGATGTTGGCGCCGACGACTTCCTCACCAAGCCGGTCGACGACATTCAGCTTATGGCGCGCGTCAAGAGCCTGGTGCGGCTCAAGGCCCTCACCGACGAATTGCGTGCCCGCGCCCTTACCGGACAGGAGATCGCCATCGAGGACGCCGCGCGCGCCATGGAGTCCATCAATTCGGAGGGCGGCCGCATCCTGCTGATCGACAGCGACGTGCGCCAGGCCGAACGCATCAGGGGCTACCTGATCGGCTTCAATCAGGTCGACGTGCTGGCCGACCCTGCCGACGCGGCGCTGGCCGTGGGCAGCGGCAATTACGAACTGGCACTGGTCAGCATGGCGCTGGGTGAATTCGATCCGCTGCGCGCCTGCTCGCAGATGCGCACGGTCGAGCAGAGCCGGACGCTGCCGATCATCCTGATCGCCGACGAGGCCGATCGGCCGCGCGTTGTGCGCGGGCTCGATCTCGGTGTGAACGATTTCATCATGCGGCCGGTCGAGCGCAACGAGCTCCTGGCCCGTGTACGCACCCAGATCAGGCGGCAGCGCTACGCGGCCGAACTGCGGCAAAGCGTCACCAATACGTTGGCCCTGGCGGTCACCGACGAGCTCACCGGCCTTTACAATCGCCGCTATTTCGAGCGGCACCTGGCGCTCATGCTCGAAAAGGCGCGGGAGCAGGAGCGAGACATGGCGCTCATGCTGATCGATATGGATTTCTTCAAGGCGGTCAACGACACCCACGGCCACGACACCGGCGACGCGGTCCTGCGGGAATTCGCATTGCGCCTGCGGCGCAGTATTCGTGGCGTCGACCTCGCCTGCCGTTTCGGCGGCGAGGAATTCGTCGTCCTGATGCCCGACACGGACTATCGGCAGGCACAGAGCGTCGCCGAGCGGGTGCGGACCGCGGTTGCCGAACGGGGATTCGACATGAGTTCTAGCCGGGCCCTTTCGGTGACTGTCTCAGTCGGCGTAGCGCTCAACGAGAGTGAGCACGATACGCCGGAGATGATTCTCAAGCGCGCCGATGTCGCCCTCTATCGCGCCAAGCGCGAGGGGCGCAATCGCGTGGTGTTCGACGCCGCCTAGCTTGACCGGCGTCAAAAGACCCAGGCGACAGTCCTTCAGCGGCTCGGCCCGATCCGCGTGGCCGATCACCCCGTCAAGGCTTCGACATAGCCACCGAACGCCTCCCTGATCTCGACTGTCCAGGCTTCCATGAGGGCTCGTCCGCCGATCAACGAATCGTCTACGATAGCAAATCCAGCCGCCGCGCGAATCTTCGGTCTTTCTGACACAGCAAGATATAGTCGCCTACGCAATGCAATTGACCGGCGAGGGTTCGGATCGGCCGGCCGCATCACAGGGTCGACCGTGATGGAGAGCGTGAAAGCAAGCAGTTCGGGGAGATTCCGGGGCGATTGACCAAGATCAAGGTGTATCCGGGCGCAATCGGCCAATCTCACTCCTGCCAACCGGTGCGGGGCGAAATGGCAGACACCACTTTGAGAGGAAGGGAGCCAGTCATGAAGACCGTTTCAATTGCGACCATTGCTGTCGCGGCTAGCGCGGCAGTGCCAACCTGGGCCTTGGCCCAAGAGACGTCCGACTTGGACAAATACGGATACGGGCCGCATATGATGTGGTGGGGCGGAGGGTGGTACGGCATGATCTTTGGTCCGCTGTTCATGATCCTCGTGCTCTCCTTGGTAATTGCAGTCGCCGTCCTTATCGTGCGCTGGCTTGGCGGACCGTGGCAGGGCACTGCATCCAGCCGGGTGCCTAAGGACCGAACGCCACTCGACATCCTCAAAGAGCGGTTTGCCCGAGGCGAGATCGACAAACAGGAATATGAGGAACGGCGTGGTACGCTCGGCGACTGAATCTATTCGCCGGTAATCGAGAGTTCCACCTTTGAAGACCTTGTTGATCCTCAACGACCCGCCCTATGGGATCGGCGCGCTGCCGCGCGCCGGTGCCACCTCGATCCTCGATGCTGGCATAGCGGGGTTCGAGCACGAGGCCGCGGCCGTCGGTATCGACGAGCGCATGACGCTTCCTGCCCGTGTGTCCCCCGGGTCCGGCTTTGCCGGCCCGAGGGCAGGCTCCACCGCGCGGACCGCCGGTTTCCGTGGTCTTGACGCTGGCGATGCTCGAGCCACTCGCCCCGATCCAATGGGATTCCCGCCTTCGCGGGAATGGTGCCAGCGAATTGTCCAACATAGGTGGAAGCGGCCAACCGCGGTGCGACACTACCGTCCTTGCCCCAATTCCTAAAAGCCTACACATTAGGGTTAACGATTTATTATAAGGAGCACTGGCCCTTTCAGTATTCGCCGCATCCGTTTAGATCGTTTCACGCAAGACAACGTTCGCATTTGCAGCGTCGTCTCAGGCAAACCCTACGGTGCTTCTCAGGTCCGCCGCAACTCCTGAGTCCGTAGGGCGGCTGGTCCGGCAGCGGACAGAGTGGCCTCTTCTACATGCCGCTACGGACCAGCCATCTACTCTTCGATGATTGAGCACGAGCCTCGCATTGCCACGCGGGGCTCTGCCGTTATTCGGCGGTGAGGGGTGCGATCTTGCTCGAGTCCTGGCCGCGATGGAAAGCGATGGCGAGCCGGAAGCTGTGAGCGATCCGCTCCGCCAGGGCGATGACCGCCATCGCGCCCTTGGTATCGAAAGTCTCGCGGGCGGTCTGACGAAACAGCATCAACCAGCGCGTGAAATGCGCATCCGATATGTCGGGCAACCGCAGGTGCGGCGCCAGTGGGCGCCCCTCGTACCGGTCCGTCTTGAGCAGCACCGACGACCAGAAGCCACACATCTTGTCCAGATGCACGGGCCAGTCGTCCGGCGCGATTTCGCGGTCGAACACCGGCCCGACCAGGGGATCGTCGCGTACCGCGGCATAGAAGCCGTGGACGAGCCGCCGAATCGTCTCTTCACTGACGGTGCTGCCCGGCCGTAGCGCGGCCCCGACCTGTACCGGATCCTTTTCGTTCACTGGCGATATCCCTACCGAGCGGGTCAACAAATAGGAGTTTGTGTGTCCCCGTGGCAAGAGCGGGCCTTGCGGCATATTCGCCCGGAACAAACAAAAGCCCCGCGTCTGGGGCGCGGGGCTTTTCGAATTTCAATGTGCCGAAGACCTATTTGATCTTGGTTTCCTTGAAGTCCACATGCTTGCGCACTACCGGGTCGTACTTCTTGAAGCTGAGCTTCTCGGTCTGGGTGCGCGTGTTCTTCTTGGTCACGTAGTAGAAACCGGTGTCGGCGGTCGACACGAGCTTGATCTTGATGGAATTGGCTTTGGCCATGCGCTTGGTCCTTGAAACACCGAGCCGCGCGGCTTGGACGCGCGGCTGTTGAATTTGGCCGCAACCTACGGATTTGGAGCCGAATGTCAAGCTGCGCCATTGCGTGGCTGAAGCCACCAGAGACAACGAGAATGGCCGAGAGCACCGGATTGCTGAAGACGCCGCGCTCGATGTCCCTAGATGACACCTGCGGCGGCATCCGCTTCCGCGAGACTGCCAGAGTGAAGGCGAAGGAAGGCTCGCGCTTCGCCGGAACATGACCGGAACTATGTTTCTTCCGGCGCCGCCGGATCGCGGTGCGCCGGGTCGAAGCCGTGCATGAAGTTGGCCCATTGCAGGCTCACCACCGCGCCCTTGATCGAGGGCAGCATGATCAGCGGCAGGAACACCGCCAGCGGCACCATGATGAGCAGATAGACATAGGGCTGAACGCTCATGGTCATTTCCATGTGCAGCATCAGCCCGACCAGGATGTGCCCGAGGATGACGATCGAGATATAGGGCGGCAGGTCGTCGGCCCTGTGGTGGTGCAGTTCCTCGCCGCATACCGGGCAACGGTCGTTGACCTTGAGATAGGCGCGGAACAGCTTGCCCTGCCCGCACCTGGGGCACCGGCGGCGCAGCCCCTTGCCGACGGCCTGCAACAGCGGCCGCGGCTCGCGTTCCATGGTGATTTCGACCGTCATCTCTATCTCTTCCGCCGCCCTTTCGGGGCAAAGGACCTGGATGGGCGCCGGGTGCCGCGCTTGATAGAGGACGGATTGACGCGGCTGCCCTCCGACAGCAGTTCAAAGCGCAGCGCTCCCGCCACTGGCGCCACTTCCAGCAGCCGCACCGTCACGTTGTCGCCCAACCGGAACATCTCGCCGGTCTTGTCGCCGATCATTGCCTGCCGCTCCTCGATATAGCGGTAGTAGTCCGCCCCCAGCGTCGAGGCGGGAATGAAGCCGTCGGCCCCGGTGTCCCGCAGCCGCACGAACAACCCGGCCCTGGTTACCCCCGAGATCCGGCCTTCGAACTGGCCCCCGATCTTGGTGGCAAGGAACTGTGCCAGCAGCCTGTCGGCCGTTTCGCGCTCGGCCGCCATGGCCCGCCGCTCGGTCGCGGAAATGTGCTGGGCGACCCCCGGAAGCCTGGTGATCTCGCCTTCGGTGAGGCCGTCCTTGCCCAATTCCAGCGCCGTGATCAGCGCCCGGTGGACGATCAGATCGGCATAGCGCCGGATCGGCGAGGTGAAATGCGCGTAGCGGTCGAGGTTGAGGCCGAAATGGCCGTAGTTCTCGGCCGAATACTCGGCCTGGGCCTGGCTCCTGAGCACCATCTCGCTCACCTGCTCGGTCTTGCCGTCCTGCCGCGCCTTGGCGAGCACGCGGTTGAAGTCCGTCGGCCGCACCGCCGCGGTCTTGCTGAACGAGAGCTCGAGCGAGGAGAGAAACTCGCGCAGCGCCGTCAGCTTTTCCGGCGATGGCGTGTCGTGGACGCGGTAGAGCAGGGCGCTGCGATGCTTTTCCAGCGTCTCGGCGGCGGCGACATTGGCCGCGATCATCATTTCCTCGACCAGCCTGTGCGCGTCGAGCCGTTCCGGCACGTGGACGTCCGCGACCATGCCGTGCGCGTCGAGGATGATCTTGCGCTCGGGCAGGTCGAGGTCGAGCGGCCCGCGCTTCTCGCGCGCCCTGACCATGGTGCCGTAGGCGCGCCACAGCGGCTTGAGGATGGTCTCGAGGATCGGCCTCGTCTTCTCGTCCGGTCTGCCGTCGATCGCCGCCTGGGCCTGGCTGTAGCTGAGCTTGGCGGCGGAGCGGAAGATCACGCGGTGGAAGCCGTGACGCCGCTTGCGGCCCTCGGCGTCGATGACCATCCGCACCGCCAGCGACGGGCGGTTGACGCCCTCCTTGAGCGAGCAGAGGTCGTTGGAGATCCGCTCGGGCAGCATCGGCACCACCCGGTCCGGGAAATAGACCGAGTTGCCGCGCAGACAGGCCTCCTGGTCGAGCGCCGTCCCCGGACGCACATAGGCGGCGACATCGGCGATGGCGACATAGATGACATGCCCCCCCGGGTTCTTCGCGTCCGCGTCCGGTTCGGCATAGACCGCGTCGTCGTGGTCCTTGGCATCGAAAGGGTCGATCGTGACGAGCGGGATATCGCGCCAGTCTTCGCGCCCCTTGAGGCTCGCTTCGGCGGCCGCCTCCGCTTCCTTGAGCACGGAACTGGGGAAGCGATAGGGGATTTCGAGGTTGTGGATGGCGATGAGGCTGACCGCGCCCTCGCTCCTGGGGTTGCCGATCACCGCAACCACCTTGGCGCGCGGGATCATCAGCCGGCCGGAAACCTTGACCTCGATCTCCACCAGATCGCCGTCGCGCGCCTCGCCCAGATCGCCGGCCGGGATGCGCATCTCCTTCTGCTTGCGGTCGATCGGCATCAGCCTGGCGCCGTCATCGTCCATGCGGACGATTCCGATCTGCCCGCGCCGGGGCTTGTCGAGGATCTTCATCGCCCGTGCCGTATAGCGGGGCAACGGGCCGTCGCCGGAGTCGATGCGTGCCAGAATGCGGTCCCCCGGGGCCGGCACGACGCGCGCCGCCCGCGGCTGCACCACCACGACACGGGGCCGCTCGCCTTCTTCCTCGTTCCAGTTGGCCGGGAAGGCATGGAGGTCTTCGGGGTCTGCGTCCGCCGGAATGTCGAGAACAGCGACGGCAGGCAGGGCGGCCGTGCGGCGCAATGCCCGCCGCGAGCGCTGGACGAGCCCGTCGGCCTCCATCTCGCGCAGCAGCACTTTGAACGGGGTGCGCATATCGCCGCGAATACCGAAATGCTTGGCCAGGTCGCGCTTGCCGTCCAGCCCGGGCGCGTTGGCCATGGCCTCGAGAATCGCTTCCCGCGAAGGCAATTGGCCCGCCGCGAACTGACGCGGGCGTTTCGGGTTGCTTAGCGGTCTGGGTGCTCTCGCCATCGGATATGTCCTAGGCGGTCGTCTCCGCCTTTGCCTTGGCCGTCTTCGGGGCCGGTTTCTTCGCTGCCGCCTTTTTGGCCGGAGCCTTCTTGGCGGCGGATTTGGCGCCGGCGCCCTTCTTGCCGCCGCCCGCCGCCCGGGCGGCGATCAACTCGAGCGCCTGCTCGAGCGTCACGTCTTCCGGCTTCAACGTCTTGGGCAGCGTCGCGTTCACTTTGCCCTGATTCACGTAAGGGCCATAGCGCCCCTCGCGGACCGCTATCGATCCGTCATCGTGCTCGAAACTCTTGATCGCCGCCGGTGTCGCCCCGCCGCGGCGTCCGCCACCCGCCGCCTTGGCGGCGAGGAGGTCGACGGCGCGGTTGAGCCCGACCGTGAACACCTCTTCGGCATCCGGCAAATTGGCATAGACGCCCTCGTGCAGAATGAACGGCCCGTAGCGGCCGATGCCCGCGGCGATCGGCTTGCCGGTTTCGGGATGGTCCCCCACGACCCGGGGCAGGGTGAGGAGCTGCAGCGCCTTTTCGAGCGTCATCCCTTCCGCCGTCCAGCCCTTGGGCAGGCTCGAGCGCTTGGGCTCCTCCCCCTCGCCAAGCTGTACATAGGGCCCGAAGCGGCCGGTCTTGAGATATACATTCTGCCCGCTCTCCGGGTCCGTGCCCAAAATCCCGTCGCCGGCCGCGGCCTCGTTCGACGCGCCGGTCGCGGCATCCGAGAGCTGCATCGTGTGCCGGCATTCCGGGTAGTTCGAGCAGCCGATGAAGGCGCCGAACTTGCCGAGCTTGAGCGACAGCGTACCGGCGCCGCAAGTCGGGCAGCGGCGCGGATCGGAACCGTCCGCCTTGGGCGGAAAGATGTGGTCGCTGAGCAGGTCGTTGAGGGCGTCGAGTACCTCGGAGACCCGTAAATCCTTGATCTCTTCGGTATGCCTCGAGAATTCGGTCCAGAAGTCGCGCAGCACGTCCTTCCAGCTCAATTCGCCGGCCGAAATCCGGTCGAGCTGCTCTTCGAGGTTGGCGGTGAAGCCGAATTCCACATAGCGCGAGAAGAAACTTTCGAGGAAAGCCGTCACCAGCCGGCCGCGGTCCTCGGGCACCAGGGCCCGCTTTTCCAGCCGCACGTAGTTGCGCTCCTGCAGCACCGACATGGTCGCCGCATAGGTCGAGGGGCGGCCGATCCCGAGTTCTTCCATCTTCTTGATCAGGCTCGCTTCGGTGAAGCGCGGCGGCGGCTGGGTGAAATGCTGCTCGATCAGCGCCTGCTCGAGCCTGGGCGTGTCGCCGACCGCAAGCGGCGGCAACTCGCGGCTGTCCTCGTCGTCTTCGTCGCGGTCTTCCTTCGCCTCGACGCCGTAGAGCGCGAGGAAGCCGGGGAAATTGACCACCGAGCCGACGGCGCGCAGCGCGATGGCGCGGCCCTGGGCGCTAACGTCGATATCCGCCGTGGTCCGCTCGATTTCGGCGGGGCGCATCTGGCTCGCCAGCGTCCGCCGCCAGATCAGCCCGTAGAGCTTGTGCTGGTCGGGTTCGGCCCGCAGTGTGTCGGGGTGCCGGAACATGTCGGTCGGCCGGATCGCCTCGTGGGCTTCCTGCGCGTTCTTGGCCTTGGTCTGATAGATGCGGGGCGTGGGCGGCAGGTACGCCGTGCCGAATTCCTTCTCGATCGCCCGCCGGGCCTGGTCGATGGCTTCGCCCGCCATCTGCACGCCGTCGGTTCGCATATAGGTGATGATGCCGCTCTCGTAGAGCCGCTGCGCGATCTGCATGGTGCGCTGGGGCGAAAACCCCAGCCGCGACGAAGCGTCCTGCTGCAGGCTGGAGGTGGTGAAGGGCGGGTAGGGGTTGCGCTTGGTCGGCTTTTTCTCGACGGACGAGACGGTGAACTGGCCGCCGTCGATGGCGTGCTTGAGCGTTTTGGCTTCTTCGCCCGATTTGATGTCGAGCTTGTCGGTCTTCTGTCCGTCGACCGAATAGAGCCGGGCCTCGAAGCTCTTGCCCTTTTCGTTGAGCTT
>JAUXUM010000027.1 GCA_030680995.1 Devosia sp.
CATCTCGAAAGCGTTAGAATAGACGAAAGGCTTGTAGGCGGAACCCGGCTGCCGGGTCGAAACGATGGCGCGGTTGAACTGGCTCTTGCCGTAATCCATGCCGCCTACCATGGCGCGTATGGCCCCATTTGGTTCGACGACCACCATCGCCGCCTCGGTGACCCTGTATTGCTCACCCTGCTCGCGGACCACGGAGGTCACCGCGTCCTCGGCATAGGACTGGAGCACCGGATCGATCGTGGTGCGGACGATGAAGCTGTTGGCGTTGGAATCGCCGATGAGACGCTTGGTTTCCTCGAAAGCCCAGTCGAGGAAGTGGTTCGGCGAATTGATCTCGAAGGAGCGATCGACGGGGGCCGCCGGCGCGCGGCGGGCGGCAGTCACCTGCCCCTCCGTCAGGAAGCCGGAGTCGACGAGGTTTGAAAGGACCAGATTGGCGCGCGCCCGGGCCGCGGCGATGTCGATATGAGGCGCATACTTGGTGGGCGCCTTGAACAGCCCCGCCAACATGGCAGCCTCGGCCAGCGTGATGTCGGTGACCTTCTTGCCGAAATAGAACTCGGCCGCCGCCGCCACTCCGAAATTGCCGCCGCCCATGTAGGCACGGTCGAAATACAGCTTGAGGATCTCGTCCTTGGTGTAATTGGCCTCGAGCCAGAGCGAGAGGAACGCTTCCTTGATTTTGCGCTCGAGCGTACGCTCGGGCGAGAGAAACAGGTTCTTCGCCAACTGCTGCGTGATGGAAGAGCCGCCCTGAACGCCGCTTTCGCCCTGGGCATTGCTCATCAGCGCGCGCAGCGTCCCCACCACGTCGACGCCGAAATGCTCATAGAAGCGCCGGTCCTCGGTGGCCAGCGTCGCCTTGATCAGAAAATCCGGCAGCTTGTTGAGCGCGATCGAATCGTCGCTGCGAATGCCGCGCCGGCCGATCTCGTTGCCGTAGCGGTCGAAAAAGATGACCGAGATGTCCTCGGTCTTGTTGAAGTGGCCCGAGGCGGTCGCGTCGAAGGCGGGCAAGGCCAGAGCGGTCATCAGCACGGCGCCGATGGCGCCGAAGCTCAGCGCATCGGAAAAGATTTCGACGAAGAAGCGCTTGAATCCGGAGATATGAAAGATCGAGAAGAAATCCTGAACTCTGGTATAGCCGCGCCCCAGCGCCTGCCAGAACTCGTACATGGCGGAATCAAGCCAAGCATCCGCATCCAGCATACGGGCTTTCTTGCGCCGCTTTTCTTTGTGATAGAATGGGTCTTGCACGGAAAGCTCCGCAGCTCATCGACCTTGGATTCTTCCCGTTTCGGGCTCCGAACGCAAGGCGCTCGCTCGAATATGACTGCGACGCACGGGAAGCAAGAACAAAACCCGCCACGGATGGGCAAATGGCATTCTGGGACGAAAAGACGCTTGAGGAAATGTCCCAGGCGGAGTGGGAGGCGCTTTGCGACGGTTGCGGCCGCTGCTGCCTGATGAAACTCGAGGACGAGGACACCGGCGAGATCTATGCCTCGGACGTCCATTGCCGCCTGCTGGACGGGCAGACCTGCAAGTGCACGGACTACCCCAATCGCCTCGATCAGGTGCCCGACTGCATCAAGCTGACGCCGCAGAACGTGCGGACGATTTCCTGGATCCCCAAGACCTGTGCGTATAGGCGCCTCGCCGATGGTAAGGGCCTCGCCTGGTGGCATCCGCTGGTTTCGGGCGACCCCGAAACCGTGGTCGCGGCCGGTATTTCGGTGCGCGGCCGCACCGTTCCGGAACAATCGGTGAAGCCGGGGGAGTGGGAAGACCACGTCGCCGACTGGCCCGAATGGGAGCCGCCGGAGGAGATTTAGCCTGATCACGCGTTCGTGAACGACTCTCTACGTGGTTCTGCGTAGCTCGCGCGACCGGACAATGTGGCAAGCTGAACCCAGCCTGAGCGGGGCGTTCAGGATCATGACAGCATTGCTGTCTCATCGCTGCCGCAAAATCGACGCGCGGATGAACCGAAAATGAACGGTGAGTTTACTTATCTTTCATGACGGCTCCCCCTATAAGCGGCCCGACAACAGTACCCCCCTGCCTGCCCCCTATCGGAGACGCATTCACATGCACCTCGCAAAGAGACTTGCCGCTGCCGTGGTTGCCCTCGGCCTCGTCGCCACCCCCGCTTTCGCCGCCGACCCGACCGGCACCTGGCAGACCACGACCGGCGAGAGCCGCTACAAGGTGAGCTATTGCGGCGACGGCACCCAGCTCTGCGCCAAGCTGACCTGGCTGCGCGACGACGCCAAGACCGAAGAGAACTTGGCCTATCTTGGCGCCTATGTGGTCAGGGGCGCCGTCCCGGCCGGCGGCAACGAGTGGCAGGGCCGGGTCGATTACAACGGCGAGACCTTTGCCGGCCGCGTCACCATGGTAGGCGCCAATGCCATGACCCTGAAGGGTTGCAAGGGCATGTTCTGCCAGTCGATGCAGTTCGACCGCATCTGATCCCCGCCGTCATCGCGGTTTTCCGGCTGCGACCGCCTGACAGGCGGCCCAGGAACCGCCGAACCCGGACTCGCGCATTCCGCCTGCGCGAGGCCGCTTCTTTGCGCCCCCGCGGTGGCGCCCGCGACCCGACTGGCCCGGCAACCGATGCGCTGCCGCCACGCCCGCGGGTCACCGGCGCCATGGACGCGATCAGTTCGTCCTCGTCGAAGATATCGAGCGTCATCGCCCTGATCGACGATATTGCCTTCCAGACCAACCTGCTGGCGCTCAATGCCTCGGTGGAGGCGGCGCGCGCCGGCGAGGCCGGCGGCTGAGCCGAGTCCGGTGATCGCCGTGGGACTTATCCCCGCGTGACGCGGGGGTGGTAAGGTTCGGGCATGGTCGGAGAAGTGCGGCCGGCTCGCAGCGCTGGAGTTGAAGTCGGCACCAGGCTCTCCCATCCACGGCGTCATTCCCGCATCAGCGGGAACCCAATGCTCGGATTGATCCACGACCACGGCTCGCGCCAACCCTTCACCGATGCAGGACCGGATGGACCTTCTCGGCGGCGCCGTTCGGGCAGTGGGTCCTCGCTTTCGCGAGGATGACGCCGGTGGGGGTGGAGAGCGGGTGCCTGCCAATGGCTCCGTCTGGGCCCCCGAGATCGCGGCATCCGGGGGTGACGGTTTGGGGGAGGCGACTTATCCCCGCGTCACGGTGGGGTGGTAAGGTTTGGTTACGGTCGGAGGAGTGGGCCAGTGTCCGCCGCCAACCTTGTTCCGGTAGCGCGCGTCGGCTGGGGGACGCCGGCTTAGGCGTAGCGCTGGCCGGTGGCGACGAACGTGACCCAGAGGCGGCGCGTCTCGGGAGCGTAGTCGATTTTCCCAATCGCGGTTGAGGGCAGTTTCCCCTCCAGAACTCGGACAGAAACCGGCGGGGCGGCACAAGGTTGCCCGACGGAAGCGCTCCATTCATCGGAGGTTTGAATGAATGACCGACCCAAGGTCGCCTGGGCGGAGGTCCGGGGTGACTACGAGGCCGCGAACAGCAGCAAGTACACCATCGCGCGAAGGTACGGGACGACCGTTGCCGAAATTGACGCCAGGGCAGAGGCGAACAAGTGGTCGGACGCAAAGCGAACCGAATCCACCGACAGGATCATCCTGATCAGCCGGCTGCTGGGCGTGCTGGAGCTGCAGATCGAACACCTGGAGAAGGCGGAAATGACGACGAACGGCGAGAAGGAAGCCGCGGTACTGGGCAAGCTCACCGAAAACCTCGGCAAGCTCATCAACATGGCGAACGCGGAAGCGCGCGGGACGGCGACGGAAACCGAGACGGCCGAGATGCGCGAGATCCGCAACAAGCTGGCCGAACGGATCAATGCCCTCACGAAGAAGTAGCCTGCTGGCCCTCGCGGGCAAGCTCAATGGCGAGGCAGCTGCACGCGTCTACTTCGATTGGAAAACCTGGGCGCGCCCGCAGCAGCTGCCGCCGCCGGGCGACTGGACGACCTGGCTGCTGATCGGCGGGCGTGGTTCGGGCAAGACCAGGGCCGGCGCCGAATGGGTGCGGGCGCTGGCCGCTGCCGGAGTCACGCCGCTCGCCTTGGTCGGGGAGACCATGACCGAGGCCATCGCGGTGATGGTCAAGGGCGAGAGCGGGCTGATGCGTGTGACGCCCTTCGGGGAGCGGCCGAGACTTGTGGGCTCGACGCTGATTTGGCCAAACGGGGTGGAAGGGGCGGTGCTTTCTGCCTCCGATCCGGAACGCTTCCGGGGGCCGCAATTTGCGGCCGCCTGGTGCGATGAAGTCGCCAAGTGGCCCAATGCCGAAGCGGCGTGGGACATGCTGCAGTTCGGCCTCAGGCTGGGCGCGCGGCCGCGGCAGCTGGCAACGACCACCCCGCGGCCGACGAAATTGCTGAAGCGGCTGCTCGCCGACTCACAGACGATGGTGACGCGGATGACGACGGAGGACAACAGGGTGCACCTGGCTGACGCCTTCCTCACCGCGGTGGTGGCGCGCTATCGCAACACCGTCCTGGGCCGTCAGGAACTGGAGGGCGAACTGATCGAGGATCTTCCCGATGCGCTCTGGACCCGCTCGATGTTCCAGCCGGCCGGCGACGCGCCGATCGAGAGGATCGTCGTGGCGGTCGATCCGCCGGTCACGGGCGGACCGAAATCGGACGCCTGCGGCATCGTCGTCGCCGGCCGGGTGGGGGAGCGCGCGGTGGTGCTCGACGACCAGACCCTGCAGCCGGCCGCGCCGCTCAAATGGGCGCGCAAGGCCGTGCGGGCCTTCCACGCCCATGGCGCCGACGTCATCGTCGCCGAGGTCAATCAGGGCGGCGATCTGGTCAGGTCGCTGATCGCGCAGGTGGATGCCAATGTGCCGGTGCGCGCCGTGCGGGCCAATCGCGGCAAGTGGCTGCGGGCCGAGCCGGTGGCCGCGCTCTATGCCCGCGGGCTGGTAGCCCACCGGCCGGGATTATCGGCGCTCGAGGACGAGATGTGCGCCTTCGGCGCCGACGGGATGAGCGACGGACACTCGCCCGACCGCGTCGACGCGCTGGTCTGGGCGCTGACCGAATTGATGCTGAACGAGGTGGTGCCGCGCGTGCGGGGGATCTAGGCGTCCCAGGGGTTGAGGAGGCGGACGCCCATCGGCTTGAAGTGGCTGGTATTGCGGGTGACGACGACTAGATCGTGAACGAGCGCGGTTGCGGCGATCAGGCCATCGGCGACTGGCCGGCGATCGGGAACATCCAGTGCGGCAGCCCGGCGGGCGACTGCGCTGTCGACCGGTATCAGCCGGTCGCCGAATTGGGGCAGCAGGAAGTGATCGAGCCACGCACGGAGAGACAGGTTTCGGGCAGTGTCACGACGCGCGATGTTCAGCACGCCATATTCGAGCTCCTTGAGGTTGATGACCGAGATGGCAAACTCCCGCTGGTCGTACTGCGTGCTCCAGCGAAGCACATTCGGATCGCCGCCTCGCCCCCGGTAGAACTCAGAGAGCACGTTGGTGTCGAGCAGGAACCTCATTCATCATCCGGAAAGGGGGAGCGGATCGGCTCGACTTCCCGCTTTGGAATGAAGTCCATCAGGTTGAAATCATCGCCAGTGGCGTTGGGATCAACCAGCGCATCGTACAACGACACGAACGGCTTCTTCTTTGTCAGCCGCTCGTACTCCTCGTTCGTCATTAGAACGTAGGCGCGCTCGCCGCGATCGGTGATGAACACCGGCCCGTTGTTGGCCGCCTGCTTGGCCGAACTCGTGTGCTGGTTGAACTCACGGCTTGTCATCGTTGTCGCTTTGCGGGGCGCTTGGCGCCTGGTCCTGATCGGGGCGTTCACCTGAGCCTCCTGTCTACCTTGTAGCAACGTTACTACATCTGTATCCGAGCCGACAAGATCAAGGAAACTACCTATGCCCCATTGGTGGAACCGCCTCACCGGCGGGAGATCGAACGCGCCCCAAGAAAAGAAGTCCGGTGGGCCGCAGACGCTCTTGGCCGTGACGCAACTCGGGGAGGCGAGCTGGAGCCGGCGGGGGTTTGTCAGCCTCTGCAACGAGGGTTTCGCCAGGAACCCCGTGGTCTATCGCTGCGTGCGGATGATCGCGGAGGCCGCCAATCACGTGCCGCTGTCGGTCGAGGAAAACGGCAAGCGGCTCGACGACCATCCCGCGCTGAAGCTGCTCGCCAGGCCCAACCCGCGGCAATCGGGCGGCGAAATGCTGGAGGCGGTCTACGCCTATCTGCAGACGGCGGGGAACGCCTATCTCGAGGCGGCCATGGTCGATGGGGAACTCAAGGGCCTCTATTGCCTGCGGCCGGACCGCATGCGGGTGGTGGCCGGCAAGGACGGCTGGCCAACGGCCTATGCCTATACCGCCGGCGGCAGGACGGTGCAGCTGAGCCAGGAGGCGGCCCCGATCCCCCGCGTTCTGCACCTGGCGCTGTTCCATCCGCTCGACGACCATTATGGGCTCAGCCCCCTCGACGCGGCGCAGCAGAGCCTCGATATTCACAATGCCGCTTCGCGGTGGAACAAGTCGCTGCTCGACAACGCGGCGCGGCCATCGGGGGCGCTGGTCTATTCAAGCACCAGCGGCAATCTCACCGCCAGCCAGTTCGAGCGGCTCAAGACCGAGCTCGAGCAGGGCTATGCGGGGGCCGGCAATGCCGGAAGGCCGATGGTGCTCGAAGGCGGGATGGACTGGAAGACCATCGCGCTGTCGCCCCGGGACATGGATTTCATTGAATTGAAGAACGTCGCGGCGCGCGAGATCGCGCTCGCCTTCGGCGTGCCGCCCATGCTGCTCGGCATACCGGGCGACAACACCTATTCGAACCTTGCCGAGGCCAACAGGGCGCTGTGGCGCCAGACCGTGATCCCGCTGGTGCGGCGCGTCGCCGCCGAACTCGGCGCCTGGCTGGCACCGGCCTTCGGCGGCAATTTCGCCCTGATCCCGGACCTCGACCGCGTCGAGGCGCTGGCCGAGGACCGTGCCGCGCTCTGGGCGCGGGTGGGGGCGGCGGACTTCCTCAGCGACGAGGAGAAGCGGGCGATGCTGGGGGTGGGGAGTTAGGCTGCCCGCTTGCCGCGGCGGCGGCCGGCGAGGAGGCCGAGCACCGAGATATCTTCGTCGAGATCGGGCCAGTGGATGCCTTCGCCGTGTCCGATGAAACGCCAGTTCAATCGCGCGGCCGGGGAGCCGTCGTGGAGGCGGGGGAACCAATCGAGCGGCACGGCGAGTTCACGGCCGTCGTCGAGCTTCACCTGCAGCATGCTGCCGCTGAAGCTCACGTCTGTCGCGAGCGGCTCGCGCTCAATCGTCAAGGTGCTCATGCCACGCCTTCAGAAATGCGTCACGGTGCTTCAGGACCAGTGCGCGAACCTCGGTGAGTTCGCGAGACCTGAAGCGCTTCGATGATGCCAGTTCCACTGGCTCAAGCCAATACTTGGCGAGCTTGTCGCCCCATTCAGCGTGGATGTGCGGCGGCTCGTCGTTCTCGAGGCTGTAGAAATAGAAGCGGTAGCCAGCCTCCCGCAGCACCGTCGGCATTCTGTTGCCCCATCAGCCTACTCGCGGCATCGGGTACGGGCCGGGCCAAAGCGTCAATTCGTTCGAATACGTATGCAAGGAGGCCGTCATGGACGAGCTGACCAAGACCATCGTCATGCGCGGGGATCTCGCGCATCTGGCGCTGTTCCTCTGGGCCAGCGGCGCCAGCGCGCTGCTGATCTGGACACTGCGGGAACTGGCGGCGGCCAACCAGCGCTTCAACGACTTCGTCAAAGAGATTGCGACGCTGAATCAATTATTTCGCCGAAGGGGATAAGTCTATGGCAGGCAAAGACAATACTGCACGGAGCGGGCGCAGCGACGCGGTCCATGTGTTCCGGCAGTTCGCCTGGAACCTCGCGGGGACGCTGGCGGGCGCGAAGGCGGGCACACAGCGCGCTCCGGCCCGGCCGCGGCCGGCCAAGCCATCGGCGCGGCGCTGATGCAGACCATTCCGATCGACGAGACCGGACGCTTCTCCGGCTATGCCAGCGTCTTCGACAAGCTCGACGAGAGCGGCGACATCGTCATGCCCGGCGCCTTCCGCAAGAGCCTCGCCCGGCGCGGCAGGGAGCGCATCCGGCTCTTGTTCCAGCACGACCCCAAGGAGCCGGTCGGCACCTGGGAGGCCATCGCCGAGGACGGGTTCGGTCTGTGGGTCGAGGGCCGGCTGGTGCCGGGCGTGCCGCGTGCCGATGCTCTGCGCCGGCTGATCGAGAAGCGCGCGGTGGACGGGCTTTCCATCGGCTTCCGCACGGTGCGAGCGACGCGCGAGCCGGCGACCGGCCACCGCAGGCTCTGGCAGATCGACCTGTGGGAAATCTCCATCGTCACCTTCCCGATGATGGACGGCGCCCGGATCGCTCCGGGCCTCGGATTGCCGGAGCGCAACGCCCGGCTCAAGGGGTCGCTCAGCGCGGCCATCTCGCTTCTCCATAACCAAAAGGAATCTCCATGACTGAAGCAGCGACCGAGCGCCTCGAGGTGAAGGCGACGGCCGGCGGCAACGCCGGCGACATCGGAGGCATGTTCTCCGAGTTCATGACCGCGTTCGATGAATTCAAGCGCACCAATGACGGGCGGCTGAGCGAACTCGAGCGCCGCGGCACCTCCGATGCGCTGACCGAGCAGAAGCTCGCCCGGCTCAACGCCGTGCTCGACAATGCCAAGACGGCGCTCGACCGCGTGGGCCTCGACCGGACCCGGCCGCAGCTGGACGGGCGTCGCCCGGAAGCCCCCGACGAGTACAAGGACGCGTTTTCGGCCTATGTGAAGCGCGGCGAGGAAAAAGCGCTCTCGATCGGCTCCAACCCCGATGGCGGCTACCTGGTTCCGGCCGAGACGGAAACCCAGATCCTCACCCGCCTTGCCCATATCTCGCCGATCCGCGGCATCGCCGGGGTGCGGCAGGTCTCGTCCTCGGTCTACAGGAAGCCGGTGACGCTGGCCGGTCCGGCGGTGGGCTGGGTGGCCGAGACCGCTTCGCGGCCGCAGACCAGCAGCCAGACCATCGACGAGCTGAGCTTCCCCACGGCCGAGCTCTACGCCATGCCGGCGGCGACCAGCGCCTTCCTCGATGACGCGGCGGTCGATGTCGGCCAGTGGATCGCCGAGGAGGTGAACGCCGCCTTCGCCGAACAGGAGACCGCCGCCTTCGTTTCCGGCGACGGCACCAACAAGCCCAAGGGGTTCCTGGCCGAGATGCAGGTGGCCGAGAGCGCCTGGGCGTGGAACAGGATCGGGTACCTTGCCACCGGCGTCTCGGGCGCTTTCCCGGCGAGTAGCGAGAGCGACGTCTTGATCGACCTGGTCTATGCGCTCAAGGCCGGCTACCGGCAGAACGCCAGCTGGGTGATGAACCGCAAAAGCCAGGCCGCCATCCGCAAGCTCAAGGATGTCGACGGCAACTATCTCTGGCAGCCGGCGCTCGCGCCGGGCGGCAAGGCAACGCTGATGGGCTTCGGCCTGATCGAGGCCGAGGACATGCCCGATATCGGCGCCGGCACCACGCCCATCGCCTTTGGCGACTTCCGCCGCGGCTATCTGATCGTCGACCGCCAGGGCGTCAACGTGCTGCGCGACCCGTTCAGCGCCAAGCCCTACGTGCTGTTCTACACCACCAAGCGGGTCGGCGGCGGGGTGCAGGACTTTGACGCGATCAAACTGCTGAAGTTCGCCGTTTCGTGAAATCCGTGATCTTGGTCGCCTGACGCGACCTTCATGCGCTCCGGTGCTCACGTACTCAAAGGTACGCTCCGCTCCGGTGCTCTGAACGCCGCGCCATTCGACTCAAGCTGACGGATTTCACCCCCGACTGCCCCTCCGGGGTGGCAAGCGTCGGACTGCGGCATTGCAGTCGGCGAGTCCCGGCGCGTGCGCCTCCCCGCGCGCCGGGGCCCTTGATTCAACACATCAGGAAACATCTCCATGATCTCCTACCTGCTTGCGGGGCCGGCGCTCGAGCCGGTGACGCTGGCCAAGGCGAAGGCCTTTCTGCGCGTCGACGACACCGTGGAAGACGCGCTGATCGAAACGCTGATCACCGCCGCGCGCCTGCACATCGAGAGCACCACCGGCCGGGCGCTGATCGCCCAGACCTGGCGCGTCGTGCTCGATTGCTGGCCGGCGGAACGGGTACTTCGGCTGCCGGTTTCGCCGCTGATCGGCCTCACGACCGTCACCGCCTACGACGCCCAAGGCGCTGCCCATGCGATCGCGCTGGCGCAGTTCCAGAGCGAGGCGGCGCCGGCACGGCTGCTGCTGCCGCAGACCATCGACGGCATGCCGGTGATGCGCGAGCGGCAAGGCATCGAGATCGACTATGCCGCGGGACACGGCAGCGCTGCCGGGGACGTGCCGGCCGATCTCCGCCAGGC
Source organism: Devosia sp. (assembly GCA_030680995.1). Taxonomy (GTDB): domain Bacteria; phylum Pseudomonadota; class Alphaproteobacteria; order Rhizobiales; family Devosiaceae; genus Devosia_A. Next base: position 10,412 of record JAUXUM010000027.1, read on the forward strand.
GTTGCTCGTGCTGGTCTCTGGCTGGTTCGAGCATCGCGACGCGGCCGATGCGGCCGAGCCGCCGGCGGCCTTCCATCGGTTGGTCGCGCCCTACAGGAGCGTACGGCTGTGAGCGGCCCGGTACCGCATATCGGCGGGCTCACCGACCGGGTGCAACTGCAGCGCCGCGACATGGCGGCGGAGGCCGAGGGCGGGCATGTCGCCACCTTCGTTCCGATCGTGACGCTGTGGGCCCGGGTGACGGCGGTCGGGGCGCGCGAGGCGCAGCTGGCCGATGGCCGCAGCGTCTCGATCTCGCACACCGTGGTGCTGCGGCACCGGACGGATGTGACGGCGGGCGACCGCTTCGTCTATCGGGGGCGGCATCTCCACGTGGTGAGCGCGGAGGATCTCAGCGGCCGCAAGCGGTTCCTGGGTTGCCGCTGCGCCGAGACGATGGTGGCGGGGTAGGGGATGTTCGCATGACTCACCCGATTCTCGCTCTTCAGAGCACCCTCATTCCGGCGTTGAACGCCGATGCGGCGCTGGGCGCGCTGATCGGCGTGGATGCGGTGTTCGACGCGCCACCGAAAGACAAGCATCCGCCCTATGTGGTGGTGGCGCGGCACGACGTTCTGCAGCGCGATGGCGATGCCGCGCCCGGGCACGAGCACCGGCTGCTGGTCCACATCTGGGC
>JAUXUM010000039.1 GCA_030680995.1 Devosia sp.
ACGGTCTGCGGACAGGCATAGCCGCACCAGGCCCGTCCGACCGTTGAGGTGATGAGGAAGAGCCCGATTCCCGCCATCACCAGCAGCCCGGCGACGTAATAGAATTCCTGAGGCCAGATTTCGATGAAAAAGAAAAAGAAGCGCCGGTTGGCGATGTCGACGAGCACCGCCTGGTCCGGGGCGAACGGGCCGCGATCCCAGCGCAGCCAGGGAGTGATGTAGTAGATGCCGAGCGTGACCGCCATCATCAGCCATTTGAAGCGCCGGAAGGTGCCCGATGCCCGTTTGGGAAAAATCTTCTTGCGCGGGGCGTAGAGCGGCTGGCGCCGTGCCGGAGAGTTGACGGGCTCGACGTCGAAGCGTGCTGTTTGATCCGGGCTCTGAATTGACTCATCGAGCATCGCGTCTAGCCTAGGGACATTGGAATTGTTGCATCCTTCACACGGTCAGGCGCCCGGTTGCTTGATCTGCGTCAAGAGTGGTCGCAATGGAAAAGGGGGCAGCGCGCCCCTTTCTCCGGCGACGGAGTGCGTGCTGGCTACTGCCCGCCACCGAGACCGTGAACATACACGGCGAGCTGCTTGACGGTCGGGTCGCCCAGCTTGGTCGACCAGGCTGGCATCATGCCGTGGCGAGGCTTTTGCACCTGTGCCTTGATCGCGTCAAGCGTGCCGCCGTAGAGCCAGATGGGGTCGGCAAGCGAGGGGCCGCCGAGTTCGGCATTGCCCGTTCCGGTATCGCCGTGGCAGGCGGCGCAGTTGTCGGCAAACAGCTGGGCGCCTTCCGGCGACGCCACGCCACCTTCGATGCCCGACAGCGAGGCGATCTGCTTTGCCACCGTGTCGATCTCGGTGTTGGTGAGCAGCGCGTCTGTGCCAAAGTTCGGCATCTCGTTGAAGCGGGTATCGGCGTCGGTGGTCGAGCGCACGCCATGCGAGATTGTCGCGTAGATCTGATCGACCGTGCCGCCCCAGAGCCAGTCGTCGTCGTTGAGGTTGGGGTAACCGGCGGCGCCCTCGGCGCCCGTGCCGTGGCATTGCGAGCAATAGACCTTGAAGGCAGAACGACCACCGGCACGGGCGAAGCGCGCGAGTTCCTCGTTTCCGACGATGTCGGCTACTTCGGTAGTTTCGATCCGGCTCAGCAAGTCTCCCTGTGCCGCTTTCGCGGTGACGAGCTTAGCGGCTAGATCGGCACGGCTCGAATAGCCGAGCACGCCCGTCGTGGCCGACGAAAGCAGCGGCCACGCCGGATAGAGGACGGTGTAGCCCAGCGCCCAGATGATGCAGCCGTAAAAGGTCCACAGCCACCAGCGGGGCAGGGGATTGTTGAGTTCCTTGATGCCGTCCCACTCATGACCGGTGGTTTCGATACCGCTGACTTCATCGATTTCCTTCTCGCTCATGACCGGTCATCCTCTTGGGCGGGGTAATTGTCGTGGAGCGGGATCTGCGCAGCGCTCTGGGCATGCGCCTTTGCGCCCGGCCGGAACAGAAACACCGCCACGGCGAGGAATACTGCGAACATGTAGACAAGCCCCCAGCTATCGGCGAAGTGCCTGAGAGTATCGTATAGAACTGTATCCATGATTGGCCTCGCTCAGCGGTAGTTGGCTTCGGCGTCGTAGGCGGAGAAGTCGACCAGCGTGCCGAGCATCTGCAGGTAGGCGACGAGCGCGTCCATCTCGGTGATCTTTGAGGCGTTCCCGTCAAAATCCTCGAAGCGCACCTTCGGATATCGGGCTTCCAACCCGGACGTGTCGGCGTCGGGGGTCGCCTGGGCGATCAAATCCGCCTGAGCGTTGTCGATCATCTCCTGCGTGTAGGGCACGCCGACGACTGCGTTGGCACTCAGGTGTGCATCGATGGCGAACTGGTCGAGCTCCGCCTCCGCGAGGAACCGGTAGCTGGGCATGATCGATTCAGGCACCAGCGCCTGGGGATGCATGAGGTGCTCGACATGCCAGACGCTGGAATAGCGGTCACCGACCCGGGCCAGATCCGGGCCGGTCCGCTTCGAGCCCCACTGGAAGGGGTGGTCATACATCGACTCAGCGGCCAGCGAATAGTGACCGTAGCGCTCCACCTCGTCGCGGAACGGCCGGATCATCTGGCTGTGGCAGCCATAGCAGCCTTCGCGGACGTAGATGTCGCGGCCAGCAAGCTCCAGCGGAGTATAGGGCCGCATGCCCTCCACTTTCTCGATGGTGTTCTGGAAGTAGAAAAGCGGGGCGATCTCGACGATGCCGCCGATGCAGACGACGATGAGCGAGCCGATCAACAGCAGCGAGGCGTTCTTTTCGATGATGCGGTGTTTGTCGAGCAACGACATTGTGGTTCCTACTCTGCCGGCTGCAGTTGCGTGGGGGCGGAGAGGGGACGCTCGTCGCGGACCCTTCCGGCGATCGTCATCCAGATGTTGAAGGCCATCACCAGCCCTCCTGCGAGATAGAGGGCGCCGCCAAAGGCGCGGGCGATGTAGTAGGGACGAAGAGCGGCGACGGACTCGGCGAACGAGTAGACGAGGAACCCCTGCGCGTCGTATTCGCGCCACATCAGGCCCTGGGTGATGCCCGAAACCCACATCACCGACGCATAGATGACGATGCCGAGGGTGGCCAGCCAGAAGTGCCAGTTGACCATGCGCAATGAATAGAGCTGAGCGCGGCCCCATAGACGCGGAACCATGAAGTAGACGGCGCCGAACGAGATCATTCCAACCCAGCCGAGCGCGCCTGAGTGCACGTGGCCGATGGTCCAGTCGGTATAGTGGCTGAGCCCGTTGACCGACTTGATCGACATGACCGGACCTTCGAAGGTCGACATGCCGTAGAAGGCGACGGCGATCACCATCATGCGGATGATCGGGTCGGTGCGCATCTTGTCCCAGGCGCCGCGCAGGGTCATCAGCCCGTTGATCATACCGCCCCACGAGGGCATCCAGAGCATGATCGAGAAAACCATGCCCAGCGTCTGCGCCCAGTCGGGCAGGGCGGTGTAGTGCAGATGGTGAGGGCCGGCCCAGATGTAGAGGAAGATCAGCGCCCAGAAGTGTATGATCGACAGCCGATAGGAATAGATCGGGCGCTCGGCCTGCTTTGGCAGGAAGTAGTACATCATGCCCAGGAACCCGGCGGTGAGGAAGAAGCCCACGGCGTTAT
>JAUXUM010000041.1 GCA_030680995.1 Devosia sp.
CTGGTGGCCTGGGAACGGCGGGAGCGGGTCGAGGTGGCCATGGTTCTGAAACTCCGGGGCGCGGCGCTAGTTATGCCGCCGGTCGCTTTCGCCCTCGCGCAGCATGGCCTCGATCAGGTCGCGCAGCTTCTTGTTGGTTTCGCCCTGCTCGTCGATATGGATGCGCAGGTCGGCCTGTTCGGCGCGGATGTGCTTGACCAGTCCGTCGATGCCGCGGGCCAGTTCGGCCATGGCGCGGATGGCGTTCTGCGAGGAACTGGAGCTCTGCATGGTGCTGCCCAGCTGCTCGATCATCGCCTGAATCTCGTCGCCGGAGACGCCGAGGCCGGAGGCCTGCATCATGGTCATGGGGTGGTCGAGCTCGGTCATCGAGGTCATCCAGTCCTCGAGATCGGTGTAGAAGGCGTTCTGCGCCTGGCTGGTCTGCAGGTCGAGGAAGCCCAGAATCAGCGAGCCGGCGAGGCCCAGCAGCGACGAGGAGAAGGCGGTGCCCATGCCGCCGAGCGGCGCGGACAGGCCCTGCTTGAGATCGGCGAACAGGCTTGCCGAATCCCCCTGTGTCGCATCGAGCGCCTGGATGGTCGAGGCGACAGAGGTCACGGTTTCGAGCAGGCCGTAGAAGGTACCGAGCAGGCCCAGAAAGACCAGCAGGCCGGTGAGGTAGCGCGACGTGTCCTTGGCTTCATCGAGCCGGTTGCCCACCGAGTCGAGGATCGAGCGCATCGAGGATGGGGTGATCACCGCCTCGCCCAGCCGGTCGCGCAGCATGCCCGCGACGGTGGCGAGGAGGACGGGCTGGGTGGCGGGCATCTGCCCGTCCTGCAGGGAGTTGACCCATTTGATTTCCGGGAAGAGCCGTATGACCTGCCGAAAGCTCAGCACGATGCCGATGGTCATGGTGAACAAGATCAGGCTGTTGATGAACGGGCTGGCCCAGAAGAAGACGATGAGCTGATTGAACAGAATCGCCGCCACCAGCGCCACGAGAACCAGGAAAATGATGATCTTGACAAGATAGATTGTCGGGCTGGCAAGGTGATAGGGGTCGTAACTCTGCGACACGGCTCAAGCCCCGGTTCGATCGATTGTGCGGCAACTCTAGTCACGGCAAAGGGGCGTGACAATGGCCATAGCGCGGCGGCGAAGGCCTATCCTCTAGGCGATGGCCTTGATCACCTTGAGCAATTGAGCATGAACCAGTTCGTTGCCGGCGACCACTTCGCCGTTCCAGATGCTGCCCGGGGTGCCCGAGAAATCGCTCATCGTACCGCCCGCCTCACGCAGCAACAGCCAGCCCGGAGCGACGTCCCAGGGCGAGAGGCGCCCTTCCCAGAAGGCGTCGAAGCGCCCGGCGGCGAGCCAGGCGAGATCGGTCGAGGCGCTGCCGGTGCGGCGGATGCCGGCGACGGCCGGCGCGACCTGGGCAAGCTGGCGCAGCGTGAGGGCGTCATTGTCCGTGCCGGTGACCTTGAGACCCAGGCAAACGACGCTGTCGGCGAGATGCCGGCGGGCCGCGACGCGGAGACGCTTGCGGTCGTTGAGCCAGGCGCCGCCGCCCTTCTCCGCGGTAAAGAGTTCATCCATGACCGGGTTGTAGATCACCGAGGCCACGATCTCGTCGCCGCGCTGCAGCGCGATGGCGCAGGCGAATATGGGGATGCCGTGGAGGAAATTGGTGGTGCCGTCGAGCGGATCGATAATCCAGCGGTGCTGACCGTCGCTGCCCTGGACCTCGCCGCCTTCCTCCATGAGGAAAGAGTAGGTCGGGCGGGCCTTGCGCAGTTCGTCGAAGACGATCTGTTCGGCGCGCTTGTCGGCATTGGAGACGAAATCGGCCGGTCCCTTGCGCGACACCTGCAGGTTCTCGACCGCGCCGAAGTCCTTGGTCAGGGACCGGCCCGCCCTGGTGGCCGCCTGCACCATGATGTTGAGAAGCGCGGAACGGGCCATCGGGCTATTCCGCGCGACGCAGGTAGGTCACTTCCTCGGTGTCGACCACGACGCGTTCGCCGACGCCGATGAAGGGCGGAACCATGACCCGCACACCATTCTCGAGCTTGGCCGGCTTGAAGGAGTTGGCCGCGGTCTGGCCTCGCACCACCGGGTCGGCTTCGACAATGGAGAGCGTCACCTGCTGGGGCATGCGGATGCCCAGCGGACGTTCCTCGTGCAGTTCGAGCGTCACCTTCATGCCGTCCTGGAGGAAGGCGGCGCGCTCGCCGACGAAATCCTTGGCCAGTTCGATCTGTTCGTAGGTTTCCTGATCCATGAAGACCAGGTTGTCGCCCTGCTCGTAGAGAAAAGTGAAATCCTTGACCTCGAGGCTGACGCGTTCGACCGTTTCGGCCGAGCGGAAGCGCTCGTTGAGCTTGGTCCCTTCGAGGATGGCCTTGAGCTCGACCTGTGCATAGGCGCCGCCCTTGCCCGGCTTCACGTGGTCGACCTTGACCGCCACCCAGAGCTTGTCCTGGTGCAGGATGACATTGCCGGGACGGATTTCGTTGCCGTTGATTTTGGGCATGGTTGGGTGCTTTGCGGGTTCGGCGCCGATGGCTGCGCCGGCGGTAGCGGGATTGGCGGGCCTTGTGCCCCAGAACGGGGCGGCATTCAAGTCACTTGGCGTCAGGCGCGGGGGTTTGGGCAGGCAGCAGTGCGGGAGCCGACCTGTTCTCGGCGACCGCCGTGGGTGGCCCGGACGGCCAGAAGCGCGCGCGTTCCTCGGCCCTGGCGAGCTCGTCGGGAAGGATCGACACCAGCAGTTTGTCGAGCACCGGGTCGGTCAGGCCCTGACGGCGCGACAGCGCTCGCCACATCGCCGCGGCCTCGAGGTCGATGTCCACCCCTTCCCCCGCGGCGAGGAGCTTGGCATAGCGGTTCTGGGCAACGGGATTGCCGCCCTCGGCGGCGCGTGCATACCAGCGTACGGCCTCGGCGAGATCGCGCTTGACGCCCTTGCCCAGATAGAGGAGCGTCGCGTAGTCGATCTGTGCGGCGGGGAGTCCCTGCTCGGCGGCGAGCCCGATCTGGCGCGCGCCCTCGCGCGGGTCCGGCGCCACCCCGGCGCCTTCCAGCAGCATCATGCCGTAGTCGTACCGGGCTTCGGGCATTTCAGCCTCGGCGGCCTCGCGGATCAGTTGTGCCGCCTTGATCAGGTTGGGCTCGGCAAAGCTGCCCTCGATGTGAAGCAGGCCGAGATTGTACTTGGCCGGGATGCTGCCCCGTTCCGCAGCCTGCCGGAACAGCTCGGCGGCTCGCGCCCTGTTCCTGGGAACGCCGCGGCCGTCCTGATACATCAGCGCCAGTGCAAACGTGGCAAGCCGGTCGCCGTTCTTGCTGGCGAGCGCGTACCAGCCCGATGCGCGGGGCAGGTTCTCCGCCACCCCGAGGCCCTTGGCGTAGATTTCGGCGATCAGCGTCTGGGCCGCGGCGTCGTCGTTCTCCGCGCGCGGCAGGGCAAGGCTCAGCGCGGTCAGGAAATGCCCGCGCTGAAATGCCCCGTACGCCGCGTCGACACGGCGGCGCGGACCGAAGACGTCGTTGCTGATGGCGAGCGCTTCGTCGGCCGCCCCCTCGTCCGCCGGCGATTCGGGTGCGACCGGGATCGGCAATTCCTCGACGCCCAGGCCGTCGATCTGAAGGCCCTCGGGCCGCAAGTCCTCGATGCCGCGGGGGGCCTGCTGCGCCAGGGTCTGTCCTGGGAGAGCCAGCGCGGCAAGGGTGAAGAGCACCGGAAAGCGACGCGCGGTCACGGCAAGGTCTCCAGGCGCTTTGCACCGAGGCCGATGAACTCGCAGCCTTCCGCGTCGTAGCTCGCGGCGTCCGCTTCGGGATCGGAAAAAACGCTCGGTACTTCCATGGTTTGTGCCCACCAGCGCGCCATCTCGCGCCCGGCGGGACTGATAGAGCCCGAAAGCGGCCCAAATAGGATGTAGTCGACGCCCAGTTCGCCCTGGGTCATGGCGTCGTCGCGGGAATGGATGTCGCCAGCGCCGACGATCAGGTCGGGTTTGAGCACGCCGATCGCTTCCGACACTGCCTTGGCACCGGCCGTGACGTGCAGGCCGTCGGCGCGCAATGTTCTCACCAGACCCGGTTCGCCTTCGATAAGCACGGCACAGCCCGCTGCCTGGGCGCCCGGAAGTACAGCCTTGACGAAGTCCTTGTAGGCCTTCTCCGGCCGCTCGCCACGCGGCAGCAGCAGTGCCGGGACCTCCGATCTGGCGAGGATACCGGTGAGCGTGGTGACGAATTCTGCCGGTTCGGCATCGGCGGGAGCGATGAGAAAGATCTGTGCGGACATGGCGTTCTTATAGCGCCGATGGCGCTCGTTTGGAGCCTGATTCTGGCAGCATGGGGGAAGCTGGTTAAGCGCGTTCATCGCGGCCGCAACAAAGAGGGGCGCATCCTGCGATGCGCCCCAGTGCCGTCGGGAAGTCGGTTCGCTCGTTCAGGCAGCTACGTCCAGGTCGGGCTGCCATTGGCCGAGCGAGGCCAAGGCGTTCATCCGCACCCGATGCGCGAACGCATCCTGCGCGCGCTTCAGGTTTTCGGCTCGTCCTTTCCAGAGGACGAGGGCCGCGTTCTGCAGCGCCCTGCCATAGGAGAAGGTCAGCCGCCAAGGCAGGCCACCGATGGCGTTCATGGCCGAAAGATGTGCGGTCGCCTCTTCATCGCTCTGCCCGCCGGAGAGGAAGGCGATGCCGGGCACGGCGGCCGGAACGTGGCCGAGCAGGGTGTCGACGGTGCGGCGCGCGACCTCCTCCACCGCCGGTTTTTCGGCGCAACGGGTGCCGGCGAGAACCATGTTGGGCTTGAGGAGCATGCCGGAGAGATCGACGCCGGCGAGCCGGAGCTCCTTGAAGACCGTCTCGAGCGTTTCGGCAGTCACCTCCTCGCAACGGGCGATGGAATGGTCGCCCGGCTCGCCATCGGCGAGCACCTCGGGTTCGACCACCGGAACGATGCCGGCTTCCTGGCAGAGCATGGCGTAGCGGGCCAGGGCATGCGCATTGGCACGGATGCCGTTGCGGGTCGGAGTGGTGGAGGAAATGGTGATGACGCCGCGCCATTTCGCGAAGCCGGCACCGAGCGAAGCATAGTGCACAAGACGCGGCCGCAGGCCGTCCAGCCCTTCGGTGATCTTCTCGCCGTCCGAGCCCGGCATGGGGAAGGCGCCTCTGTCGACCTTGATGCCAGGGATGACGTCGCAGTCGGCAAGGAGGGCCCGGAAAGCGGTGCCGTCGGCGGCATGCTGCAGGAGGGTCTCCTCGGTGAGGATGACCCCGGAGATATGTTCACGCATCGCGTCCCGTGCCCGGAACAGCATTTCGCGGTAGTCGCGCCGCAGTTGTTCGGTGGAGGGCAGGCCGATTGCGGCGAAGCGCTTGGCAATGGTCGGCTCGGATTCATCGGCGGCAAGAATGCCCTTGCCGGGTTCGACGAGTCTCTGGGCAATAGCGTTGAGTGACGCCATCGATCGGCCTCCGGTGAACTGCGATGCGCGCAGCATGCCAAAAGGGAAGCGCTTTCTCGATTAGACGTTCGGCCTAGGCGGGTTGGCTAGGCTTGCTTCAGCACCTCGACGCCGGGCAGGGGCTTACCCTCCATCCATTCGAGGAAGGCCCCACCGGCGGTGGAAACATAGGAGAAGTCGTCCTTGACGCCTGCGTGGGCGAGGGCCGAGACGGTGTCGCCGCCGCCCGCCACCGAGACCAGCTTGCCGGCCTTGGTGCGGGCCGCGACATAGCGGGCGATCTCGCTGGTGGCATGGTCGAAAGGCGGCAGCTCGAAGGCGCCGAGCGGACCATTCCAGACCACCGTTCCCGCCTCGTCGATGGCGCCCTTGATGCGCTCGATGGATCCCGGGCCGAGATCGAGGATCATGCCC
>JAUXUM010000054.1 GCA_030680995.1 Devosia sp.
AAACTCGGCGGCTACGGCTTCATCCGCTTCTCCCTGGCCTTGTTCCCGGACGCATCGGCGTATTATGCCAACTTCGTCTTCGTGCTCACGATCGTCGCGATCATCATCACATCGCTGGTGGCGCTGGTGCAGACCGACATGAAAAAGCTCATCGCCTATTCATCGGTGGCGCATATGGGCTTCGTCACCATGGGCATCTTTGCCGGCAACGTGCTGGGGGTGCAGGGCGCGCTGTTCCAGATGCTCTCGCACGGTATCGTCTCGGCCGCGCTCTTCCTTTGCGTCGGGGTGATCTACGACAGAATGCATACGCGCGAGATAGAAGCCTATGGCGGGCTGGTGGAGCGCATGCCGCGGTACGCCTTCGCCTTCATGATCTTCACCATGGCTAATGTCGGGCTGCCGGGGACATCCGGGTTCGTCGGCGAATTCCTGACCATGATCGCGATATTTCAGGTCAACACCTGGGTGGCGTTCTTCGCCGCCTTCGGCGTCATCCTTTCCGCTGCCTATGCGCTCTGGCTCTATCGGCGCGTGATCTTCGGTGCCCTGACCAAGGAGTCGCTCAGAGGCATTCTCGACCTCGACCGCCGCGAAGTGCTGGTGATGGTGCCGCTGATCGTGCTGACGATCATTTTCGGCTTCTACCCGACGCCGATCCTCGATGCGACCGCGGCTTCGGTCGAACTTCTGGTTTCAAATCTTGCCAACGCCGCGGGAGTCGTCGTCGACGCTCCCGCGGCGGTCGTGGCGCATTAGGAGGCGATGATGGGTTCCGATATTGTGAGCCTGGGCGCCCTGGCCCCCGCCTTCCCCGAACTGGTCATCGCGGTTGGCGCGGTGGTGTTGCTGCTGCTGGGCGTGGCCTTCAAGAAGGACCGCACGCCCTTGATCGCCAGCGCCGTGATCGTGCTGCTGGTCGGCGTGCTCATGATGGTGCTGTTCCAGGGCGCCGAGGGCGTATTGTTCAACGGCGGCTTCATCGCCGACGGCTTTGCCCGCTACATGAAGGCGCTCGTTCTGGGCGGCTCTGCCTTTGCCCTGATCCTCTCGCTCTCCAACGCGACCGAGCACGGGCTGAACAAGTTCGAGTATTCCATCCTCGTGCTGCTGGCGACGCTGGGCATGATGATGATGGTTTCGGCCAACGACCTGATGAGCCTTTATGTGGGGATCGAGCTGCAGAGTCTCGCGCTCTACGTGGTCGCGGCGATGAAACGCGACGATGCCAGGGCGAGCGAAGCGGGCCTCAAATACTTCGTCCTTGGTGCCCTTTCCTCGGGAATGCTGCTGTATGGAGCCTCGCTCATCTACGGCTTCACCGGCACGACCCAGCTCGACAAGATCGTTGCCATGATCGTCATGGAGGAGCGCTCGATCGGTCTCATCTTCGGCATGGTGTTCCTGCTCGCCGGCGTTGCCTTCAAGATCTCGGCCGTGCCCTTCCATATGTGGACCCCCGACGTCTATGAGGGGGCGCCCACGCCAGTGACCGCCTTTTTCGCGTCGGCGCCCAAGGTCGCCGCCATGGCGCTCCTCATCCGCGTCGTGACCGTCAGCTTCGAGCCGATCACCCGCGACTGGCAGCAGATCGTCATCTTCCTCTCGATCGCGTCCATGGTGCTGGCGGCCTTCGCCGCCATCGGGCAGAATAATCTCAAGCGCCTGCTTGCCTATTCGTCCATCGGGCATGTCGGCTTTGCACTCGTTGGTCTGTCCGCCGGGACTGCTGTCGGGGTCGAGGGTGTGGCGGTCTACATGGCGGTCTACATCGCCATGACCATCGGCATCTTCGCCTGCATTCTTTCGCTCAGAACCGAGGGCGGTTTCGTAGAACGTATCGACGAAATGGCGGGCCTCGCGCAGCGGCGGCCGTTTGTCGCCGCCATCATCGCGATCCTGATGTTCTCGCTGATCGGGCTGCCGCCGCTGGCGGGGTTCTTCGCGAAATGGCAGGTCTTCCTTGCCGCCATCGAGGCGCAGCTCTTCGTCCTTGCCGTGATCGGCGTGCTGGCCAGCGCGGTGAGTGCCTTCTACTACCTGCGCATCGTCAAGGTGATGTATTTCGACGAGCCGGTGGCGCAGTTCGCGAGCGTTCCGCGCGAGCTCACTTTCGTCATGGCGTTGATGGGCTTCCTGGTGGTCACCTATTTCGTAACCGTCGGCGCGCCACTGACCGCAGCCGCCCGCAGCGCGGCCGGAAGCCTCTTCTAAATTGGCCGGTTTCTGGCTTGGCCCGAAAGCGATCGCCCGGGGATACCGGCTCAACGGTTTCGATACCGTGGGATCTACGAGCGTCGAGGCCGCACGGGCCGCACAGATGGGAGACGTGGGCGACGTCTGGTTCGCAGCGCTCAGGCAGACCGAGGGCAGGGGCCGCCGCGGCAGGGCCTGGGAGACTCCCCACGGCAACCTCGCCGCGAGCCTCCTCATCGTGCCCGATGCCGACCCTGCGATTGCCGCAACTCTGGGCTTCGTCGCCGGGGTGGCGCTCAATCGCGCGCTCTCCCAGGTGCTCCCGCAGGGCATCGTGAGGATCGGCGTCGATGGAGCCGATGCCACGAATGCCCGAATTGAACTCAAATGGCCCAATGACGTTCTGGCCGACGGCGCCAAGCTTGCGGGCATCCTGCTCGAGGCGCAGAAGCAGCCGAGCGGGCGAATGGCGATCGTCATCGGGTTTGGGGTAAACATCGTGGCAGCGCCAGTGGATTTGCCCTATCCGGCCATCTCGCTCTCTTCGCTGGGAGTCGAGGTTTCGGCCGAGACAGTTCTCGCGGCGCTCGGTGAATATTGGGTCGATTGCGTCGGGATCTGGGACAATGGCCGTGGCGTCGCCGGCATCCTGAAGCTCTGGCGCAACGCGGCCGCCGGCATCGGCGCTGAGGTGGCCATAAGACGGGACGGCGACATCGTTCGCGGCATCTTTGAAACCATTGACGACACCGGGCGGTTGATTGTCCGGGCAAACGACAATCAGCGCATCGTTATCACCGCCGGCGATGTGCATTTCGGCGCTGCGGCAAGCATTTTAGCATAGAGGATTCATGGCCAGAGACGCTCAGAACGAACTGGTTTTCGTGCCGCTTGGGGGCGTCGGCGAGATCGGCATGAACATGGCGGCGTACGGCTTCGGGCCGGCGCGCCGCCGCAAATGGATCGTCGTCGATTGCGGGGTGACCTTCGGGCGGCCGCACCAGCCGGGGATCGAGTTGATCATGGCCGACCCGAGCTTTCTTGAAGAGCGTGGCGACGACGTCCTGGGCCTCATTCTCACCCATAGCCATGAGGATCACTACGGCGCCGTGCTCGATCTGTGGCCGGCTTTCGACAAGCCGGTTTTTGCCACCGCCTTCACGGCCGCGATGCTTGCCGCGAAACGCGCCTCGGACGATATCGTCGACAATGTCGCCGTCACCCAGATGCGCGTCGGCCGGCCGTTCGAGCTCGGCCCCTTTACCATCGAAGCGATCAACGTCGCGCACTCGATCCCGGAAAGCTGCGCGCTGCTGATTTCGACGCCCGCCGGACGTATACTCCATACCGGCGACTGGAAACTCGACCCAAATCCCATCGCGGCTCCTCCGACCGATGTCGCGCGCCTTGAGGCCATTGGCCGGGACGAGGCGCCGCTGGCGCTGATCTGCGACTCCACCAACGCGCTCAAGGACGGCGAGAGCCCGAGTGAGGATCAGGTGGCGGCCAATCTTGCCGCCATGATCGCCGAAGCGCCGCATCGGATCGTGCTCACCACCTTCGCCTCCAATGTCGGGCGCGTCATCTCCATCGCCCGAGCGGCCGAAAAGGCGGGCCGTCAGGTGGTGCTGTCGGGAAGGGCATTGCATCGCATCACCGGGATCGCTCGCGAACTGGGGATGATGGAGGGGGTGCCGTCCTTCCTCGATCAGGATGCGTTTTCAAAGTTGCCGCGCGAAAAGGTAGTGCTGCTCTGTACCGGCAGCCAGGGGGAACCCCGGGCCGCCATCGCCCGTATCGCCCGCGAAGAACATCCTGCGATCAACCTCAATGCCGGTGACCGGGTGATCTTTTCGTCCTGGGCGATCCCGGGAAATGAGCGCGAGGTCATCGACATCCAGAACCTGCTCATCGACCGCGGCATCGAAGTCATCACCCAGCGCGACGCGCTCGTGCACACGACCGGGCATCCGCGTCGCGAAGAATTGAAGCGGCTCTACGACTGGGTGAAACCGCAGGTGCTGGTTCCGGTCCATGGCGAGGCGGCCCATCTCGAAGCGCATGCGCAACTGGGGCGGCAGCACGGCATTAGGCATGTGGTGCACGCCCGCAATGGCGATCTGGTCCGGCTGTTTCCCGATCCCACGCATTTCCCGGGCGAGGTGCGGGTAGGCGAGCTCTATCTTGACGGCAATGTGCTTTGCACGCCCGATGAAAGCGGTGTCAAAGGCCGGCGGAGGCTGTCCTTCGGAGGGCACATCGTCATCAGCCTTTGTGTCGACAACCGGGGGCAGATTGTCTCCGGCCCCGAGTTGGCGATCGAGGGGCTGCCGGATGTGGAGGACGACGAGGAATCCCTCGGGCAGATCATCCGCAAGACCATTTCAGGTACGCTGCGCGGCATCCCGCCCAAGCGGCGCGGCGATACCGAATTGCTGAGCACCGCGCTCCAACGCGCCGTCCGGGGCGAAGTCAATGCCTATTGGGGCAAGAAGCCGAACGTCACCGTTTTCGTGCACGGGCTGTAGCGGTGCCTACCCTCAGCATGGTGGCGATCTACTTCGTCGTCTGGTGGCTTTGCCTGTTTCTGGTGCTGCCGTTCAAGGTACGCAACCAGGTCGATGCCGGCGAGGTTTTCAAGGGCAGCGAGCCCGGGGCTCCTGCCGTCCTGCGGCTCTGGCCTAAACTGCTGGTCACAACCCTTCTGGCGGGGGTGGTGACGGCGTTCCTGTTCTGGGGTCTGAGCAACCCCGTGCTCAGAGAATACTGGCGATAGTGCAAGTTCAGGATCTTCGGCTAAGCAATGGACAATAAAAAAGAAAAAGCAGGGCACGGAGCCCTGCCTGAACAGTTTCGCGACAATACGCCGGTCTTATGCACACCAACGTGGCGGCCAGCGCTCCTCCCTTGACGTTGTCGGCGTCCGGCAGCTTGCTGCTGCCTGTATTTTATGGGGTTGAACCGTAACAACTCGCCCGACACCTGTCACCTAGATTCTGCGACGACTGCTCGGCTTGCAAGCGCCTGTCCGCTGCGGTCCAAATGGACGGGGTGCATGGGCCGCGAGTCGCCTGCTCATGCCTCTGCCGACAACCCCATACTAGGTGTCGCAATTTGTGCCCGTGCTTGCTATTGGGTGTCGCGCTGAAGCGCGCTGCCATGCGGCGCGGACAATTTCTCCCCGGGAGCCCCTATGCGTCTCACACGCTATTTCCTGCCGGTGCTCAAAGAGACACCCAAGGAAGCCGAAATCATCTCGCATCAGTTGATGCTCAGGGCCGGCCTGATCAAACAGCAGGCGGCCGGCAGCTACTCCTGGCTTCCCTATGGCTACAGGGTGCTGATGAAAATCCAGCGCATCGTCGAGGAAGAGCAAAACCGATCCGGTGCCATCGAACTGCTGATGCCGACACTGCAATCGGCCGATCTATGGCGGGAAAGCGGGCGTTATGAGGCCTATGGCAAGGAGATGCTGCGCATCAGGGACCGGCACGAGCGCGACATGCTCTACGGACCGACCAATGAGGAGATGATCACCGACATCTTCCGGACTTACGTCAAGTCTTACAAGGACTTGCCGCTCAACCTCTACCACATTCAGTGGAAGTTCCGCGACGAGGTCCGTCCGCGCTTCGGCACCATGCGCAGCCGTGAGTTCCTGATGAAGGACGCCTATTCCTTCGATCTCGACAAGGAGCGGGCGGTTGCGGCCTACAATCGAATGTTCGTCGCTTATTTGCGAACATATTGGCGTATGGGCTTGACCGCTATACCGATGCGCGCCGAAACCGGCCCGATCGGCGGCGACCTCAGCCACGAGTTCATCGTGCTCGCCGACACCGGCGAGAGTGGCGTCTTCTGCCATGCAGACATGCTCGACAAGCCGATCCCGTCGATCGACACCGACTACGATGGCGATCTGACGCCAATCGTCAAAGACTGGACGTCGCTCTACGCCGCCACCGAAGACATGGCGGACATGGCCGAATATGAGGCCGCCGTTCCAGCCGAGAAGCGCATCTCCGCGCGCGGCATCGAAGTCGGGCAGACCTTCTATTTCGGCACGAAATACTCGGCACCGATGAAAGCCAATGTCGCCGGCTCCGACGGGCAGGAGGTGACGGTGCATATGGGTTCCTATGGCATCGGGTTGACCCGGATCGTGCCGGCGATCATCGAGGCGAGTCACGACGAGAACGGTATCGTCTGGCCGGTGAGCGTCGCGCCTTTCGAAGCCGTCGTGATCAACCTGAAGGCGGGCGACGCAGAAACCGACGCCGCATGCGACAGCCTCTACGCCGAGGCTGGAGCCGCGGGTATCGACGTTCTCTATGACGATCGCGAGGTGGCGGCGGGCGGCAAGTTCGCGACCGCCGATCTGATCGGCGTTCCCTATCAATTGATCCTCGGCCCGCGTGGCCTCAAGGAAGGGCAGGCGGAGATCAAGCATCGCAGGACCGGTGAACGGGAAACCTTGCCGATCGCCAGCGCAGTGAGCCGTTTGAAGGCGCTCATCGAGCCGCAAAGGCGGGACAAAGCTTGACTGTCCACGAGGCTGCCGCGCCGACGACGGGCCCGTTCTCGCGCTTCGAATTCCTTGTTGCCGGGCGCTACCTTCGGGCCCGCCGCAAGGATGCGTTCATATCGGTAATCGCGGCGCTGACCTTGACCGGCATCGCCATCGGCGTTGCCACGCTCATCGTGGTGATGTCGGTGATGAATGGGTTCCGGGATGAACTCCTGAGCAAAATCCTTGGCCTCAACGGCCACTTCACCGCCTATCCGATCGAGCGCCAATTCACCGACTACGATCAGACCGTGGCGGAGATCGAAGCGATCGACGGCGTGATCTATGCCATCGCCTATGTCGAGGGACAGGCGCTGGCTTCGGGGCAGACCGAGTCCACAGGAGTAGCGGCCCGAGGCGTGGATCTGGCGTCGATCAGGAAGCTCGAGATGCTCCACAATGGCGCCGTTCTCGGCGGCTGGGATGCCTGGGACGAGGGGATGGGCGTCGCCATCGGTTCTCGTCTGGCACAGAAACTCGGGGTAACGATCGGCGACCCGGTCACCATCGTCAACCCAAACGGCACCACCACGCCGTTCGGCAGGACGCCGCAGATCCGTTCCTTTCCGGTCAACGTCATCTTCAACCTGGGGATGGTCGAGTTCGACAGTTTCTACCTCTACATGCCGCTCCAGGCCGCTCAGACCTACTTCAAGATGTACGAGGACCGCCTGAAGCCGGGAGTGGCTCCGCCCGACATCATGGCCACCGACGAAGAGATCGATGCCGCCTATGAGCGTATTCCGCAGGCGACCGCCGTCGAGATCTTCCTCGAGAATCCGGATGCGGTCGCGAGTATGCGCGACAAAGTTCAGACCGGTATCTCGCGACCGCTGATCCTCACCGATTGGCAGCAACGGGACGAAACCTTCTTTTCGGCGCTGCAGGTCGAGCGGGTGGTAATGTTTGTCATCCTCTCGATGATCATTCTGGTGGCCGCCTTCAACATCATTTCAAGTCTCGTCATGCTGGTCAAAGACAAGGGCGCCGACATCGCCGTCCTGCGCACCATGGGCGCAACGCGCGGTTCGATCATGCGCATCTTCTCGATGACCGGAACGGCCATCGGCTTCATCGGCACCGGCGTCGGTCTGGCGCTCGGCCTGGCGATCGCGGCCAATGCGGAAACGCTGCGGGCGTTCGTATCCAACCTCCTGGGGGTGACCATCTTTCCGCCGGAGGTTTTCTTCCTCTCCTCGCTTCCGTCCAAGATCAATGCGGGCGAAGTCACCGCGGTAGTCGTGCTCGCCCTGTCGCTTTCGTTCCTCGCAACGGTCTATCCGGCCTGGCGGGCGGCGCAGTACGACCCCGTCGAGGCTCTGCGCTATGAGTAGGACGCATCTGAAGCTGGCCAAGGTCCATCGCCACTACGGCGAAGGCGACAAGATGGTCCATGTGCTCGAGGCCGCCGACCTCACGGTCAAGGGCGGCGAACTGGTGGCGATCGTCGCCCCGTCGGGCGCGGGCAAATCGACGCTGCTCCATATCAGCGGGCTGCTGGAACGGCCGCAGGCTGGCGAAGTCGAGATCGTGGGGGTGGGAACCACCGGCATGAGCGAGCGTGGCCGGACGCTTTTGCGCCGTAACACCATCGGCTACGTCTATCAGTTCCATCACCTGCTGCCCGAATTCACGGCGATCGAAAATGTCTCGATGCCGCAGCTCATTGCCGGCAGGAGCCAGAAGGAGGCCGACGAGCGCTCGCGCCATTTGCTGGAGATGCTGGGAGTCGGCAAGCGCGGCCACCACCGGCCGGCCGAGCTATCGGGAGGTGAACAGCAGCGCGTCGCCATCGCACGGGCGGCGGCGAACAATCCGCGCGTGGTTCTCGCCGACGAACCCACCGGCAACCTCGATCCGGCGACGAGCGACCTCGTCTTCGATGCACTCAGCCAGCTGATCCGGGAGCAAGGCGCCGCGGCCCTGATCGCGACGCACAACCACGCCCTCGCCAAGCGCGCCGACCGGGTCGTCACGATAAGGAACGGGCTGATCGAACCGATCGAGCTTTAGCCAGCTACTGGAAAGCGGCTTCGATTGCCTCTGGCGCGTCCCTGGCGACCGCAGCCGGAACCGCAAACAGATCATACTCGTCCGAGGCCGTCACCACCACCGACACCTTGTCGCCGGGCTTGATGCCGGTGGCGTTGTCGACAATCACCTGGCCGTCGATGTCCGGCGCGTCCCACTTTGAGCGGGCGATGGCGCGGTTGCTTTCCGGCTGCACGTCGTCCACCAGAACGTCGATGGTGCGGCCGACCTTCTTGGCGAGTTGGGTGGCGGAGACATCCTGCGCGACTTCCATCAAGCGCTCAAAGCGCTCACGCTTGAGTTCGGCAGGGATTTCGCCTTCCAGCTCGTTGGCTGGGGCGCCGGTGACCGGCTCGTATTCGAAGCAGCCGGCGCGGTCGATCTCGGCTTCCTCCAGCCAGTCCAGCAGGAACTCAAAGTCTTCTTCGGTCTCGCCGGGGAAGCCGACGATGAAATTGGAACGGATGGTGAGGTCGGGCGCCATGGCGCGCCAGGCCTTGATCCGGTCGAGCGTCTTCACCTGATTGGCTGGGCGGCGCATGGCCTTGAGCACAGTCGGCGACGCATGCTGGAACGGGATGTCGAGGTAGGGAAGAATCTTCCCTTCTGCCATCAGCGGAATGACTGCATCGACATGGGGGTAGGGGTAGACGTAATGGAGACGCGTCCACACATCCATCTTCCCCATCTCTTCGGCGAGCGTCTGGAATTTTGCCGAGACGTCCTGGCCTCGATACTTCGAATTGGCGTATTTAATATCCAAGCCGTAGGCGCTGGTGTCCTGAGAGATGATCATGATCTCCTTGACGCCGGAGGCGACCAACCGCTCGGCTTCGTAGAGGACGCTGGCGATCGGACGAGAAACCAGATCGCCGCGGATTTGCGGAATGATGCAGAACGAGCAGCGGTTGTTGCAGCCCTCGGAGATCTTCAGATACGCGTAGTGCCTGGGCGTGAGCCGCAGGCCCTGCTCGGGCACCAGGTCGACGAACTTGTTCGGCACCGGCGGCAGGTGCGAATGCACCGCTTCAACGACCGCCTCATATTGGTGCGGGCCAGTGACCGCCAGCACATTGGGGTGCGTGTCGCGGATCAGTTGTTCCTCGACGCCGAGGCAACCGGTCACAATGACTTTGCCGTTTTCACTCAGCGCCTCCCCGATC
>JAUXUM010000056.1 GCA_030680995.1 Devosia sp.
GATCGGCTCGCCGCCGATGGTCTTGCCCAGGCAAATGGGGAGCTTGCCCTTCATCTTCTCAAAATCGGACGAAGCCAGCATTTCACGCAGATAGACCGTCTCGCGCTGCTCGTTGGGCAGTTCGATGCCGATGGCGTTACGGCCGGGAACCACGGCGACACGGGCCGAAATGGCGCTCATCGAGCGGGCGATGTCGTCGGCGAGCGAAATCACGCGGCTCGATTTGATGCCCGGGGCGGGCTCGAGCTCGTAGAGGGTGACGACCGGGCCGGGCCGCACGTTGATGATGTCGCCCTTGACGCCGAAATCCTGCAACACGCCTTCGAGGCGGCGGGCCATTGCTTCAAGCCGCTGGGGTGCGTGCTCGGGGCTCGGGCCCTTGTGCCGCGGCTCGGCGAGAAGGCTCAACCCCGGCAATTCGAAGGCGAAAGGATCATCGAGCAGCGACCCTTGCGCTTCGCGCGCGGCCCGCGATCCGGGTATCGGCCGCGCTGCCGGAGCGGCGACGCGGGCGGACGCCTGCGGCCGGGATGCCGGAGCCGGGGCCTCGTACATCACCTCGTCGTCGAGCGGATCATCAGTGTATTCAAGCTCGGTATCGTCAAAAGCCGAATTGGCGCCGGACGCGCCAATGGCGCGACGCGCGACGACCAGCATCGGCTCGCGCCTGCCGCCGGTGGATGGGGCGGGGCGGCCATGCAGGCTCGGTTCGACCGCGCCGCCGCGCCACTCGTCCGCTTTGGCCTCGTGCTTCTCCTTGAGGTGGGCGCGGGCGCGTCGGAAGGCACTGCGGGCGGAAAAGCCCAGATGCACGAGCGCGCCGATCGCGACATCCAGGAGAGAGTTGCGCTCCGGCTCGATGTCGTCATCGGCGGTGCGCCGCGCTCCGGCCGGCGCCTTCCTGCCGTTGGGCATCTTTGGCATCGTCACCTTGCCCAGCCCCATGGCCACCCAGAACAACGCCAGGGTGGGCGCGGCGATGATGATGGCGAAGAGAATCCCCGTCACCGGCTGCGGATTCTCGCCGGTGGCGAGGGCGGCGAGATTGTCGAAGCCCGCGCCGATCAGCCCGCCCAGCCCGGTAGGAAGCGGCCAGCTCCCGGGCACCGGAACGAAGGCGAAGACGCCGCAGGAGAGCAGGCTCGCCGCCACCCAGGTGATCAGGCGCAGCCCCATCTTGGACGGCACGCGCAGGCGCAGGAAACTCCAGGCCCAGAGGGCCGGCGGGACCAGCACCGCCAGCATGCCGAGCCCGAAGATCTGGAAGCTGAGGTCGGCCAGGACCGCGCCGGGAAAACCGAGCCAATTGGCAGCCGGCTTGTCGGTGGCGTAGGAGAAGCTCGGATCATCCACCGACCAGGAGGCGAGCGAGACCATGACCATGGCCACGAGGCCAAGAGTCACAGCGCCCACGAGGCGCACCGGGATGCGGATCGCAATGGCCGGGACTGGGTCTTTGCGGATGTCTTCGAGCAGGGGTTGTGCCGGCATCGTCTAGGACACTTTACAATTACTGGCGGGGCCGTTGGGACAAAGCCAATCGAAGGCCCATGCTAGGCGGGCATAGTTAATCCCATGCTAACCGCAGTGCCGGCGGAGAAGGAAAAAGGGGCTTTCGAGGCGCGCGCCGCGTCAGGCCCGAAGGGTTGGCATCTCAGAAGTCCCAGAAATTTCTCTCACCCTCATGACGGGGCGCGAGGCATGTTGGCCGAGCCTCGCATCACGAGGGGCGCAACACCCGATCTTGCGACGGCGCCGTTTGCCGGGGTGCGCAGCCCATGCGGTTTGCGAGTGGGAAGCCTCTGTGGCGGGCCAAGAGGTACATGAGCTGCACGCCGCGATGAACGGCCTCGGGCGGGTCAGAGAGCCCAGCGGAGGAGCCGGGCTCTGCGTAGTCGAGGCGCGGCGGCGGGGAGGAGATCGCCGCCGCGCCTATGGCTTTGAGTGGCTAAGTGGTTGCGCTCTCGAGCCGGAAACAGTGACCACTGCTCCCGACGGCGCTCCTAATTGTAGGCGCGTTCGCCGTGGCTCGAGAGATCGAGGCCGTCGGTTTCGGCCGATTCGGTGACACGCAGGCCACCGAAGACCGCCTTGACGATCAGCAGGGCGACGAAGGCGACGACGCCCGACCAGATTATGGCGGTGGCGACGGCGATCGCCTGGGTGCCGAACTGGCCGAACATCTCGTATCCGTCGCCGCCATAGCCGCCGAGGCCGGGCGTCGCGACGACGGCGGTGCCCAGCGCCCCGACGATGCCGCCGACGCCGTGGATGCCGAAGACATCGAGGCTGTCGTCATATTTGAGCATCGGCTTGAGGGTCACGACGGCCCAGAGGCAGACGACGCCGGCAATGGCGCCCAGCACGATCGCCCCGACCGTGCCGGCAAGACCGGCCGCCGGGGTGATGGCGACAAGGCCAGCGACGGCGCCGGACGCGGCGCCGAGCAGGCTGGCATGGCCGCGGGCGAATTTCTCGGCCAGTGCCCAGGCCAGCGCTGCCGCCGCCGGAGCGGTGATGGTGTTGAGGAAGGCCTGGGCGGTCAAGCCGTCGGCTTCGAGATTGGAGCCGGCATTGAAGCCGAACCAGCCGACCCAGAGCAGGCAGGCGCCGATGAAGGTGAAGGAAAGGCTGTGCGGCGGGATGGGCTCCTTGAGGAAGCCGAGACGCGGACCCAGCACCATGGCGGCCACCAGTGCGGCGACGCCGGAATTGATGTGGACGACGGTGCCGCCGGCGAAATCGAGCGCCCCCATCTCCAGAAGAAGGCCGCCGCCGCCCCAGACCATGTGAGCGATCGGCAGGTAGGAGAAGGTGAACCACAGCGCGAGGAACAGCATCACCGCCCCGAACTTCATGCGTTCGGCGATGGCGCCGACGATGAGGGCGCAGGTGATGGCGGCGAAGGTGAGCTGGAAGGTTACAAAGACCAGTTCGGGCAGTTCGAACGCGTCCGAGAACGTGGCCACCGCCGAAGCCGGCGTGATGCCCGAGAGGAAGAGTTTCGAGAAGTCGCCGATAAAGGCGGAAAGCCCGCCCTTGGTCGGGCCGGCGAAGGCCAGCGAGTAGCCATAGGCCACCCAGAGCAACGCCACCATGCAGAAGGCGGAGAACACTTGCATCAGCATCGAAAGCATGTTCTTGGCCCGCACCAGGCCACCATAGAAGAGGGCGAGGCCCGGAATGGTCATGAGGATCACGACCATGGTCGAAACCAGCATCCAGGCGGTATCGCCCTTGTCGATAATGGCGGTCACGACCCCCTCGACGGCGGCGGCCGTCTCAGCTGCGGGCGCGGCATCCTGGGCGAAGGCCGGAAGGGTAAGGGTAAGGGAGGCCAGCGCCGCTGCTCCCAGGATTCTTGACGTCTTGAGTTCTGTCATTGTTGTTTCTCCAAAGGAAAACGGCATCAGAGCGCTGCTGCGCCGGTTTCGCCGGTTCGGATGCGGGTAACTGCCAAAAGGTCGAGCACAAAGATCTTGCCGTCGCCGATACGGCCGGTCTGCGCGCTTTCGCGGATGGCCGAGGCGATGGCGTCGGACTGGGCGTCGTCGACCGCGATCTCGACCTTGAGCTTGGGGAGGAAATGCACGGCGTATTCGGTGCCGCGATAGATTTCGGAATGCCCCTTCTGGCGGCCATATCCCTTGACCTCGGTCACGGTCATGCCGTGGACATCAAGCGAGTTCAATGCCTGACGGACCTCTTCAAGCCGCGATGGTTTGATGATTGCTATCACCAATTTCATGAGTGCCCCTTTCGATAACTGTTGGACGGTCTCCTCCGGCCAGAGGAGGCTCAAAAGCCGTGCCAAACCTTGGCCGCATTCGACAAGCATCTGATCTTATTTGTTAAATCGCCATCGCCTGCAGGCATGCAGTAACGCCAGTGCTGTTGACCTTTCGAAATATGCACAACAATTAGGCATGCTCACCAGTTCTGATGTGCATTTGTGCAGCCAATGCGGCAGCTGTGAGCTTGCGGCCGGGCACGAGAGCACCGACATTGCGTAAAGCGGAACGGCCGGATGGAACCGATGGACGAAGAGATCTATGACGTTGCGATCGTGGGCGGCGGACCTGTGGGCCTGACGCTGGCGCTGGCGCTGGCGCGATCCCTGGATGGCATAAGGGTGGCAGTCCTCGACCGGCGGGATTTTGCCGTGCCCAAGGACCAGCGGGCTTCGGCCATCGCCGCCGGCGTGCGGCGGGTGTTCGAATCGCTCGGCCTCTGGGAAGCGCTGGCGCCCGCCGCCTCGCCGATCCTCGGGATGAAAATCACCGATTCGGGGACGGGGGACATTTCGCGGCCGCTGTTTTTGAAATTCGAAGGCGATGTCGCGCCGGGCGAGCCCTTTGCCTACATGCTGCCCAACAGGGCGACAATCGGGGCGCTGCTCGAGGCAGTCAAAGGCAACGTTACGTTAATCGCGCCGGTGGAGATCACGGGCTACGCGGCGGACGCGGCGCTGGCGCGTCTCAGCCTCAAGGATGGGCGGGTGATCGCCGCGCCGCTGCTGGTCGCGGCGGATGGCGGCAATTCGGCGCTGCGCGGCATGGCTGGAATTTCAGTTGTTGCCCACGACTACGGCCAGGCCGGAATCGTCACCACCATCGGCCATGAACTCGATCACGAAGGCACGGCCTATGAGCATTTTCGCCCTGCCGGACCTTTCGCCAGCCTGCCGCTGAGGGACGCCGAGGGGCGGGGCCGGCGTTCGTCGCTGGTGTGGACGGAAAGCCGCGAGGCGGCGGCGCGCTACAAGGAAATGCCGCTGACCGAAGTGGCCGGCATCATCGAAGCGGTGATGGGATCGAGCCTGGGGAGGGTGAGCATCGAAGAGAACCTCCAGGTCTTCCCGCTCAAAATGCAGATCGCGTACGATTTCATCGCCCCCCGCCTCGCCCTGATCGGGGATGCCGCCCATGTGGTGCATCCGATCGCCGGGCAGGGGCTCAATCTGGGCCTGAAGGATGTGGCGGCGCTGGCCGAGGTAGTGGTTGAGGCAATGCGGCTGGGGCTGGATCACGGTGCCGCCGATGTGCTCGAGCGCTACCAGCGCTGGCGGCGCTTCGACACCGCGCTGATGGCGATGGTCACCGATGTCATGAACCGGCTCTTTTCCAACGATGTGGCGCCGGTGCGGGCGTTGCGCGATTTCGGGCTGGGCGTGGTCGACCGCATGCCGCTGGTCAAAGACGCGATGATCGCGCGGGCGGCCGGGCTGGAGCGCGGCGGTCCACGGCTGCTCCGAGGCTATCCGATCTGACGCTAGGTCTTGCGGCTCAGGCCGGGCAGGGTCCGCCCCAGCTCTTCGGGATCGATTTCCCTTGCCTCGTCGAGGCTCAGCAGCGGCACGCCCATGCGGATGGGGAAGGCCAGGTGCGCCGCCACCGAAATCAGTTCGCTGCCGTCGGCGGAGAGCGTGAGCCGGGTCTTGGTCAGCGGGCACACCAGCATTTCGAGGGTCTTGATGTCGACGACATGCCGGAGCGCGGTCGCCGGCGGCTTCGCCTCGTCGCTCAATTGAGCGGAGCCGCCTTGTCGCCGGCCCGCACCATCTCGTACTCGGCCATTGCGATCAGCGTCTCGGCGCGGTCCTCGAGCGAGGGGGCCTCGAGCAGCAATTGCTTTTCCTTGGCTCCGTAGGGAGACACCATGCAGCAGAAATTGACGAGGTCCGCGGTGCCGGTGCGCTCGATCTCCGCCCAGTTGAGCTCGAAATCGCCGAACTCGGCATAGTCGCGCATCATCTTGAGGAAGCGCTGGCGGTCCACGGCCTCCTGCCCGAATTCGCGTTCGAAATCGGAGGCGAAGGCTTCGGCTGAAATCACGCATTGCCGAAACGGGGTCATTACCGTCAGCTCGGATACCACCTCGAAGCGGGAGATGCCTTCGAGGATGATGAAATAGCGGCCATCGCCGTTTTCCTCGAAATGGATGAGGCGGCCGAGGCAGCCAATCTTCTGCAGCGGCGCGCGGCCGCGCGGACTCTCGTCGGAAGTATCCTGCGGCTGGATCAGTCCGATCAGCCGGTCGTCGCGCAGCGCATGGTCGACCATCTCAACATAGCGCGGTTCGAAAACGTTGAGCGGGCGCTGGGCGAAGGGCAGCAGCAGCGCGCCGGAAAGCGGGAATACCGGCACCGACTGCGGCAGATCGGCAGGAGCCATCGGGCGCTTGAGCATAGTTTGCTTCTCCTCCTCCTCCTCTAGGAGAACAGCAGCGACGAGAGCAGTCGCCGCCCCTTGAGCGTCGCCGGGTCCTTGGCGCCCCAGGCATCGAAGAATTCGAGGAGCTTGCGGCGGGCGCCGTCGTCGTTCCAGCTGCGGTCGCGGCGCATCAAGCCGACCAGAACCTCAGCCGCTTCGACGCGCTTGCCATCGGCGTTGAGAACGACCGCCAAGTCGTAGCGGGCCTGGAGATCGTCGGGATTTCCTTCGATACGGGCCTCGAGTTCGCCTGCTTGCGAAAGCCCGGCGGCTTCGTTCAGCAGCTTGAGCGCGGCGGCAGTGGCGGCGTAATCCTCGCCCTTGCGCTCTGCCTCCGGCACCATGTCGAGGGCCTGCTGGGCGCGCTCGGGCTCGCCGGCCTCGAGATAGGTTCTGGCGACGCCGATCAGAGCCGCCGGGTGCTCCGGCGCATGCTGGAGCACCATGCCGTAGATTTGCGCGGCCCGGCTCAAATCGCCGGCGGCAAAGGCCTCGCCGGCGGCCACTACGGCATTTTTGATCTCTTCCTCGATCGGGTCCTGCGCGGGCGCGGGGGTTGCGGCGATCACCTTGTCGGCGAAGCGGCGGATCTCGCTCTCGGGGATCGCGCCCATGAACGCATCGACCGGACGGCCGCCGGAAAAGGCGAAAACCGCAGGAATCGACTGGACGCCGAGCTGCCCGGCCACTCCCGGATTTTCATCGATGTTGATCTTGACCAGGCGGATCTTGCCTGCCTTCTCGTTGACCACCTTTTCGAGGTTCGGCGTCAATTGCCGGCACGGGCCGCACCAGGGGGCCCAGAAGTCGACCAGTACCGGTGCCTCGAGGGACGCATCGATAACGTCGGCCTTGAAGGCGCGATCGGTCGATTCCCTGATCAGAATATCCGCGGTCGCCGCAGCCTGCTGAGTGGTGTTGGTGATGCCGTTGAGGTTCATGTGGCTCGGTCCCGCCTTTCGGCCCAGTCTGTTTGTTCTCTAGATGGGCCCTTGCAGAGTCCAAAAACAAGCCCCGAATATCGGCCTGAGCCGGATCGGACGCATTGGGCTTGCAAAGCCGCCTTCGATTGGGCATATAGGCGCGCGGCGGCGCGGTGCCAAGTCACCGATGGAGCTGTTTGGAGCGCGGGTGTAGCTCAGGGGTAGAGCATAACCTTGCCAAGGTTAGGGTCGAGGGTTCGAATCCCTTCGCCCGCTCCAATTTTGTGGGCGGCTAAAGCCTTGATATAAAAGGACCTTCTGGTCCTTTTTTATTTTCCGGGAGTGCGCGGAAACGGCGCGGTTAGAGTCCGCGGTTCCATTCTGGTTCCATCGCGGGGCTTGGTAAACTCGCTTTGATGGTTTCTGACGGCTGCTACGCGCCAATAAACGCGGACCCGCTCCCGCAGGGAAATCATTGCTGTCCAGTCTCCGGTCCTTGACCGACCGCCAGCTGATAGGTTGCCGCGTAGGGAATGAATTCGAGTTGCTGGAGCGCGTAGCCGGCGGCGCTTTCCGCGAAGCGTGCCGACAAAGTGTAGTCGGCCGTCGCGATCGAAGCGAAGAACACCGTCGCCTGGCCCTCGCCGGCGACGAAGGCGACGGGCGAGAGCCCGTTCATCGTCTTGGGGTTGATCATCGCCAGCGCCTGCCGCATCGGCGCGGTGGTGTCCCCGGCTTCCGCGAGCGGCTTGGCGAAGCCCTCGGTCGTGACCGTCTCGATGAGTCCGGCGACGGAGACGCGCAGCAGCGCCAGGCGTGGGTCTTCCCCGCTGGTGGGCACCGCCAGCGCCTTGAGCCGCATCTGCGTTTCGTAGAGCCGCATCGCCAGGATCGGGGCGATGTAGGTGTCGTGGCCCCTGCTGTCCTCGATACCGAGCGTATCGCGCCAGGCGGCGATCTGCTTCTGGTCGGCGAACCGCGTCTCGATCGCCTTCACCGTGGTTGCAACGGCCTCTGCCAGCGTTTCGGGCCGGTAAGCCTCACCGCGCAGCCATAGCGGGCGCGGATCGACCTCCGCCGCGGCCTGCCGCACCAGATCGCCGGGCGCCCAATCGATGTCGATGATGCGCCAGCGGTCGCTGCGCGCCTGCCAGAGCGTGAACACGGCGGTATCCACCCACGGATTGTAGAAGACCACGAGCGTGCGCGGCTGGTTGAGCCCCGCCGCCGTGAATACCGCGGTGCCGAGCAGCAGCCGCCAGCCGGCGGCGCCGCTGCCGGCCTCGCTCATCTGCTTGTCGATGGCCGCGAACCGGCCGCGCGCCGGAGCCGCGGCGAACGCCGCTACCGTCGCGCCGGGATCGGCCAGCATGCCGCCGCGGAAGCCCAGCATGTCGACGACGCCGTTCACTTCCAAGAGCGTCGGGTGCGCCGGGCCGGCGCGCAGCGCGGTCGGCGCCAGCGCCGCGGTGAGCAGCACCGCCGCCGCAAGAGCATTGACGATCGGCAATCGCGTTTTCATAGCCCGTGTCTCCGATTTCATTGTACTGCGTGCCAGGTGCCGACGACGTCGCTATAGCTATCGGAAGTCGCCATTGGCTCGCCGCATCCCGAGGACGTCATGGTCACGGTTGACGTGGCGAGGGTTCGCCCGCCCTCTTCAAGAACGACCTGGTTGCTTCCCCGATACACCGTCGTATTGGTGCAGTCGTTTCCGTCGGACTCGAACCCAGCCCGGAACTCCAGATCCAAGGTGTTGCCAGCGACGACGCCTGACAGCGACTGGTAGAGTTGGCGTACCGCGGGTCCGATGCCGGCCGGAGGAAGGGAACAGCTGACCTGCCCATCGTCGATCGTGCAGACGACGGGATGGTTCATTTCCGAATTCTGGTTGAGCACGAAGGTTTTGACACCGGCCAGAAGGTCACCGGCTGCGCCCGGCTCGGGCAGGGTTGTCTCCGGCTCCCTTGGGACCACGATATAGGGCGTGGTGCCCGGCCCGACGAGTTCGACGGACTGGCCGGGGTCGAAGTCCTGGCTCACCATGCGCAGCCCTTCCCAGGCCTGCCTGAGCTCGCCCTGGGCCTGCCCGCGCAAAAACGCGTCGCGCGCCAGCATCGCCTGCCGCAGCGGGTCGGTGTCGAAGACGCCGGCGATGCCGGCCTCGACCCCCTTGCCCACCAGTTCCTTGACGTATTTGTCGTAGGCGAACGAAGCGATGAAGCCGCCGGCCACGGTGCCGATGGCGCCCCCCACCATGGCGCCGGCCGCCGTCCCGACCACCGGAATGAACGAGCCGACCGCGGCGCCCGCGCCGCTGCCGATGGCGCCGAACAGGCTGACCCCGGCGCCGGTCACCGCCGGCGACACCGCCATGTTGACGGCATTGCCGACCGCACCGCGCATATCGCCCTCCAGCGCCGGCGCCACCAGCGAGGTGGCGATGTCGGAAACCAGCAAGGCGTGCGGCGCCAGCCTGTAGGGCAGGCTGTCGCGCGTCGTCCGCGAGGCCTGGCGCCAGGGCTCCAGCGCCGCGTCCCAGCGCCGGGCCAGGCCCCGCTTGACGCTGCCGGTGCCGGCCCCGGCGAACGTGCCGCCGCCGATATGCACCAGCGTCTCGCCGGCCGCGCCGAATTGCTGCACCGCCTCGTTGCCGGCGCCGATGAACCGGGAAAGCGTATCCACAATGTCGCCATCCCGCGCAGGCGCGGCGCTCGCCGA
>JAUXUM010000074.1 GCA_030680995.1 Devosia sp.
GGCTCGAGCCGTGCGAACGCCGCGTGCCGCACGCAATACCGGGCCCCGGCTTGCGCCGGGATGACGGTCCGCGAGCAGGGCAGAATTCGGTGGCCCGCGACTGCCACCGCGAGCGCCGCCGCCGCGTCCACCGGCACTCGCTCACGCCCGGCCGAAGTGAAGGCCGCACCGGGTTAGTCCAGCGTCTGCCGGTAGCGCAGCATGGCGACGATCGAGATCACCGCGAGGATGATGCCGAGCGCACCGAGCTCCTGCGTCACGTCGCCCAGCTCTCCGCCCTTGAGCATCACCTTGCGCACGATCAAAAGGAAATGCGTCGCTGGCACGCCCATGCCGATGAACTGGGCCCAGCCGGGCATGCCGGCGAAGGGAAACATGAAACCCGAGAGCAGGATCGAGGGCAGGATGGTGAAGAAGCTCAGCTGCATCGCCTGCATCTGGTTGCGCGCCGCCGTCGAAATCAGGAACCCCAGCGCCAGGTTGACGATGATGAAGAGGTTGAAGCCGACGAAGAAGGCGAGCGGGGAGCCCTCGAACGGCACGTTGAAGACGACGCGCGCGGCGAGCAGGAACACCAGCGTCTGCACGTAGCCCACGAACACATAAGGCAGGATCTTGCCCAGCATCACCTCCAGCGGGCGGACCGGGGTGGCGATCAGCATCTCCATGGTGCCGCGCTCGCTTTCCTTGACGATGGCGACGGCGGTGATCATCACCATGGTCATCGAAAGGATAATGGCCAGAAGCCCCGGCACGATGTTGGTCGAGGTCTTGCCCTCGGGGTTGTATTCGCGGTGGACCACCACCGAGAACGGCTGCGCCCCCGCGCCGGCCCGGAGCGGGCCTTCCAGCGTCTCGCTGATCGCCACGCTGACGATGCCCGAAAGCGCCGCCACCGCGCCACCCGTCGCCGAAGGATCGGAAGCGTCGGCGGCGACCAGGATTTCCGGGGCAAGGCCGCGCACCACGTCGCGCTCGAAGTTCCGCGGGATGACGACGACGAAGTTGGCCTCGCCGCGGCGCAGCGCCTCCTCGCCCGCCGCCACGCCGGCAACCGGACCGCGAAAATCGAAATAGCCCGAGTTCCGCATGCCGGCGACGACCGCCCGGCTGAGGGGGCCGTTGTCGGCCATCTCGACCAGCGTCGGCAGGTGGCGCGGATCGGCGTTGATGGCAAAGCCGAACAGCATGAGCTGGACGATGGGCAGCCCGATCATCATGGCAAAGGTGATGCGGTCGCGCCGCATCTGGATAAACTCCTTGTAAAGCACGGCGCCGAAGCGGCGGAACGAGAACACGCTCATGCCGGAATCCTCGCGCGGGCGCCGGCGGCGAAGTTGTCGCGGGCGCCCGCCATGAGGTAGATGAAGGCCTCCTCCAGCCCGGCGATCTGTTGGCTCCAGCGATGCGTGTCCCCGGCTTCCAGCCGCTTGACCGTCGCTTCGAGCGCGGCGCGGTCGGTGCCCGAGACATGCAGCGAGGCGCCGAAGCGGGCCACTTGCTCGACCCCCGGTTCGGTCTTGAGCCGCGCTTCCAGCGCCGGCAGGTTCGGTCCCTCGGCCCGCCAGGTCACCAGCCCGACCTGGGCGGGAATTTCGGCCGACGGACCGTCGATCAATTTTTTGCCATAGGCGATGTAGGCGATGAAATCGCACTGCACCGCCTCGTCCATGTAATGGGTCGAGACCAGCACCGTGACGCCCCGCGCCGAAAGCCGCCGGATCTCGTCCCAGAAATCGCGCCGCGCCTTGGGGTCGACGCCCGCCGTGGGCTCGTCCAGCAGCAGCAATTGCGGCTCGTGCAGGAGGCACGCGGCCAGCGCCAGCCGCTGCTTCCAGCCGCCCGAGAGCGTGCCGGCAAGCTGCCTGGCCCGGTCGGCCAGCCCAAGCTCCTCGAGCGCCTTCGCCACCCGCTGCTTGCGCCGGTCGAGCCGGTACATACGGCCGACGAAATCGAGGTTCTCGCGGATCGACAGATCCTCGTAGAGCGAGAATTTCTGCGTCATGTAGCCGACTTCGGTCTTGATCTGCTGCGCTTGCCTGCGCACGTCGAGGCCCAGGCACGTGCCTTCGCCCGCATCCGGCGTCAAGAGGCCGCAGAGCATGCGGATGGTCGTGGTCTTGCCCGAACCGTTGGGGCCGAGAAAGCCATAAATGGCGCCACGCGGGACCCGGATATCGAAGTGATCGACCACCCGCTTTTCGCCGAAGCTCTTGGTCAGTCCGCTGACGTCGATGGCGAAATCGTCGCTCATTTGCGTTGCGCCACGCTGACCGGCTGGCCGGGCAACAGGCTGCTGCCGGCATCGAGCGTCGCTTCGGCGAGGAAAGTCAGGCGCGACCGCTCGTCGCGGCTGTAGATGATGGGTGGGGTGAATTGCGGGGCCGAGGCGAAACGGGTGAGCGTCGCGGTGACGCCCTCGGGACAGCCGTCGCAGCTGATGGCGACGCTTTCGCCGAGCGCGAACCGCGGGCGTTCGCTTTCGGCGAGGTAGAACTTGACCTTCAGCGCCCTGGCCGGCAACAGCGATACCACCGGCGTTCCGGCCGCAGCCATCTCTCCCTGCGAAAAGAACAGGCGCTCCACCCGGCCGGCTACGGGCGCCAGCACGGTCCGGTCGGCAAGGTCGGACCGTGCCTTGTCGGCATCGGCCCGCGCCGCGAGCAAATTGGCTTCGGCCTGCAGCCGCAGCGGGTCTCGCGCCGGCAGCTGTGATACCCGCAATTGCGCCTGCAACTGGTTGACCTGCGCGCGGGCGCTGGCCAGGGTCGCCCGGTCATGGTCGAGCCTGGCGATCGGGGCGAGGCCCTCGGCCGCCAGCTTCTCGCTGCGGGCCACCGTCTGCCGCGCCAGCGCCAGATCCGCCTCGGCCTTCTGCAGGCTGGCGCGGATCACCTCGACCTCTTCCTCGCGGCTGCCGGTCACGAGGTTCTGCAAATTGGCCGCCGCCGCGACGCGTGCCTCGGCGGCCCGCAGCAGCGCCTGCTGCTGGTTCTGCCGCAGCACGAACAGCAGGTCCCCGGCCGCAACCATCTCGCCCTCGCCGACGGCGATCGTTTCTATGGGTCCCGGTGTCGCCGCGGCCACATAGACGTAGTCGGCTTCGACATAGCCGTTCCAGCTCGGTTCGGGCGCCATCCCGAAGCCGGGGATGACGATGGCGACGAGGCCGGTGAGCCAGATCAGGAACTGGTCCATCGTTTGGCTCCATCGGGCGCCGACAGCCCGTCGAACAGAATGGTGAGATGATTGTCGATCAGCCGGTCGATGGCGAAACCGTCGGGCGGCGTGATGCCGAAAATTTCCGCCATGGCAACATGGAGCATCACCGGCCCGACGATCGAGCGGATGGTGAGGTGCGGATCGACCGGCCGCAGATAGCCTTGGTCGATGCCGTTGCGAATGAGCTTTTCGATTACCGGCATGACCTTGTCCAGCACTTCGCGCCGGTACATGGCGGCGAGTTCGGGGAAGCCGGGCACCTCGCGGACAATCAGCTTGGGGATGGCCAGCAGACGCGGATCGTTGAGCTTTGCCGCCAGCATCTTGAGAACCATGGTGATCACCAGCCGCGGGTCGCCCTCATAGTTTTCGGCAGAACTCAGCGCCTGCGTGGCGATGGGCACGATCGCCCGCCGTACGAGCCCTTCCAGGATCGCCTCCTTGGAGGGGAAGTAGAGATAGACGGCGCCCTTGGACAACCCCGCCCGCCTGGCGATGTCCTCCACCCGGGTGGCCGCGAACCCTTTCTCGATGAACAGGTCGAGGGCGGCGTCCAGCACCTCGTCGGGCCGCGCCTCCGCCCGGCGGCGGAATTTGGGGATGCGGATCGCGCGGCGCTGCTCCATTGGGCACCTCTTGTCTAGCCGGCAAATACGGCGGACGCCAATAACCGACCTTTGGGTCAGTGAGTACATAACTGACTGGTCAGTTATTTGAAAGCAGAATGGTGGCTGAACTTGTCCATCGCGCCGGCAGCACATGGTCGGCGCCGAACGCTGCTGCCCAACACGATCCTCCGGTTTTCCGCAAGCACGTGGCGCGAAGGATACGAGCCGCCTGCTCCTCGGAAAACCGACCGCCCGTACTCATCAATTGATTCATTGATTCATCCGTGCAGTCGGTTTTCGGCCACCCAACATCGTCGCGCGCTCATTTGTCGCGACGCAACAGTTCCGAAGACATCAACAACAGGACTCGACACGTGGAATCGCTGGCGACGCTTGGGTGTTGCGAATTAACAACACCTGTAGCGAACTATCGCAGACGATGCCTGTCGCACGCACATTTGGATCGAAGTAGAGTCGATTGTCCATAAATTGTACGACAGTAGTTCAGTACGTACAAGTTATTCGCCAAAACGACAGCTTTATACCGTTATTATCTGGAATTAACATTATGCTGCCTGGCGACCAGGTCCGGTTACCGGTCGCGGCGGGACTCGAACGTGGAGCTCAACAATGATCAATGTCAACAAGACTGCACTTTTTGGTATTGTTCTCGCCGGCGTGCTTGCTACCCCGGCTTCCGCGGCCTCCTTGTTGGGAGGACTCCTCGAGGGCAACGCGGACGGTGCCGTCACGGACGGCGGCGCCGGAACCGGGGGGGCCGTCAATGTCGGACTGGCGGCCGGCTCGGACCAACCGCTCAGCCTCAACCTGGGCGGCGACTCCACTGGCGGCGCCTTCGCCAGCGTCGGCACTGGTGGCGTTGACGGCGGTCTCGATCTGGGCACCGACTTGCTGGGTCTGGACCTCGATCTCGACGGAACGCCCGGAGCCGACGGCAGCCGGTTGCTTGCCAGCCTCGCCGCCGCCGATGCCAGCTGCGCCGGCACGGATGGCCGCCAGGTGCTGCAACTGGCGGCAAGCGTCAGGTACGATGCGCAGACATTGGCCGCCTGGCGTCGCGCCGCCAATGTGCAGGTGGTGCCGATTCGGCTCTGTCCGGCGGTCCGCAAGCAGGTTGCCGCCATTCTCGCGCGAAGCGGCGTCATCTCCAACCTGCAGGCGGCGGTGGCGTCCGACGCGCTGATCACCGCCTCGCTGAATCGCACGCGCTATGACGTCAGCGATGTTTTCGCCGTGACCCGCACGGGGTCGCAACTGACCGTCTACGTGTTCTGAAGCGGCGAACCGCATGAAGTCGGGACGGCCCCCGCGTCCCGGGACGATATGCCGCCCCGGTGGAGATTGCAGGCAGGACAATGCATTGGCCTGCTGGACGGACGGCGCCTCTGTGGGCTAACCCTTTGTCCCAGACAAAGAAGGCACCCTGCGGCCGATCCCCGGCGGCAGGTCGAGGAGGATCGGGTCGGCATGGCTAAAGGCAAGAAGGTACGCTGGGGCATTCTCTCCACCGCCAATATCGGGCTGGAGAAGGTCGTCCCCGGCATCCTCAAATCACCGCATTCGGAGGTGGTGGCATTCGCTTCGCGCGATCTGGCGCGCGCGCACACGGCGCTCGCCCATCTCGGCCTGCGCAGCCATGCCCGCGCCTATGGCAGCTATGAGGAACTGTTTGCCGACCCCAATGTCGATGCGGTCTACAATCCGCTCCCCAACCATCTGCATGTACCGATGACGCTGGCGGCGGCGAGGGCGGGCAAGCACGTGCTCTGCGAGAAGCCGATCGCCATGAACGCCGCCGAGGCCGAACAGTTGCGGCAACTGCCCAGGGACCGCATCGTCCTCGAGGCTTTCATGGTGCGCTTCCACCCGCAATGGCACCGCGCCCGCGAGATCGCCCGCTCGGGCGAACTGGGGGAGTTGCGCGCCGTCCGCGCCGTCTTCTCCTACCACAATGTCGACCCGCAAAATGTGCGCAACATGGCCGATATCGGCGGCGGCGGCATCATGGATATCGGCTGCTACCCGGTGGTCGGCGCCCGCTTCCTGTTCGAAGCCGAACCCGTCCGCGTCGTCGCCCTGGTCGACCGCGACCCCAATTTCAAGACCGACCGGCTGGCCAGCGTCATCGCCGATTTCGGCTACGGCCGGCAATTGAGCTTTGTCTGCTCGACCCAGGCGGTGCCGCATCAATCGATCGAGCTTCTGGGCACCAAGGGCCGGGTCGAGATCGTCATTCCGTTCAACGCGCCGGCCGACGCGCCCACCGCCATCCTGATCGACAACGGCATCACCTTCGACACCAGCCTCTCGCGCCGCGAGATCATCCGGCCGGTCGATCAGTATGCCGAGGAAGCCGAAGCCTTCGCGCTGGCGGTTCTGGGTGAGAAACCGCTTCCCTACGGCATCGAGGACGCCATCCAGCAGATGCGGATCCTCGATGCGATCTTCGAAAGCGAGCGGACGGAGGGCTGGGCGAAGGTTTAGGCCCCTCGCCCGGTCCTTCGGACGGGCCCTCGCCGCCGGGCAGCGGCGGGCCTGATCGCGGGCCTTGCCTGGGCCCCCCGTCCGGGTATCTTGATGGCACAGGGAGCCTCGAGACGGAGTCCGCCATGGCCGACCGCGTGTTGCTGACCGGCATTTCCGGCTTCGCCGGCGGCCATATCGCTCTGGCCCTGCTGCGGGCAGGCTTTGCGGTGCGCGGCAGCCTACGCGATCCAGCGCGGGCCGCGGGGGTCCGCGAGACGCTTGCACGCCACGGCGCCGATCTCGCGCGGCTCGAACTGGTGACGCTCGACCTGCTGCGGGACGAGGGTTGGCGAGAGGCCGCCGAGGGCTGCCGCTACCTGCAGCATGTCGCCTCCCCGCTCGCCATCCGCATGCCGAAGAACCGCGACGACCTGATCCGGCCGGCCGTCGAAGGCACCCGCCGCGCCCTCGAAGCGGCGCTTGCCGCCGGCGTCGCGCGCGTGGTTCTCACCTCCTCGGCGGCCGCCATCGTGTATGGTCATCCGTACGGCCGCGCCGAGCCTTTCACCGAAGCCGACTGGTCACGGACCGATGGCGAAGGCATCTCCGCCTACACCGAGAGCAAGACCCGCGCCGAGCTGGAAGCCTGGTCGATCATGGAAGCGGTCGGCCGCCGCGACGATCTTGCCGTCATCAACCCGACGGTGATCCTGGGTCCGCTGCTCGACGCCGACGCCGGCGCCTCGGCTGTCATGGTCAAACGCCTGCTCGACGGCTCCGCGCCCGCCGCGCCGCGCTTCTGCTTCGGCATCGTCGACATCCGTGACGTCGCCGCCCTGCACCTCAACGCCATGCTCAGCCCGCGCGCCGGCGGCCGGCGCTTCCTCGCCTCGGCGGCCACCCTGAGCGTAATGGACCTGGCCCGCGCCCTGCGGCCACGCTTCCCCAGCCATGCAGGAAAGATCCCGCGCCTCGAACTGCCCGACTGGATGGCGCGACTCTATGCCCTCTTCGATCGCGACATGCGCGACAATCTCGGCTCGCTCGGGGTGGCGCGGCCCATCGACGCCAGCCGCGCGCTGGGCCTGCTCGGTCGGCCCTTCATTGCCCCCGCGGATGCGGCGGCCGCCACCGCGCGAAGCCTGATCGACATGGCGCTGGCTTGAGCTCGCCGGGCGGCATCGGGCCCGGCGCGGCAATCAGTGCCGCACCAACGGCGCGTGAGGCAAAAAAAGGGCTAGGCCAACGCGCCGCGATTGGATAAATAGCCTCGCATCGGAACGGGGCTGTAGCTCAGTTGGGAGAGCGCATCGTTCGCAATGATGAGGTCAGGGGTTCGATTCCCCTCAGCTCCACCATTCCGATATAAATCAAAGCCTTAGCTAGTGGTTTTCGTCGGTGGGACACCGAAGTGAGCCATTGGCTATGCAAAACCCTACGTATTTGGCGGTCTCCCGGCATGGTGTCTATTACCTCCGGTATCCGCTTCCCCCACGAGATAGTGGACACTTTCATGTGCGCTTGTCGTTGCGCACGCGGAACCCAGCCGAAGCCTTGTATCTATCGCGCTGTGCCACGCTTCTGTCGGAGGAGTATATCGACCGATTGAGGAGCGCAGGCATGAAGCACGAGGAAATTCGGGAAGCAGTCAGGCTGCATTTCATGCGCGGCATCGAGACAGCTCGCGCACGCAGAGCCGCCAACGGACCATTGGCAGAGGCCAAAGTCGCAGAGTTCTCCGCCGATGCTGACAGGTATGATGAGGCGCTGCGTACTGGTCAGCATTGGGACCCAATCGCACACGACAGGGAGCTTTGCGACTTCATTTCCCGTAATCACCTGCCGATTGTGCCCGGAACATCGGACTATGAGGTTCTGCGAGTGGAGCATCTAAGAGGTTGGCGCGACGTAGCGAGAGCAGTTGTCAGCGAGAGCAAGGCTCTAGAAACGTTCGACTTCAATGCACCGAAAGACAGCGCCGTACGGCCTCGCAGCACAGATCGGCTTCTGGAGCCGCTGTGGAAGGAGTTCAAGGACTACGGCAAAACTGAGGGGCGATGGACGGACAAGACCATCGGGGAGAAGGAGGAGCACATAGCCTTGCTCCTCGAAATTCTAGGGTCAAGCACTGCAGCCAGAAGCGTCACGAGAGACGACGCACTGCGAGTACGGCAAGCGCTTAGTCGCTATCCAGTTAATCGCCGCAAGCTCCCAAGTACGAGAGACAAGACCCTGGCAGAACTCCTAGCGATGCCGGGCCTAAGGACCCTAAACTGGCGTACAACGAACAAATACATGCACACCTACATGGGGCTGTTCGCTTGGGCTGAGGACAATGGCCGCGTCGAAAAGTCACCCTTTCAGAAGCTCGCTCTAAAGCCGCCCAAGGACAAAGGCGAGGCCCGCCGAGCGCCATTCACGGTTGAGCAACTGCGGAAGATAAAGAGGGCATTGGCTGGAAATCCAGCGTTGGAGCCACATCGAAGGTGGGTAACGCTGTTAGCTATGCATTCGGGTGCACGACTGAATGAGGTTGCGCAACTCGACCTGACTGACATCGTCCAAGTGGACAGCATCTGGTGCATCGACATCAACGTACGGCAAGGCCCCTCGGGCAAGAAGCGCCTTAAGAACAATTCCTCTGCACGGGTCGTGCCCATTCATCCCGATGTGATCGAAGCAGGCTTTCTCAAGTACGTCAGCCACGTAACACCAAACCCTACAGGAAGGCTGTTTCCTGAGCTTCGCTATGATGCGAGTGAGGGCTATGGGCGCAACGTGAACCGATGGTTCAACGACTTCTTCCTGCCAAGGCTGGAGCTGAAGACCCGCCAATTGACCTTCCACAGTCTACGTCATTCGGTTGCCAATCTCCTACGCGCTGCAGAGGTGCCGGAAGCCCATATATCCGCTGTGTTGGGCCACGAGCAGGAGGCTGCAACTACGGCAGGCTACGGCGGAGGTTTCCCCGCTTGGCAGTTGGACGCAGACCTACGCAAGATCGGGATTTGATGTGCACGGTTCGCTTCGGCCAGCGCGGAAGGTTGGCCGCGCGACCTATGAGTGTGACACCGTACGGAGCGTTGTGACTAGTTTATGCAAGTCCAGGCCGATCACGTCAGCAAGATCGACCAACTCGACTACATCGAGCCGACGTTCCCCGCCTTCGATCTTGGCGATGTATGACTGCGGGTGACCGAGCGCGGTTGCCACCTGAGCTTGCGTCATGCCTGCGGCATTGCGCTGTGCGATCAGCGCATCCGTGAGTGCTACATGTCGCGGTGAGTTGAGCGACTTGGGCATGGCGGCAGCCGGTTGAGACTGCCATCGCGTAATCCCGCTTCAGGATTATCCCAAAACAGGATAGTGCTCCTGTTCACGGGAGATGGTGTGCGGTGGAACTGTTAGCTATTGCGGTTGTGGGATGGCTGGTCTTTCGGGAGTGGAAGGCGGGACGATTGACGATGCCACTCCGCGGCTACGAGGTTCTAATGCAAGACCTGAGCAACTTCGTACTTGCGAACCGGATGGTTCCGACCACAACGATGACAGTGGCACAGCGGTCTGCGGGCGCGAAATATCCGTACGAGTTCGAGGCTCACCTAGACGCCAAGCTACAGGAGCACCAGTTCCCACCAGCTAGGTTGCACGACCTGCGCAAAGCCCTAGTTTCCGGTCTTAGGAAGGAAACGAATTGGCATGCTGCCGATCAGGAGTACTTCGTCAACAGCGCGTTCAATGTGCTAGCAGAACGACACGAAATGCGGCGCAGGCAGTGGTCCAAGTAGGTCGAACCTCGATACAGATAGCGCGCGGATCGCGGCTAGTTCTCACTCGAAAAAACTGACAGATGCCGGGCTGCCAAATGGAGCCGCTGAGCGCCCTCAGGAACCTCCCCGGCATTCCTTGGTGGAACGGCACCTCGAAGGGTCACGGGCAGCCTCCAGCGGCTTCCTAGTGACCCAGAGAGGCATGCGCCTTGGCCGGGTTACATGCCCCAGATCGTGAGCGCCTTTTCGGCGGCAGCCGGATCGGCCTTGATCCGCAAGACGGTCTGCCGGGTTAGCCTAGTAGACTGCGCAATGACGCTTGTACCGAAGCCCAGCGCCAGCATGTCCTGCACGTCCTTGTGCTGGCTCCGCGTGTAGGTGGGCTTCCGCCCCTTGTACCGATCAGGCTTCGCCTTGGCGTGCTCTATCCCGGCCTTCTGCGCTTCCTTGTTCGCTTCAGCCTGGGCTTGTGCCGTAGCAGCCATGAAGCCGATGAGCGCATCCCGGACGGCCTGCTGCATCGGGTCTTTGGTGGCACCGTCAAAGGTAAGGCCATTGATCACCGTACGGATCACCACGCCCTTGCGCATGAACTCCCGTATGGTGTCCGACACGTCGTCGTAGTTCCGGCCGAGGCGATCAACCCAGCGCACAACAAGCGTGTCACCGCTGCGCAGCATGTCGTGTAGCCGCTTGCCCTGTGGCCGATCCTTCAGCTTCGTGCTGACGCCAGACAGGCCGTGGTCCGATACTACTTCATCAATTTCAAAGCCGGCTGCCCTCGCCTGCTTTTCCTGATGTTCGATGGTCTGCTCGGCAGTTGAGACGCGGGCATACAGTACCGTGGTCATGGGACATCCAATCTGATCGTTAGGGTGGTGTCCGTATATATAGTGTCCGTAGAGCCATAGTCAACCCTAGCGGTCACTGTTTTCGACCACATCCGTGGTGTACGCGGTGGTATACCCTAGTCGTCACTCCGTAGGCTCACCGGATAGCGCTATGCTACTGTAGTGCTGCTCTGCCCCTATGGCTTCTGGGGTGTCCTGTCTGGCTAAGATCATTGGTATTCACTTTATCAACCCAGAGGGATCGGTCCGGGCTTCGTTGCCCTACCCGACCCCTAGCTGTGAGGTTCACTAGTGAGTACCTAGTGTACACTATCGTTGTCTAATATCATTCATTGCTATCATAATATGTGTACAGTTCTCATGATCAAACCGATACCAGAAGAGCAGGACATTCTGTTTAATCCATATACGGAGGACGTGACGATTAGTGCATCGACATAGTACAACTTCCGCTACGACTACGGGCTACACATTGATGTAAGTAGTCCCGGCGTTGGCTCGATTATTGAGCGCGCGCCGCCGATCTTGCAAGCGTCAGGGCGAAGCGCCTGCGAACCACGCGCCAGATTGCCACATAGCGTCGCTGGCACCCTTCAAGCGCATCCCGGCATCGACCTACCCGGAAGCGCTCATGCCTGCCTGCCCGAGGCGTCCGTTATCACCCATCGGCATGCGATGCCCAGCCCACAGCTAAATTGATCGTGGCAAACGAACGGCGCCAAAGAGGATAGCCAGCGTGGACAAGTCAGGCGGGACGGGGGAATGCCGAGCGGTCTAGCGTTAGATGCCCCCACGAAAAAATGTATCGAATTTCTGAGAGCGGCGCGGAGCAAGATAGCCGTGGGTAAGTCCAACAACAGGCACGAAGCTCGGCCAGGGGATGTATATGACAAAGCTACAGCCAACTTCACAATAAGGCGATGATGGCATGACACTTGATGAGCTGGTTGGATTTCAACGCGCAGAATTTCATGTTGCGAATGTACGTCGATATTGGATGCTTGGACTGCAAGCAATTACTGCGGTTGTGGCAGGAGTATCGGTGTTCGTTGAAGATCACACGACCCTCTTCATCATGGCAATAGCGAGCGTTGTTCTGGCTGTTGCCTGGGGAGGCGTAAGTTGGTCCTACGAGAGACATCGGGATGCGGGTAATCGTGGCAGGCGCGCGACGTTGGTGGTTGGCGGCATGGGCGAACCTGCATCCGCATCCGAAATGCAACAGCTACGAGAAGGGTTTCTCGTCCGGGATCGAACGGCGAAGGGGTACGAAGACGCAGACTACTTTGCTTCGAGTGCCAAGCCTGGACTTCAGCGCATGAGTGAGATGATTTCGGAGAGTGCGTTCTGGTCGAGGCGGCTGCATCATGCAAGCGCCTGGGCCATGTTCGTGGCATTCGTCGCGCTTGCGGTTGTTCTATGCTTGATTGTGCTCGCCTCCATACCGATGGGCGATCTGACCTCTCGCCTTGTTGCCACACGCTTGGTTTTGGCGCTGGTGCTTCTGCTGCTATCCACTGACGTGCTCGGAAATGTGTACGGGCACTGGGCGGCAGCAACCAGTATCAAGGACATTGACCTTAGGCTACGAGCAGCGGAGCAGGCCGGCGCGAAGACCTCTGACACACTCCTTCTGCTAATGGACTACAATTCG
Organism: Devosia sp.; assembly: GCA_030680995.1. GTDB lineage: Bacteria > Pseudomonadota > Alphaproteobacteria > Rhizobiales > Devosiaceae > Devosia_A. The sequence continues at coordinate 12,593 of JAUXUM010000074.1, forward strand.
GCAGTAGAACGCGCGCCTGTGGTTTTTCCTCCCGTGTACAAGCTGCTTAAGGCGAGACTGAACGGAGAATGGGCTTCATACCGTGGGAACGCCAACAAGCCCGGCGCGGTGTAAGCGATGAAGCTGGTCACACAGTTCGACGAGTTCCTGCAGAACACGGTAAACCTTAACGCCACTCGCGTGAGCCTGTTGGAAGACAGTGTCGAAACGCTCAAATCTGTGATCCGCAACTCCGAATGGAAACCCAGGGTTGCAGGGTTCTCGGTGCAGGGTTCGTGGGCGCACAAGACCATCATCCGTCCGGTAGCAGGGGCAGCGTTCGACGCGGACCTAGTTGTCTTCGTTCATCCTGTCGAGGGCTGGGAGCCGAAGGACTACGTCAACGAACTGAACGCAACATTGCGGGAAGTCGCAGCCTACGCTGACAAGACCCGGCGGTACTCACATTGCGTAACGGTCGAGTACGCGGGAGAGCGCAAGATTGATATTGCGCCCTGTCTTGTAGACAGAGTTTCGCGGAACAGCTTTGAGGTCTGCAATCGGGATGCGAACCGATACGAGATGAGCAATCCAGATGCCTATACGAGCTGGCTTGTAGATCGCAATCGATGGTCCGGAGCCAACTCGTTCCGGAAGGTCACTCGTCTGGTCAAGTACCTTCGTGACATCAAGACGACCTTTACGTGCCCGTCGGTCCTGCTGACCACAGTCCTTGCTGAACGCATGGGCCAAGCGGATCAGGGAAATGGGGAGTTCGCCGACGTACCGTCCGCCCTTAGGACCCTGTTCCAGAGACTGGACGACTGGCTGCAGCCCCGCATCCTAAAGCCTCGAGTTGGCAACCCGGTGCTACAGCAGGAAGTGCTGAGCGACCTTCTTACGGATGACCAGTACAAGAACTTCCGCAACAAGATCAGCACCTATCGTGGGTGGATCGATGATGCGTACGCGGAGCCGGACCGAGCAGCTTCAATCGTAAAGTGGCGAAGGGTCTTCGGAGACGAGTTTGCCAAGGCGGTGGCGGTAGACGAGGCGCGAAGGGTTGCTGTGGCGGTGGCGGCGGCTGATGGACCTGGGGGCATTGTATCCGACCTTGTCGAAAAGGTGCGCGCATTAGGCCGGGCGGCCCTTCCTGCTGTGTTCGGTCAGTTCAACTACATGAAGCAACCGGCTTGGAGACGCGAGCTACAGGGCGACCTAGGTGTTCTACTCGCTGCGACCCTTCACGGCGGGAAGGGGAAGCTGGTCATTCGTGACGTTTCGCCTTTGTCGGTACTTCCAAAGGAGTTTTGGCTGAAGTTCCGAGTGCAGACTACGGTGGGCTTGCCGCTCTCTGGCGACTACGCTGTACAGTGGAGGGTCAGGGCTGTTCAACGCTCTCTACAGTCCGGTGTATGATAGGCTGACAGCGGGGTCGAGCGCGGCGTTCCACAGGGCTTTGGCGATGTTTGCGACGCCATTTGCTCTGATGATATTGAGGGCCTGACTGCGCAGCCTGGCCA
>JAUXUM010000148.1 GCA_030680995.1 Devosia sp.
ATCTACCGTATCGCCGACCGCTACACGGTGTTCCGCGACGGCGAGATGGTCGGCGAGGGTCTGATCGGGGAGACGACGCAGAAGCAGATCGTACGGATGATGGTCGGCCGCTCGGTGGACCACATTTTTCCCGGGCACAAGGCCAGGATCGGCGCGCCGATACTCGGCGTTCAGGGCCTGAGCCACCCGACGGAGTTCGACGACATCAGCTTTCAATTGCGGCAAGGCGAGATCCTGGGATTCTACGGCCTCGTGGGCGCGGGCCGCAGCGAGGTGATGCAGGCGATCTTCGGCATCACCCGGCCGGCGCGGGGCGGCATCACGCTGGACGGCAGGCGGATCGATCCGCGTTCGCCGGCCGACGCCATCGAGGCCGGCATCGTCTATGTGCCGGAGGAGCGCGGCAAACAGGGCGTGGTGATCGACCTGCCGATCTTCCAGAACATCTCCCTGCCTTCGCTCAGGCGGACCTCCCGTTCGGGATTCCTGCGGCTGGCGAAGGAATTCGCGCTGGCGCGGGAGTTCACCGAACGTCTCGATTTGCGGGCCGCCTCGCTCAGCCAGCCGGCCGCCACGCTGTCGGGCGGCAACCAGCAGAAGGTGGTGATCGCCAAATGGCTCGCCACCAGCCCGCGGGTCATCATTCTCGACGAGCCGACCAAGGGCATCGACATCGGCAGCAAAGCGGCGGTGCACGCCTTCATGGGGGAACTGGTGGCGCAGGGGCTGGCGGTGATCATGGTCTCGTCCGAACTGCCGGAGATCCTGGGCATGAGCGACCGCGTGGTGGTGATGCGGGAGGGCCGGATCGTCAGGGTGTTCGACAATGCGGGGCTGGACCCGGTGACGCTGGTGGAAACCGCCGCGGGGATTGCGGAGAAGGCGGCATGAGCAGGCTGGTCCGCACCCGCGAAATCTGGCTGCTGGCCGCCATCGTCGCGATGATCGGCGCCATCACCCTGCGCACGCCCGCTTTCGCCGCGCCGGGCAACCTTCTGGGCATCTTCAACAACACGGCAATCCTGATCATCCTGGCGCTCGGGCAGATGGTGGTGATCATCACCCGCTCGATCGATCTGTCGATGGCGTCGAACCTGGCGCTCTCGGGCATGGCGGTGGCACTGATCAACGCCGCCTATCCCGAGATCCCGGTACCCCTGCTGATGGCGATGGCGGCCGTGTGCGGCCTGGCGCTGGGGTCCATCAACGGCTTCCTAGTCTGGAAGCTCGACATCCCGCCGATCGTGGTGACGCTGGGAACGCTCACCATCTTTCGCGGCACCAATTTCCTGATCGCCGGCGGTCAATGGGTCAATGCCGACGAGTTGAGCGGCGACTTCATCCAGGCGACCCGTCTCAACCTGCTCGGCCTGCCGCTGCTTTCGTGGTGCGCGATCGCGATCGCGCTGCTGTTCTTCGTCCTGATGACGCGCACCCCGCTCGGCCGCTCCATCTATGCCATCGGCGTCAACCCCACGGCCTCGGTCTATGCCGGCATCGATGTCGGCCGCACCAAGTTCATCGCCTTCTGCATCTCCGGGCTGGTCGCCGGTTTCTGCGGCTATCTCTGGGTCTCCCGCTATGTCATCGCCTCGGTGGAAACGGCCAACGGCTATGAACTCTCGATCATCGCCGCCTGCGTCATCGGCGGCGTCTCGATCGCCGGCGGCATCGGCACGGTAGGCAGCGCGGTGCTCGGCGCATTATTCCTCGGCGTCATCACCAGCGCCTTGCCGGTGATCAACATCTCGCCGTTCTGGCAGATGGCGATCTCGGGCGCGGCGATCATCCTCGCGGTGATCCTCAACGCCCGCGGCGAGCGCCGGAAGGGGCGGATCATCCTCAAGCGCGCGGAGACCGGGGCATGAACGAGGTGCAGGCCCCCGCCGCGCGCCGCATTCCGGACCGGCTCGACAATCCGCTGCGGTCGGCGGTCTTTTCCTGGCAGACCCTGCTGCTGCTGGTTGCCATCGCCATCTTCACCGCCAATTCCTTTGCCTCGCCCTATTTCCTCACCCCCTGGTCGCTTTCGGACGCCACCTTCAACTTCACCGAGAAAGCGCTGATCGCGCTGGCCATGGCCCTATTGATCATCTCGGGGGAGATCGACCTCTCGGTCGCCGCGATCATCGCGCTGGCCTCGACGGCGATGGGCTTTGCGCTGCAGTTCGGGGCGGATACGCCCGGGCTCGTCGCCATCGGCATCGGCGCCGGCATCGCCTGCGGCGCCTTCAACGGCTTTCTGGTCACCGGACTCGGCCTGCCCTCGATCGTCGTCACCATCGGCACCATGAGCCTGTTCCGCGGCATCTCCTTCATCGTGCTCGGCGATCAGGCGTTCAAGGGCTATCCCGCGAGCTTCGCCTTCTTCGGGCAGGGCTATGTGTGGTGGGTGGTGTCGTTCGAGTTCGCCCTGTTCCTCGCTGCGGCGGCGGTCTATTACGTCGCGTTGCACCGGACCAATTTCGGGCGCCGCATCTTCGCCATGGGGAACAATCGCGTCGCTGCGCAGTTCTCCGGGGTACGGGTCAACCGGATCAAGTTCGTGCTCTTCTGCCTGACCGGGCTGATGAGCGGCATCGCCGCCGTGCTGCTGACCAGCCGGCTCGGTTCGACGCGGCCCTCGATCGCACAGGGCTGGGAACTCGAGGTGATCACCATGGTGGTTCTAGGCGGCGTCAGCATCCTGGGGGGAGCAGGCAGCATATCGGGCGTGGTCATCGCGGCCTTCATCATCGGGCTGGTCACCTTCGGATTGGGCTTGCTCAACGTGCCGGGGATCGTGATGTCCGTCTTCATCGGCATGCTGCTGATCCTCGTCATCGCGCTGCCGATCGTCTACCGGATGGTGCGCCAGCGATGAGCCCGCGCATCGTCGGCGTCGTCGATATCGGCAAGTCGAACGCCAAGTTCGCGGTCGTCGATCTCGAAAGCCGCAGCGAGCTCGCCGTGCGCAAGATGCCGAACGCCGTGCTCCGCGACGGGCCTTACCCGCACTACGATGTTCCGGCGCTCTGGGATTTCCTCCGCGGTTCGATCGCCGATCTCAACCGGGAACATCCGCTTGATGCCCTGAGCGTCACCACGCACGGCGCCAGCGCGGCGCTGATCGATAGCGAGGGCGCGCTGACGCTGCCGGTGCTGGACTACGAGTTCGCCGGACCGGACGAACTGGCGGCCGAATACGACAAGGCGCGTCCGGATTTCTCCGAGAGTTTCACGCCGCGGCTGCCGGCCGGACTCAATCTGGGGGCGCAATTGTTCTGGCAGGCAAGGCGGTACCCGGACGCGTTCGCGCGCACGAAATGGATCCTGCCCTATCCGCAATACTGGTCGTACCGGCTGTGCGGCGTCGCCGCCTCGGAAATCACCTCGCTCGGCTGCCATACCGACCTCTGGAACTTTGAGACCGATCTCTACTCGTCGCTGGTGCTCGGGGAAGGCTGGCTGGAGAAGATGCCCCAGGTGCGCCCCGCCGCCGACGTCTTGGGTCTCGTTCTCCCCGAGCTCGCGGCCAGGCTGGGCCTGCGTCCGCATCTGCCCGTCCATTGCGGCATCCACGACTCCAATGCATCGCTGCTGCCGCACCTGCTGGAGCGGCAGCCGCCCTTCTCGGTGGTATCCACCGGCACCTGGGTGATCGTCTGCACGCCCGGCGGTGACCTCAGCCGCCTCGATCCCGAACGCGACTGCCTCGCCAATCTCGACGCGCTCGGCCGAACGGTGCCTTCTGCCCGGTTCATGGGCGGCCGGGAGTTCTCGCAACTGGTCGGCGACGATCCGGTCGTGCCGCACGAGGCCGCCCTCGCGCGGGTGCTGGAGGACAATGTCCTGCTGCTGCCTTCGGTCACGGAAGGGTCGGGTCCGTTCCCGCGCCGCAAGGCGCATTGGAACAAGCCAGCGCACACCATCGACAGGGAGACCAACTTTGTCGGCGTGTCGTTCTACCTGGCGATGATGACCGCCGAATGCCTGTCGCTGACCGGCGCGGAGGGCGACGTCGTCGTCGAGGGCCCCTTTGCCGCCAACCGGTTCTATCTGCGGATGCTGGCCTCGGCGTCGACGCAACGGGTCGTGGCCATGACCGGCAGCGCCACGGGCACCTCGATCGGCGCGGCCCTTCTGGCGCGCATGGAGGCGGCGGGCACCGGGCCGCGGGCGGCCTTCCATCACTTTGCCGGCACGCCCGAAATGGCGGCTTATGCGCGGCGCTGGCGCGCGTTGGTGGGACAAGGCTGACCAATCCTCGCCGGCGCGGGGGGGAAACTCCCCCACGCTCAATTGGTATCCGGGTCTTGCGCCTCGCGCGCGGCGGCCCGCGCCTCCTCGACCGTGGCGAAGGTCCGGCCGTCGATGCCGAAGGCATTGAAACGGACTGCGAGAAAGCGGAAACCCCCGGGTTCCGGGATCACGACGCCAAGCGGCTCGCCGTCGACCTCTATGGCTATAGGCTTGTTGTCGTTAGGCTTTTCAACAAATGAGTGCTGCATGGACATTGCTCCATCGGCCCGTCTTTTGCGACGGCCAGGGTGTTACCGGGTTTGTGAGACGAAGGCGTGACGGCGGTCACATTCGTTTCGATCGGCAACACCCAATCGAGGCAATTACGCGTTTGCGGTGAAGGGTCCCTTGTTGGGAATGGCTACGATCGGCTTCAAACATGGTCGTCCTCCCTTCAGGCTTGGCATCACCGGGCGGTCTCAGGGCCGGCTCCATTTCGAATGGCATCGAAACGGGGCCCCGGTTCTTGCCTGGTCGCGCGCTCGAACCGCCAACGCCTACAACTTTGGCCGATCACGCTCCAGCCGCCGACTCGTTCGCGTCATGCCGAGAGACGATCTGCGCCTCTCCGAGCAATTTTGTGGCGGTGAGGTGACCGCCATTTGAATATTGCAGGACTATCTCGACCGCAGCAAACCATGCTTTCGTCCAAGAAACGCGACGAGACAGGTGCCGAGCATTGCGGAGCATAGCGGCACAAGGGTGCCAATGCGAGGCGGCGCCTGCCAATTTCGCGGCGGAAGGCGATTTCGCGCATGGCTTCGGCAACGGCCCGCAGATCGGCGGCGCTCCGCGCGCGATGCAACCAGACGGAGCGGTGTGAGGACGCTTGGCCAAAAATATTACAAATCGGTGCCCGGCAACGCCCGCCGCAGCCTTGAAATCGATTTCGTTATCTGGTGACGTGGCCGGTAGTGGACCTGTCGGCGCCGCCCGTCACGGACGGTATGCGGCCAATCGATGCAAAGAGGGCGTGGTTCCGCCACAGAGGGAGGGGTTGGTGGCGGAAGCGGATTCGCGCGACAAGGAGCGCGCCAAGCGGCCGGCGAAGGGGGACGGCAAGTCTGGCCCGCGGCCAAGCGGCAAGCCGACGCTCCGGACCATTGCCGAAATGACCGGGCTCGCGATCACCACGATCTCGCGGGCGCTCAACAACGCGCCGGAGTTGAGCCAGGAGACGCGCGAGCGGGTGCAGAAGATCGCGGCCGAGATCGGCTATGTGCCCGATCGCACGGCGCTGCGGCTCAAGACCGGGCGCACCCATGTGGTCAGCCTCATCCTCGATCCGCACGACGAAATCCTCGGCTTCGGGCAATCGATGGTCTCGGGCCTGATAGCGGCCTTGCGCGGCACACCCTATCACTTGGTCGTCACGCCCAGCTTCACCGATGCCGATCCGATAGATCCGATCAACTACATCACCCGCAACAAGATGGCCGATGGGGTGATCTTCTCGCGCACCGAACCGCGGGATATGCGGGTCAAGCTCTTGCTCGAGAACGACTTCCCCTTCGTCTCGCACGGGCGCACCGAGCTGGCGGCGCCGCATCCTTTCGTCGATTACGACAACTTCGCCTTCGCCTATCACGCCGCCAAGCGACTCGCCGCCAAAGGCCGCCGGAAGATCGCCACCATCCTGCCGCCGGCGCGCTTCACCTTCGGCAAGCATCTGCGCGACGGGTTCATGACCGGCGTACGTGAGACCGGGGTCGACTACGAGATCCCGTCCGACGTCAGCCTCGACGACGATGCGGACGCCATCCGCCAGGCGACCATGCGGCGAATCTCCGAGCCTGACGCGCCGGATGGGTATATCTGCCCGGGCGACGCGGCGGCATTGGCGGTGATGGCCGGGATCACCGACGCGGGCAAGGTGATCGGGCGCGACGCCGACATCGTCGCCAAGCAGACATCGGGCATCTTCGGCCAGGTCAGGCCCAAGGTCGATGCGATCTACGAGGATACGGCGCTGGCCGGGCTGCAGATGGGGGAACTGCTGCTGCGCCGCATCCACGGTGAGCGGCCGGAGAATCTGCAGATCCTGCAGACTCCGGAAATCTGGTTCTGAGGACCGACGGATCTACCCCTCGATCTCCTCGCGCAACACCTCTAGCTGCAGCCATTCGTCCTCGGCCTTGGCGAGCGCCGTCTCCGCTGCGTCGAGCGCCTTGCTGGCTTTGGTGAAAGCCGCGGGATCACGCGCATAAAGGTTGGGATCGGCGAGCCTGGCATTGAGCGTTTCGATCTCTCGCTCGAGCCGTGCCATCTCCTTGGGCAGCGTTTCGAGCGCATGTTTCTGCTTGAAGGAGAGCTTTTGCCTGGTCGTGGGTGCTGCCGCCGGAGCTGCGGGCCTGGCGGCGCGCGGCGCTTTCGGCGCGACCTGCGGGGCCATGACGCCGTAGCCGCGCTGGGCCACCATGTCGGAGTAGCCACCGGCATATTCGTTCCAGACGGCGTTGCCTTCCGCAACGATCACGGACGTCGCGACCCGGTCGAGGAAATCGCGGTCATGGCTGACCACGATGACGGTGCCCGGATAATCGGCAAGCATTTCTTCGAGCAGATCGAGGGTTTCGAGATCGAGATCGTTGGTCGGCTCGTCGAGGACCAGAAAGTTCGACGGCAGCGCCAATGCCCGGGCCAGGGCCAACCGGCCGCGTTCACCGCCGGAAAGCTTCTCCACGGCGGTTCGCGCCTGTTCGGGCGTGAACAGGAAATCCTTCATGTAGCCGACGACGTGCTTGGGCTGGCCGTTGATGATCAGGGTGTCGCTGCCGCCGGCAGTGAGCGCCTCCTTGAGGGTCGTTGTGGGATCGAGGGATTTGCGGCGCTGGTCGAGGGTTGCGAGTTCGAGGTTGGAGCCGAGCCGGACGCGGCCGGAATCCGGTGCCAGCTCCCCGGTCAGCATGCGAATGAGCGTGGTCTTGCCGGCGCCGTTGGCGCCGATGACGCCGATGCGGTCGCCCCGGATCACGCGGGTGGAGAATTCGCTGACGACGGCGCGGCCGCCAAAGCTCTTGGAGATGCGGTCGGCCTCGACCACCAGCCTGCCGGAGGTATCGGCCCCGGACACCGAAAATTTCACCTCGCCGGTGGTCCGGCGCTGCTCGCGCCGCTGCTGGCGGAGCCCGGCCAGCCGCTCGAGCCGGCCGACGTTGCGTTTGCGCCGCGCGGTGACGCCATAGGTCAGCCAGTGCTCCTCGCGCACGATCTGCCGATCGAGCTTGTGGCGCGCCAGCTCCTCTTCCTCGAGCACGGTGTCGCGCCATTCCTCGAAGGCGCCGAATCCCTTGTTGAGCCGCCGGGTGACCCCCCGGTCCAGCCAGACGGTGGCGCGGGTCAGATCGGCGAGAAAGCGCCGGTCGTGGCTGATGATCACCAGCGCCGATTTGAGGTTCTTGAGTTCTTCTTCCAGCCATTCGATGGCCGGTAGATCGAGATGATTGGTGGGCTCGTCGAGGAGGACGATGTCGGGTTCGGGCGCCAGCACCCGGGCCAGCGCGGCGCGCCGCGCTTCGCCGCCGGAGAGGCGGGCCGGATCTTCCGCGCCACCAAGCCCCAGCGCGTTGAGAAGGTAGGTCGCGCGATAGTGGTCGTCGCCGGCCTCCATCCCGTCCTCGACATAGGCGAGCGTGGTGGCAAAGCCGGCAAGGTCAGGTTCCTGCGGCAAATAGCGGATGGTGACGCCTGGCTGCAGGAACCGCTTGCCTGCATCGGCTTCGATCTCGCCGGCGGCGATCTTGAGCAGTGTCGATTTGCCCGAGCCGTTGCGCCCCACCAAGGCGATCTTGTCGCCCGGCGTCACCGACAGCTCCGCCGCCTCGAGCAGCAGGGTGCTGCCGATGGTCAACCGGATATCCTGCAGGGCGAGGATCGGCGCTGCGGCCATGGGCGACGTCTCTGGGTTCGGGGTCGGGCCGCATAGAGCATGGCACGATGGGGAGATCAATGCGCCCATGCGCTCCCGCCCGTACCCTCCCGCGCGACCGACGCCCGGCTTTCCTTCGCCGCCGCCCTCAGTTCATGGCGATGAGGGCCGGCTCCATGTCCTCGTACTCAAGGCCGAGGCGCTCGCGCAATGAGCGTCGCTTGCCGACGAGATCGGCGATCGTATGGCCCTCGAGCACGACGAAAAACGCGTCGAGCGCTTCGCGCAACGCCGAATTCACGTCACAGCTGTCGACCAGCGGGCAACTCACATCGCCGCCTTCGAAACACTCCGCCATGGCGAAATTCTCTTCGGTCAGCCGGATGGTGTCGAGCAGCGTGATCTCGCTGGCCGGGCGGCCGAGCCTGATGCCGCCATGGCGGCCACGGACCGTCTGGAGCAGCCCGTTCCCGACCAGCGGCTTGATCAGCTTGAAGAGGAAAAGTTCGGAGATCGCGTGGGCCCGCGCGATATCGGCGACACGGCTGAGGCCCGGATCGTTGACCGCGCAATAGATCAGCGCGCGGATCGCATAACTCGATTGGCGTGTGAGCCTCATGTCATAATCCCATCATGTTCGCGATGCGACCAAGTCCTTCTACGTTATACCTTGAAATTCTTCACGTTTTCCCAGCCTGGAAAGTCATCCGCGCGGGCGACAAAGTGTATAACAGTTCCAAAGCCAGTCAGTCAAAGCTGATGATGGCCATCAACTTTCCGGGACACGGATTCGCGCTGGCTCGGCCAGCGGACGAAACCGTCATTCCGCGCGGCCGGCACGAGGCGACCGGCTAGGGGAGAGGACCGGGCACGGCGACGGCCTGCCTGGGCCGGCGCTGGATCAGGAACAGACCCGAAGCGGCGATCAGCAGCATGCCTGTTGCCGTGAACAGATCGGGGTATTCGGCGAACAGGACGGCGCCGAAGATGATGGCCCAGACAAGCTGGCTGTACTGCGCAGGCGCGACGCGGTTTGCCGGGGCGCGACGCGTCGCCGCCATCAGCAGCAACTGCCCGGCCCCGGCGGTAACGCCGCAAAGCAGCAGCAGCGCCCATTCCTTCAGGTCCGGCATCAATATGCCATGCCAGAGCATCAGCGGCAGCACGGCCACGAGATTGACGAGGTTGAGCACCGAAAAGATCGCCACCCGGCGCTCGGTATTGCCGAGGACCCTGAGGCAGACAACCGAGGTGCCGATGCAGAGCGCCGACAGGAACGCGGCGATATGACCGACCTCGATGCCGCGGAAGCCGGGCCGCATGACCACGAGCACGCCGATCAGGCCAACGCCGACCGAGCTCCAGCGCCGCCAGCCGACCTGCTCGCGCAGGAACAGGATGGAAAGGACCAGCGCCAGGATGGGCGCGAGGAAGATCAGCGCATAGGCCTCCGCGAGCGGAATAGCGGTGAAGGCGACGATGGCGAAAATGCCTGCCAGCGTGCCGGCGACCGATCGGAACAGCACCAGCACCGGACGCCGCATGTGAAAGATGCGCGGCCAGGCGTCGCCCTTCTCCTTGACGAAGGGGAGGAGGAACAACCCGATAAGCGCGATGAGGAACGAGACCTCGAACACCGACAGGCGGCCGCCGATGCCCTTGATGCTGGCGTCGGCGACCGAGAACAGCGCATAGGCGAGAAAGCCGAAGATCAGAGCCGTGCCGATTGCCGCCGCGGCGTCGTGCTTGTGCTCGGGCCCCTCGCCCCGGGCATCGTCTGGCATGGTCCACCTGAAGTCCGACCGACATTTCATGGCGCGCGGGCCGGTGCGCGGACGGCACGAAATGGCGCCGTGGCCATCGCCTAGCCGGTGGCGGCGAGCCGGTCAATGCTCCGTTTGCCGCGACTGCTCACTGTTCGAGACAGGGCGCGTGCAGCGCGAGGTCGGCCGGCCCGAAACGGTCCGACGCGGTGAAGCTCCGGTGCCAGTAGGGATAGATGAGCAGCGGCGAGGTTGTGCCTGAACTGCTCCTCGTTGCGCCCGCCGATGATGACGGAGGTGACGCCGGGACGCTGCAGCAGCCAGGCGAGCGCGACCTGCGCCTCGGAGACGCCGACGTGGCGGCCGCCTTCCGGCGCGGTGTCGCGGCGGTACTTCCCCGAGAGCAGGCCGCCGGCGGCCGGGCTCCAGACGAGGAGGCATGGCCGGGGTCAACGGATCTGTGCGCAGGGCGTGTGTTTGTTCGCTCGTCGCACAGTGTCTGAAGCGCGCCTAGCAAAGCTCACTTCTAGGGCGACGAACGAACGCGGCAGCCAAAAGCCAATGAGTTTTGCCGTGTCGCGGCGGCTGATCCAGGGCCTCACGGCGTGATAGCCTGGAGAACGGGTTGAATTGGCCTGGTCACTGGAGTTCTCCTCGATGATGTCGGAGGAGAAATGCCCGAACCCCGCCGACAGCCCATGTCAGGAGCGAAAGCAGATGCTCGATCACTTCGTTGCCGCCCAGGACCGGGTCTATGAGCAGGTGCTCGCCGAGCTGCGTGCAGGCCGCAAGGAGACGCACTGGATGTGGTTCGTCTTCCCCCAGCTCCGCGCCCTGGGCCGCAGCCCGATGGCGCAGAGGTATGGCATCGCCGATCTGGCGGAGGCGCGGGATTATCTGGCACATCCGGTGCTGGGGCCGCGGCTGCGGGAGTGTGCCGCGCTGGTCAACGCCGCCAATGGCCGGACCGCGCGCGAGATCTTCGGCTCTCCCGACGATCTCAAGCTCCGCTCCTCGATGACGCTCTTCGCCCATGCAACGGCGGACAATGCCGTGTTCCGCGCGGCTCTGAAAAAATACCATGGCGGAATGGAAGACCCGCCGACGCTGGCGCTGATCTAGTTGCTCGCCACTTCCAGCGCCGAGATCAGCTCCAGCTCCGAGCGGTAGTTGCCCAGTTCCACGATCGCGGTCTCAAGCAGCATCACCCGACGCCGGATCTGGGAATGCTGCTCGGTCTTGACCCCGATCTGCGCGTCGAGCCGCGTTACAAACAGGTTCTCCGCCCCATCGTCGCGCCGGATCCGCCGCCGCAGCGCCTTGAGCGCCTCGATGTCGCGGTCGCTGCGCGCCAGTCCGGATTTGGCATCCGCCAGCCCGGCCTCGACCGCCACCCGCATCTGGGCCACGAAGTTGACCCGCTCGAGCCGCAATCCGGTTGCCACCGCGGTCTCGACCGCCGCGTCGAACATGTCGGCGAGGATGATGGTGACATCGCGGCGGTAGCTCCTGACCCCGTCGTCGTCGACAATCCCGGCCTCGTCATAGAGCCTGCGCGCATCGGGGTCCGACAGCAGCCCGAAGGCCTTGACGATGGCGATGAACTCACGGGGGTTCCCTCCCCGGTCGGGATGCGCCGTCTGCACGCGCTGCCGGTAGGCAGCCTTGATCGCGCCGGGCGTTGCCGCGCGGGGAAGGCCAAGCAGCAGATAGGGGTCGAAATTCTCCATGCCCGCTCATATCAGGTCGGGACGCTGCCAAAAAGCCCGCAGAGGGCCGGCCACGGCCATTGCGGGCTCCGCGTCTCCAGCGCCGGCACCAGTCCGGCGATCAGGAGCAGGGCGAGCGCCAGCCGGATCAGCCGGAACTTGTCCCCATGGAAGCGGGATCCATTTGGCGGTTCGAGAGCGCGACAAAACGAAAACGTCCTGAGTTTAGGGCGCGGCGGGCGAGAGATATTTGGCGAAAGCCCAGCCTTTGACGCCATCTGCGGCGGTGATCTCCAGCCACCTGCCCTCGTTGCCCCGCACCTCGACTTCGGTGCCCATGGGCAGCGCGGCGATCTGCTCACTCGCGCTCGACGGCCCGGCGCGGACATTGAGCGCCCCCGCCGTCACGTACCGTTTTTCGACTTCGGGCGCCGGCCCGTCAGGCGTCGCCACCGGCTGCACCGACAGCGAAACCAGCGCCGGAACCGGCTTGGAAGGCGCCGCCTGGGCCGGATGCGCCACCGGCACGATATAGCTCGGCCGCGGCGGCGCGCCGCGCAGCGGCTCTTGCCCAGTCTGCGCCGTGGCGATGATGTCGCGCTCCGGGTCGGGAGAAAGCACGCCGGCCAAAGCCACCACCGCCAGCGATGCCGCGGCGATCGAAATCGCATGCGTGATAGGGCCGGATTTGCGGCGTGGGGCCATGCTCTCCTCCGATAACGAAACTAAGACATGAAAGGCCGACATGGTTCCCGCTTCCATCGGCCCATGCTTAACCACCCCTTTCGCGGTGTCCGGCCCTTGCCTCTCGCGCCCGCGCGCCATCGGCATCAGCCTTGCCATGACGCTCGGGGTCCTCGCCGCCTGCCTGGGCATCATCTCCTGGATGTTCCGGACCGGTTACCGGCTCAGCGCCCGAGGCGCCGGAAGGGGCCGTTAAGGCAAGCGCGACATTGGCCTTGCCCTAAGACGCGGTGCTCTGCACTATTTGGGTTCACCCTTACGCGGAGACCCCCTATGCGCCGCCTTGTCATCGCATTTGCTGCAACTTTCCTCGCGCTGGGCACGCTTCCCGCCGCTGCCCAGAGCCTGGAAGCCATCGAAGCGGCCGAGCAGGCGGTATCCGCCGCCTGGGACGCCGCGCCGCTCTCCTTCCGCAAGGTCCTTTATGTGACCGAGGCCGCGGGGTTCGGCGTCTATGTCGAAAAGCCGGATGCCAAGTTCAGGCAGGGCGAACAGATCATCGTCTATGCCGAACCGGTGGGCTACGGCTACAAGGCCAGTGGCGACGGCACCTACGATCTCGGCTTCCGGGTCGACCTCAGGATCATGACCCCACGCGGCAAGACGGTGCTCGAGCAGAACGATTTTGCAACTCTCCAGTTCACCAGTCACTTCATGAACCGGGAGTTCCTGCTGACGCTCACGCTCGATATTTCCGAAGCGCCGGCCGGTGACTATGTGCTCGAATACACGGTGCACGACACCGCCTCGGACAAGACGGCCCCCATTTCCCTGCCGTTCACCATCGCCGAATAGGCCGGCAAGCCTGTCCCAAGGAGCCATTTGCGCTGGAAAACCGGTGCGAATGCTCCTATATCGCGGCCATGACCCTCGCCATGACCAAGCCCGCTCTCGCGCCCTTCGACGCCGTTGTCTTCGATATGGATGGAACCCTCCTCGACACCGAAATGGTGTTCAAGGAGATCGTCTACGACATCAGCGCCGGGCTCGGCTTCGAGATGACCGAGAGGGTGCATCTTTCGATGGTGGGGTCGAGCCACGAGGCGACCGGCAAGCTGCTGGTCGAGGCCTACGGCGTCAGCTTCCCCTACGCGATCTTCGACGCGCAGTGCCGGGCGCTCATGAAGGAGCGCTTGGCCGAGACGGTTCCGGTCAAGTCGGGCGTGCATGAAATGCTCGCCGAGCTGAAGGCGCGAAACATTCCCGCCGCCGTCGCCACCTCGTCGCGGTCGCCGCACGCTCTCGGACATCTGGGCACGGCCGGCCTGCTCGGCATGTTCGAGACCATCGTCACGCGCGACGACGTCACCAATCCCAAGCCCCACCCCGAGCCCTATCTGACCGCCGCCCGGCGCATCCGCGTCCGGCCCGAACATTGCCTCGCGATCGAGGATTCGCATTCGGGCGTGCGCGCCGCCCATGCTGCCGGCATGCAGACCATCATGGTTCCCGATCTCGTCCGGCCCTCCGACGAGATCGCGCTACTGTGCGCGGCGGTGATGGAAAGCCTCCACCACCTGCGCGAAGCGGCGTTCCGCCCCTAGCCGCGAACCGTCACATCTCCGGTACGCGAGTCGCGAGTCCGGTGCGGGCCACCGGCGTTGCCGCCATGCAACGATTCACATTTGAATTAACTTCCGCGCGCTGCCTTATCACCGCCTTATCCAAGCTAAAACTCCAGCAATTTCAGGTCTTTCCAGGTCACGATCAAACCATTAACCTCAACTTAACATTCTAACCTTCATGGTTAAGTAACTGTAAATTTTGGGTTCCCTGCCGGGAAAAGCTCGGCTAGGGTGCACTTAGGAAAAATGGCTGAAACTGGTGCTGCCTCGGGGGCGGTGTCGGGGGAAGGTAGGCAGATT
>JAUXUM010000093.1 GCA_030680995.1 Devosia sp.
CTGGGGCAAGAAGAGCAAGGTCAAGCGCGACCTGAACTATGCCCAGGAAGTGCTCGACCCCGAGCAGAACAACACGTTCAACGACCACTATCTCGAGGTCGACTATGACCTCTCGGACGTGATGTTCGTCACCACCTCGAACACGCTCAACATCCCGGCTCCGCTGATGGACCGGATGGAGATCATTCGCCTCTCCGGCTACACCGAAGAGGAGAAGTTCGAGATCGCCCGCCGGCATCTGATCCCCGAGACGCTCAAGGAGAACGGCCTCGAGGCGAAGGAATTCGTGCTCGGCGACGATGAGCTGAAGACGATCATCGAGCGCTATACGCGGGAGGCCGGCGTCCGCAACCTCAAGCGCGAGATCTCCAAGCTGATGCGCAAGGCGGTGCGGGCTATCCTCACCTCGAAGAAGAAGTTGGTGACGATCGACGCAGCCCTGGTCGAGGAGTATCTCGGCGCGCCGTTCTTCCGGCACTCCGAGATCGACCCGGACCCGCAGGTGGGTGTGGTCACCGGGCTGGCCTGGACGCCGGTCGGGGGTGAACTGCTGACCATCGAAGGCGTGATGACCCATGGCAAGGGCCGCATGACCGTGACCGGCAACCTCAAGGAGGTGATGAAGGAATCGATCCAGGCAGCGAACGGCTATGTCCGCTCCCGGGCGACCGATTTCGGCATCAAGCCGCCGCTGTTCGACACGCGCGACATCCATGTCCACGTGCCGGAAGGCGCCACCCCCAAGGACGGCCCGTCGGCGGGCATCGCCATGGCCACCGCCATCGTTTCGGTGATGACCGGGATTCCGGTGCGTCACGACGTGGCGATGACCGGCGAGGTGACGCTGCGGGGCAGGGTGCTGCCCATTGGCGGACTCAAGGAGAAGCTGCTCGCGGCGCTCCGCGGCGGCATCAAGACGGTGCTGATTCCTGAGGAGAACACCCGTGATCTCAAGGAAATCCCCGAGATCGTCACCAAGGGAATGGAGATCGTTCCAGTGAGCCGCATGGACGAGGTGCTGAGCCGCGCCCTGGTCCGGCAGCCCGAACCGATCGAGTGGAAGTTCGACGAGACGCCGGCTGCCGCCACGGTGCCGGCCGATGCGATAGTGGACGAAGAGGCTGCTTCCGGCCTGCCGCACTGATCGCGTGTCGACCCTGGAGCGCCACCCCGTCACTGAATATGGAAACGGCGCCTCCCCACGGGCGCCGTTTCCATTTGTCGCGCCCGGTGAGAACGGATACGGAACGGGCCGTTTGTTCTCCCGGTGCGAGTCCGTATCATGAACAAGGCACTGATCGTCATCCTTGCTGCCGTGACCCTGGATGCCGCCGGCATCGGGCCGGGTCTGAGTGCTGTACGGCGAGGATACTTGCGCCCGGAATGCCTTCACCATCGGGCTGTCACTGGGGGCGTTCGGCCCGCTATTCTTCCGCGTCGTCTATCCCGCCGTTAAGCCGGGCTGCCCGGGGTCGGTCTGGATTGTCGGAGCACTGATCCGCATGTCCGCCGTACCGCTGATGCCGGGGGTAAGGCGTCCGGTTGCGCCAGCCGCCGCATCCGAAGCTGGACAAAGTTGAGCCAAAATTACCGGTTCATTAACAGAAATGCACCGTGTCTCGGGCCAAAACGCCCGGAATTCCTTGCGTTCCGGCCAGAATCGTCAAAGGGTGGCCGCGTTTTGGTTCGCCAGCGAGGGCGGGCATTCCACAATGAGGAAACGCTATGAACAAGAACGATCTGATCGGCGTGGTCGCCGACGGCGCCAAGATTACGAAGGCCCAGGCGGGGGAAGCTGTTGACGCCGTATTCAATGCGATCACCGGTTCGCTCAAGAAGGGCGACGAAGTTCGCCTCGTAGGCTTTGGCACTTTCTCCGTCTCGAGGCGCAAGGCCAGCGTCGGCCGCAACCCCGCGACGGGCGCCGAGATCAAGATCGCCGCCTCCAACCAGGCCAAGTTCAAGCCCGGCAAGGGTCTGAAAGACGCGATCAACTAATCGGCGCGAAGCCGGTTTTGCTGTGGCCCCGTGCGTCAGCCGCCGGGGCCATTTGCATTTGCGGGTTCCGGGTTGACGGGCAGGGGCCGAAACCATAGTTAGAGCCTCGTCATCCGCGGCTGGCCTGATTGCCGCCGCCGGGCGGTTAGCTCAGTTGGTAGAGCATCTCGTTTACACCGAGAGGGTCGGCGGTTCGAGCCCGTCACCGCCCACCAGCCTTCGCAAGCGCAGCGCCGCGAAGGCTGCCGCGTCGAAGCCGAAGGCGAAGACGGGCGATGTCGTCCGCTTGCTTCGGCTCGGCAAGCCAGCCGCACAACCTCATGTTCTTGGCTCCAGAAGTACGCATTGATACGCGCTGTCCGTGCGCCATCTTGATGTCGTAGGTTCGCAGCATGAACTACGTCTACATCCTGCGATCCAAATCGAATTCCGAACGCTTCTACATCGGCGTTACGAGGGACCTGAGGGAACGTTTGGCGCGACACAACGCCGGAGAGGTTTCGCACACTTCGAAATACGGACCTTGGGAGATCAGAACCTACACTGCCTTCTCGGACGAAGGGCAGGCATTTGCGTTTGAACGATATCTGAAGAGCGGTTCGGGGAGAGCATTCGCCAAGAAGCGACTGTAAGGCTGCCGCGTCGAAGCCGAAGGCGAAGACGGGCGATGTCGTCCGCTTGCTTCGGCTCGGCAAGCCAGCCGCA
>JAUXUM010000094.1 GCA_030680995.1 Devosia sp.
CCGGGCTGTGTCCGAAGCCGCTGCTCCAGTCGGCGATGCCCCCGGCGAGTCCGAGCATCACATCGATCGACCAGCCCATGGTCGCCAGGAACGGTCCCTCGAAGCCGAACGGCATCAGGAGTGTCCCTATGACCGCCGCCGGCATCATCACGAAGCCAACCAGAGGCAGCGAGGCAAGGTTGCCCAATAGCCCCAGCGGCGAGGTCTGCTGGAAGTGATAAATCGAAAAGAGCAGTGTCGCGGCGCCGGCGACCAGGCTGGTGAGAGCGAGGCCCCCGAAGTAGTTAACGAACTGACGGACGAGGCCGCGCTCCTTTTGCTCGGATGAACGGGCGAGTTCCCAGGCACCTATGAGCGCTACGACCGCCGAAAACGAAAGTTGGAAGCTGGGACGCAATATGCTGGCAGGGTCGGTCACAATAACGATCAGCGCTGCGATGGCGACGTTGCGCATGGTGAGGGCCCGGCGCCCAAAGATCACCGCCCCGAAGACCAGAAGGATCATCACGGTTGCCCGCAGGGCGGCAACGTGGCCGCCCGAAATGGAGAAATAGATGAGAGCGGCGACAATGCCACCCGCCGCCGCAAGGCGCTTGACCGATATTCGGCGGGCGAGGCCGTCCCAAACCGACAGAAGCATACGTAGGGCAACAAAGAAGCCGCCCGCAACAAGCGTCAGATGCAAACCGGATATCGAGAGGACGTGGGCAAGGCCAGCCGTCGCCATCACTTCTCTCGCATCCTTGACCACCCCCGTCTGGTCGCCGGTGATCAGCGCCCGCGCGATTCCCCCCGCTGGCTGCTGCAGAACCGCATCGATGCGGGCGCCGATGGTTCGGCGAACGCCGTCGATAATCCGCGCGGGAGCCGAGGATTGACCCGTCCTCACCAGCTCGACAGGACCAGTCGTGTTCCCGTAGGCGCCGATACCGTCGAAATAGGCATGGAATTGGGTGTCAAAACCGCCAGGCGCGACCGGCCCCGGAACTGGCGCGAAGCGGATCGGCGCGCGGATGACATCGCCCGGCGACAACGGAGCGGTGGTGGATACGAGGATGCGCGCTCGTCTGATCATGAGTGGACGCGCCTTGTTCAGCGGCGCGATTTCCGAGACAATCACCCGCTTGCCAGTGTCCGTTTCTGAAGCGACCGCATCGACCTGCACTTCGTATGTCCCGTAAGCGGGCTGGGCGAGCATCGGTGTGCCGAACAGAACGCCGTGAACGAACAGCAGCGAAAAGCCGAACCAGACGCTGCCAAGCGCAATAAGCATCCGGAAAGCGACAGCGGAACGCTGCGTCAGCAGCAGTGCAAGCAGCAAGGCCCCGCCCGCCAACGACAGGGCTACTGGTTCGGGCGCGCTGGGGGCCAAGGTCGCGGTGACCACACCGGCAATAATGGCGGGCGGTACAAGTAGCAGGAAGCGCCGCTCCTCGAAGGCGCGAGCCATGGCACGGATAAGGTTCATGCCGATATGCGTTTCGCGCGATCGGCCGATGCGAGGAGTCCCGACAACGGGCAGACGCGGCCGGAAACGCTCTGCGCGTCCACCCGAGCGATCGGTTGCGACCGACAGCGCTGTCTCGCTCATCCGTGGGCTGCCCCCGCCCTTGCGCTTGCCCGTTTCCATGCTTACACACGGGGCCTCAAAACGCCACACTTTCCAAGGTCTTCCGGCGCTCATGGCCAAACCCGTCGTCACCCGCTTCGCTCCCTCACCGACCGGCTATCTGCATATCGGCAGCGCCCGCACGGCACTTTTCAATTGGGCCTACGCTCGCCGGCACGGGGGCAAGATGTTGCTGCGCATCGAAGACACCGATCGGGAACGGTCAACCGAAGCCGCCGTTCACGCCATATTCGATGGGTTGACCTGGCTTGGCCTGAATTGGGATGACGAGCCGATCATGCAGTTCAGCCGCGCCGAGCGGCATGCCGAGGTTACCCGAGAGCTGCTGGCGCGCGGCCATGCCTATTACTGCTACTGCTCACCAGAGGACCTGGCGCTAATGCGCGAGGAGGCGCGCGCCGCAGGACGGCCCCCGCGCTATGACGGCCGCTGGCGCGATCGGGATCCGTCCGAGGCCCCGGCCGGTGTTGCCCCGGTCATCCGGATCAAGGCGCCACAAGAGGGTGAGATTGTCGTGGAGGATCATGTCCAGGGCAAGGTTGTGTTCAAGGCGGAGAACCTCGACGACTTCATCATCCTGCGTTCTGACGGCACTCCTACCTATATGCACGCAGTTGTGGTGGACGACCACGACATGGACGTAACCCATATCATCCGGGGCGACGACCACCTCACCAATGCCGCCCGCCAAATCGTCATCTATAATGGCATGGGGTGGAAAGTGCCGGAGATGGCACACATCCCGCTGATCCACGGACCCGACGGCGCCAAGCTTTCCAAGCGTCATGGTGCGCTCGGCGTGGGCGCCTATCGGCAGATGGGCTATCTGCCCGAGGCGATGATAAATTACTTGGCGCGGCTCGGATGGTCGCATGGGGATGCAGAGATATTATCCATGCAGCAGCTCGTCGACTGGTTCGATCTCAACGACTTGAACAAGGGGGCCGCACGGTTCGATTTCGTCAAGCTCGAGAGCATCAACGGCCACTACATCCGCGAGGGCAAGCCCGACAGACTCTACGAGGTGATGGTTGCTACCGCCACCGAAGCGGGACGCGATGCGGATGCCAAGGGTCTTGCCGAAAACAAGAAAACCGTGCTGGCGGCCCTGCCCGAATTGCAGCCGCGCGCCAAGACGGTGCTGGAACTGATCGACCTGGCGCAATTCATCTACTCAACCCGACCGCTCAGCATCGAACCCGCCGCCGACGAGCAGCTAACCGCCATTGCGCGTGCCAACATCGGAGAGTTCGCCGAAATCCTGCGCGGCGTCAATGATTGGTCCATCCCGGCCATCGACGCGGCCGCAAGAGCATTTGCTGAAAGCAAGGGCCTCAAACTTGGCAAGGTGGCACAGCCACTGCGCGCGGCACTTACCGGACGAACCGTCTCGCCGGGTATCTTCGAAGTCATGGTGCTGATCGGAAAAGACGAAACGCTGGGCCGGCTTTCGGATCAGGCAATTCGATCCTGATCAGGCCTGCGGATTAGGTCAGCGGTATTCACCCATGCGTTGCAGACATGGGGTAAATCGGATAGGCCATCTCGACTGCGCCCAACCGCATCACGGCTCGCCCGCCTGCCTCCCGTCGGGCACCTGCCGCCAAGGAGAGCGAACATGACCGATACTGTCGCCACACTCACCATCGGAGACAAGACCTTCGAATTTCCGGTGCTCTCTGGTTCCATGGGACCCGACGTGATCGACATCCGATCGCTCTATGCCAAGACGGGTATGTTCACCTACGATCCCGGGTTCACCTCGACCGCCGCGTGCGACAGCACGATCACCTTCATCGATGGCGACCAAGGCGAACTCATGTATCGCGGCTATCCCATCGACCAGTTGGCCGAGCATAGCAACTATCTCGAAGTCTGCTACCTGCTGCTTTATGGCGAATTGCCTACGCCCGAGCAGATGGCCGATTTCGAACAGCGCGTGACCCGCCATACGATGGTCCACGAGCAGATGCACTATTTCTACCGTGGGTTCCGGCGCGACGCTCACCCAATGGCGATCGTCTGCGGCGTGGTCGGCGCCATGGCTGCCTTCTATCACGACTCGACCGACATCAGCGACGACATGCAGCGTGAGATTGCTTCGATCCGGATGGTTGCCAAAATTCCGACGATCGTGGCGATGGCCTACAAGTATTCCATCGGCCAGCCTTTCGTGTATCCGCGCAACGACCTCAACTTTGCCAGCAACTTCCTGCGCATGTGCTTTTCGGTGCCACCCGAAGAATACGTTGTGGACCCTGTGGTCGCCCACGCCTTGGACCTGATCTTTACGCTGCATGCCGACCACGAGCAGAATGCGTCGACGTCAACCGTCCGCCTTGCCGGATCCTCCGATGCCAACCCTTTCGCTTGCATTGCGGCCGGCGTCGCCTGCCTCTGGGGGCCCGCACATGGCGGCGCCAACGAAGCCGCACTCGACATGCTGCGCGAAATCGGCACCCCGGACCACATACCCGAATTCATCGCCCGCGCGAAGGACAAGAACGATCCGTTCCGCCTGATGGGCTTCGGTCACCGCGTATACAAGAGCTACGATCCGCGCGCGACGGTGATGCAAAAGACCGCAAAGGAAGTGCTCGATCTGCTCGGGGTGAAAAACAACCCGACTTTGCAGGTGGCGCAGGAGCTTGAGAAGATTGCACTGTCCGATCCCTATTTCATCGAGCGCAAGCTCTACCCCAATGTTGACTTCTATTCCGGCATCATCCTGGACGCGATCGGCTTCCCAACCTCAATGTTCACGGCGATCTTCGCACTGTCGCGCACGGTCGGCTGGATCGCGCAGTGGAAGGAAATGATCGCCGATCCGCAGAAGAAGATCGGGCGGCCACGTCAACTCTATAACGGCGCCCCGACGCGCGACTACGAACCGATCGGCAACCGTTGGGATCGCACGTAAGAGAGCACCCGATCGGCCGGATCGACCATGGGCGCTTCACGCGTCCCTCCTTCCATGAGCGTGCGGATATCTCCGAAACCAGAGAGCTGCGCCGCGGCGGCATCCGGTTCGTCAAGTAGCGCCCTGAGCGACGCCACGATCCGCTCGGGATCCGGCTCGGTGAAAAGAACCTCTGGCACCAGTTCCCGGTTCAAGATGGCGTTGGGCAGTGCCGCAAACCTGACCCGATACTTCAGCCAGCGTTTGGCCTGCCCCTTATCGGCGACGTAGGTCGTCACCATAGGCACGCCGGCAAGTGCGAGTTCAAGCGTGACCGTGCCGGTGACGGCACAGGCAGCAATGGCATTGCGGAACGCCTCACCCTTCTCATGCTCGGACGAGACGATTGCTACGCTCGCGTTCCAGCTGTCTACCTCGGCCCGGACCCGCCGCGCCATTGCCTTGGGCGTCGGCAAGACGAAGCCCGTCACACGCGGGTTTGCCTTGACGTGCTCCACCACACTTCGCATCAGCGGCAGATGCCGCCGAAGCTCGCCCTCGCGGCTGCCTGGCAGCAGCAGTAGCGGTCCGCGCTCGGGGATGGCTGAGCGGAAAGGAAGCGCTTGCAACGCCGGGTGCCCGACATAGCAGGTCGGCGGGCCGCCGAGTTCATCGAGAATCCGC
>JAUXUM010000095.1 GCA_030680995.1 Devosia sp.
GCCCTCGGTGGTCGAAAGCGTGTACTCGGCGAGGAAGCTTTCGAGCATGCTGCTCGAGGCGCCGGCCCGCACCTTTTCGACGAACTGCTTCGCCCGCTGCCCGATCGCCCCCCGGTCGGCGCCGCTCAGCAACGCCGATTCGGTCAGCCGGGCGATGGTTTCGCCCTCGTCCGCGAGGGTCGTGCGACGGATCTCACGCCTTAGCTCGGCAAGCTTTTCCGCAGGCATTGGGATTGGCCTCTTGATGCGTCAGAGATCACGCGAAACGGGTCGCGCGGTGAACGGAACATACGACAAGCGCGCCCTCCATGCCCACACAAACCGGGCAATGTGTGGCATAGTCGGCCCCGTCTTGCGAACCTGGCACCGGCCGGGGATTGACAAGCCTGCTGGCGTATCTGTCCGATAATATCGACTTCGCGTCGGCGATTGCTCCGATGATTGGACGCGGCATGGCGTGCGCACGAATTTAAGGGGGAAACGAAATGACCGATCTGCCGAGCTTCGATTTGAGCGGCAAGACCGCATTGGTTACCGGGGCCGCGCGCGGGCTGGGCCGGGCCATCGCACTGGCTTTGGCCGCTGCCGGCGCCGACGTGGCGCTGGGCCTGCGCGACGCGGCAGCCGCTGGCGGACTCGTGCGCGAGATCGAGGCCATGGGCCGCAAGGCGCTGCCGCTACAGATGGACGTGCTGGACCTCAAGCAGGCCTATGGCGCGGTCGACAGGATGCTCGCCGAATGGGGCAGGATCGATATCCTCGTCAACAATGTCGGCGGCGGCACCGAAGGCCAGGTCGAGGATTTCCCGGAGGCCGATTTCGATTTGACCATCAACCTCAACGTCAAATCCACCTTCTTCATCTCCCAGTATGTCGGCCGGCACATGATCGGCCGTGGGACGGGCGCCATCGTCAACATGGGCTCGCAGGCCGGCGCCATCGCGCTGCCGGGCGAGGCGATCTACTGCCTTTCCAAGGCCGCGGTGTCGCACATGACCAAGTGTTTCGCCGTCGAATGGGGCAAACACAACATCCGAGTCAATTGCGTAGCGCCGACCTTCATCCGCACCGACGGCACGGCGTCCGCGCTCTCCGACCCGGCATTCAAGGCCGACGTGATCGAGCGCATCGCCGCCCTGCACCGGATCGGCGAACCCAGGGAAGTCTCCGGCGCCGTGGTGTTCCTCGCCTCCGACGCCGCCTCGCTGATCACCGGCCAGACGCTGTTGATCGATGGCGGTTGGACGGCGAGGTAGCCGCCCAGCCCCTACGACTTATCCTCCTGTCTCGAGCCCCCGCCTACAGTCGCGGGTCCAGTTGGCAGGAGCATTCATGGCACTTTCAGTCAGCAACCACCGGCTTGCGCCGGCCATCCGCTTCGTCTCCTCCCCCAATATCGGCGGGGCATTGCAGCCGAAATTCCTCGTCATCCACTACACCGCCAGCGGCGAGGGTTTCGACACCGCGGCCTACTTCGCCAAGCCCGCCGCCAGGGCATCGGCCCACCTGGTCATCCGCCGCGACGGCACCATCATCCAGTGCGTCCCCTTCAACGCCGTCGCCTGGCATGCCGGCAAGAGCCGCTGGACGGGCGCCGACGGCCGCGTCTATTCGAACCTCAACCGCAACGCCGTCGGCATCGAGATCGAGAACTGGGGGCCCCTCAAAAAGACTGGCGATGGCTGGGTTTCATGGAGCGGGCAGCCCGTCCCCGATGCCCTGGCGGTTGAAGCGTGCCACAAGTTCGGCAGGCCGGATTGCGGCTGGGAGCTGTTCACAGAGGTGCAGATCGAGGCCGCGTTCGAAGCCGCGCGGGCGATCTGCGCCGTCTATGGCATCGCCGAGATCGTCGGTCACGACGACATCGCCCCCGGCCGCAAGTCCGATCCCGGCCCCGCCTGGGATATGGAGACCTTCAGGGCCGGCGTGCTTGCGGCGAACAAACGCGTGGCGTGAGCGGGAGCGCTGCCTTAGCTTCAGCGGGACGCCATACTGCGAGGATCGATGTTCGGCATTCTCTGCGCCACTCCCGAGGAACTCACCGCGCTGCAATCGCGGTTCGGCATCGAACAGCAGCCGGAAACGCACGGCCCGACCCGCGTGTGGTTCGGCCAGCATCGGGGAGATGACCTGGCGCTGGCCCTCTCCGGCATCGGCAAGGTCAACGCCGCTGCCGCGGCAACGCTGCTCTTGACCACCTGCGGCGCGAAGACGCTGATTTTCTCCGGTGTCGCCGGCGGGCTCAATCCGGATCACGCGGTGGGCTCGGTGCTGCTCGGCGCGCGGCTGGGCATCCACGACTACGGCATCGTCAGCGGCCGGCAATTCACCCCGACCGAGTACGGCGTGATCCCGATCGGCGCGCCGCGCCTCGGGGAGGCGCGGCCGGTGCCGCCTGAGGTGCGCGCCAACCTTGCCCGGCTGCGCGAGACGATGGCCGGCCGGTTGGCGAAGCCGGTGGAGCTTGGCGCCATCCTCACCGCCGACCATTTCCTCAACTGCGCCGAGACCCGTGACGAACTCCGCGCCGCCTTTGGCGCGGATGCGGTCGATATGGAATCGGGCGCGGTGAACGAGATTGCCAACGCCTGGAATGTGCCGCTCTACGTGATCCGCACGCTCTCCGATCTCGCTGGCGACGACAGCCATCTGAGTTATGCAGAACTGGCAGGCATGGCGGCGCAGAACTCGGCTGCCTGCGTCGTGGAGCTCCTGGACCTGCTGCGGCGCTAGTCTTCGCGGAAGGCACGGCTGAGCGAAGATGGCGAGACCGAGGGCGAGCCTCAGCCAGCGCCCCATGGCGCCCAGAATGAGCGCCGGGAGCGTGCAGAGGACGAGGGGAACCGCCATATCCCACTCATGGGAAGCGCCGATCGCCCCGGCACCGAATTCTCCGTGGCGGCCCTTGCCCCGAAGCGCCGATTTGGCAATGAGAGGGTAATGTCCGCACCCACCGACAAGCTGCCGATCGACCAGGCCCTGCCGCCGCTGCTCGCCGCGCTCGCGGCAGGGCGGTTTGCCGTGCTGGTGGCGCCGCCGGGCGCCGGCAAGACCACGCGCGCGCCCCTGGCGCTGCTCGGTGCCCCCTGGCGCGGCGACGGCCGCATCATCGTGCTGGAACCGCGGCGGCTGGCGGCGCGGGCGGCGGCGCGGCGCATGGCGCAAACGCTCGGCGAGGAGGTGGGCGAGACGGTCGGCTACCGCGTCCGGCTCGACACCAAAATCTCCAAACGCACCCGCATCGAGGTGGTGACCGAGGGCGTCTTCACCCGCATGATCCTGGCCGACCCCGAACTCGCGGGCGTCGCCGCCGTGCTCTTCGACGAGTTCCACGAGCGCAGCCTCGACGGCGATCTCGGCCTCGCGCTGGCGCGCGACGCCACCGCGCTGCGCGACGATCTGCGGCTGCTGGTGATGTCGGCGACCATCGACGGAGCGCGGATCGCGAGATTGCTCGACGATGCGCCGGTGATCGAAAGCCGCGGCCGCGCCTTTGAGGTCGAGACCCGCTATGTCGACCGCGATCCCCAGGCGCGGCTCGAAGACGAGACGGCGCGGGTGACGCTGGAGGCGCTGCGCGCCGAACCGGGGTCGGCGCTGGTGTTCCTGCCGGGCGAGGCCGAGATCCGGCGTACCGCTGAACGGCTCGCAGGACGCCTCCCGGAGGGCGTCGAGATCGCCCCGCTCTACGGCCAGCTCTCGCCCGCCGAGCAGGACCGGGCGGTGCAGCCCGCGCCCTCCGGGCGGCGCAAGATCGTCCTCGCCACCTCGATCGCCGAGACCTCGCTCACCATCGAGGACATCCGCATCGTCATCGATTCCGGCTACCGGCGCGCGCCCGCCTATGAGCCGGCGACCGGACTCACCACGCTGGAAACCCGCCGGGTCTCCCGCGCCGCCGCCGACCAGCGCCGCGGCCGGGCCGGCCGCACCGGACCCGGCATCTGCTTCCGCCTGTGGAACGAGGGGCAGAACGCCGCGCTCGAACCCTTCGACCGCCCCGAAATACTGGAGAGCGATCTCTGCGGACTTGTCCTCGATCTCGCCAGTTGGGGTGTCTCCGATCCCGGCCAGCTCGCCTTTCTCGACCCGCCGCCAAAGCCTGCCTGGGCCGAGGCCGCCGCCTTGCTCAAGAGCCTCGACGCGCTCGACGACGACGGCCGCGTCACCGAAGAAGGCCGCGCCCTCGCCCGCCTGCCACTGCATCCGCGCCTTGCGCACATGATCCATCGCGCCGCGGCCGAAGGCGATGCGATGACCGCCGCCGAACTGGCGGTGCTGATCACCGAACGCGGTCTCGGCGGCGGCGACGTCGACCTCGCCCACCGCCTCTCGCGCTTCCGCTCCGAACGCGGCAAGCGTGCCGACGAAGCGCGCAGCCTCGCCCGCCGCTGGGCGGCCCTTGCCGGCGGCGGTGCCGCCGCATCCGATTCCGAAGTCGGGGGGCACCTGGCGCGCGCCTATCCCGATCGCGTGGCACAGGCCGCCGGCGCCCGCGGACGCTTCCGGCTCGCCAGTGGCCGCGCCGCCACCCTCGAGGAAACCGACGCGCTCGCCGCCTCACCCTTTCTCGTCGTCACCGAAATTACCGGCACCGCCGCCAACGGCCGCATTCGCGCCGCCGCAACCATCGACCGGCAGGCGATAGCCGAACAGTTCGCCGGCCATTTCTCGACTGAAACCACGCTCAATTTCGACCGTTCGTCGCGCAGTGTCCGCGCCAGGCGGGTAACTCGGTTCGGCGCTCTGCGCCTCGGTGACGACCCCGTCGCCGTCGACGATC
Organism: Devosia sp.; assembly: GCA_030680995.1. Classification (GTDB taxonomy): domain Bacteria; phylum Pseudomonadota; class Alphaproteobacteria; order Rhizobiales; family Devosiaceae; genus Devosia_A. The sequence goes on from JAUXUM010000095.1 coordinate 4,784, forward strand.
TCGACCGGGCGGCCCGTTTGCTCGCCGCCGGCATCGCCGAACTCGGGATCGATAGCCTACCCTGGACCAGGGAACAAAAGGCCCTGCGCGCCCGCGCCACCTATCTCTCGCGCACCATTGGAAACGAGTGGCCCGATCTGTCGGACGCCGCTCTGGCGCGGGAGGCAGCCGCCTGGCTGGCGCCGCATATCGCCGGGCGCCTCGCCCTTGCCGAGATTAGTGCCGGTGACCTCGCCGCTGCGCTCGACGCCCTGTTGCCCTGGGACCGCCGGGCCGGGATCGATCGCCTGCTGCCGTCTCATTTCGAGGCGCCATCGGGATCGCGCGTGCCGATCGACTACGCGGCCGAGAACGGGCCGGCGCTCGAGATCCGCGTGCAGGAACTGTTCGGGCTCGACCGCCACCCCGCAGTGGCGGGCGGCCAGGCGCCGCTGCTGGTCGTGCTCCTCTCCCCGGCGCATCGCCCGATCCAGACAACCCGCGACCTGCCGGGCTTCTGGCGCGGCTCATGGAAGGATGTCGCCAAGGATCTCAGAGGCCGCTATCCGAGGCATTTCTGGCCCGATGACCCCCTGTCGGCGCCGGCCACCAGCAGGGCCAAGCCCCGGGACACTTGAAGAACTGCAACTGTATTCGGAATCATGGGTTGAGTTTCTGCCCGCTAACGGAAATCATGGGCAAATGGCGCCTGTCGCGCCGCAGAGGTAATTTTGTCGATATCGTCCTATGACCGAGCATTCCTTGCGGACCATCCCGAGATCGAAGTTATCGAAGCGTTTGTGATCGACGCCAACGGCGTTCCGCGCGGCAAATGGATTCCGCGCGACCGCGCCGCCGACATTCTCGAGCATGGCATGGCGCTGCCGCGCTCCATCTACGCCCTCGACGTATGGGGCCGCGACGTCAATGCCGCCGGCCTCGCCGAAGGCACCGGCGACCCGGACGGCCTCTGCCTGCCGATCAACGAGACCCTGGCTCCGGTCACCTGGCTGTCGCGGCCTACCGCCCAGGTCATCCTCGGGATGCAGAACGAGGATGGCAGCGGCTTCTATGCCGATCCGCGCAACGTGCTGCGCAACGTACTCAAGAGTTATGAGAGGCTGAAACTGACGCCGGTGGTCGCGACCGAGCTCGAATTCTATCTCATCGACCCGGTGCACTCGGCACTCGACCCGGTCCGTCCGCCCAATTCCCGCGACGTGCGCTGGCAGAGTCGGCAGACCCAGGTGCTCTCGATTTCCGAGTTGCATGAATTCGAAGTGGTGTTCGCCGAGATCTCCCGCGCCTGCAGCGCCCAGGAAGTCCCCGCCGACACTATCCTGCGCGAGAACGGACCCGGCCAGTACGAGGTCAACCTCAAGCACGTCCCGGATGCGCTGCTGGCCGCCGATCATGCCGTATTGCTCAAGCGCATCGTCAAGGGCGTCGCCCGCAAGCACGATTTCGACGCCACTTTCATGGCCAAGCCCTACGGACAGCACGCCGGCAGCGGCATGCATGTGCATTTTTCGCTGCTTGACGAACAGGGCCGCAATGTCTTCGCGATCGCCAACGGTCAGCCGTCGGAAATGCTGCGCCACGCCACCGGCGGGCTGATCGCCACCATGGCCGAAGGCATGGCGATCTTTGCGCCCAACGCCAACTCCTTCCGCCGCGTAACCGTGAGCGAACACGCGCCGATGTATGCCTCCTGGGGCCTCGAGACGCGATCGGCCGCCGTCCGCGTCGTCGCGTCGCGACGCGAGGCGACGCGTATCGAGCACCGCGTCGCCGGCGCCGACAGCAACCCCTATCTGGTGCTCGCGGCGATCCTCGGCGGCGCGCTCTTCGGCATCGAGCAGAAGCTCGATCCGGGGGCGCCGCTCATCAACGACAATCACACCGGCGAACACGCCCTGCTGCCCAATAACTGGGACTATGCGCTCGAGCTCTTCGCCGAGTCCCAGTTCACCGCCGATTGTCTCGGTGCCGACTACAAGGCGCTCTATCTCGCCTGCAAGAATCAGGAACTCGCCGAGTTCCGCGGCCGCGTCACCGATGTCGAATACGACGCCTTCATCAGGACGGTCTGATGGACGCGGCCGAGAACGACACTGGCCGCCCCGGACATGCGCCGTCCTACTATGCGGCAACGGCCAATGACCGCTCCATTCGTCCCGCGCTGCGGGGCGAAGTGGCGACCGATGTCTGCATCGTCGGCGCCGGCTTCACCGGCATTTCGGCCGGCCTCGAACTGGCCGAACGCGGCTTTTCGGTCGTCGTGCTCGAAGCGGTGCGCATCGGCTTCGGCGCCTCCGGACGCAACGGTGGCCAGATCGTCAACGGCTACAGCCGTGATCTCGCCATCATCGAGCGCCGCTATGGCGCGGAGAAGGCCAGGGCGCTGGGCGCCATGTCGCTCGAGGGCGGCAACATCATCCGCGACCGCGTCGCCAGGTACGCCATTGCCTGCGACCTCAGGGCGGGGAATTTTCTCGCCGCGTTCACCGGCAAGCAGCTGCGCGAAATGGAGGAGACCAAGCACAACTGGGAGTCCCATGGACATACCGGTCTCGAATTAATCGACCGGACGGGCGTCGCCGGTATCGTGGATACCGACCGCTATGCGGGCGGCATGGTCGACCATCTGGGCGGCCACATTCATCCGCTCAACCTGGTGCTCGGCGAAGCGGCCGCGCTGGAGACGCTGGGGGGCCGCATCTACGAGCGGTCTCCGGCCACAGCGGTGGAGACCGGCCCCTCGCCCCTGGTGCGCACCCGCGACGGCGTGGTGCGCGCCCGCTATGTGCTGGTCTGCGGCAATGCCTATCTGGGGCGGCTGCTGCCCGAGATCGGCGGCAAGATCATGCCGGTCTCGAGCCAGATCATCGCCACCGAACCGCTGGAGCCAGCGCTCGCGCGCCGGCTGCTGCCGGCCGGCTACTGCGTGGAAGATGCCAGCTATGTGCTCGACTACTTCCGGCGCACCGCCGACGACCGCCTGCTCTATGGCGGCGGCGTGGGTTATGGCGGCAGCGACCCGCACAGCATTGTCGGCGCCATCCGCCCCAACATGCTCAAGACTTTCCCCGCGCTCCGCGACACGCGGATCGACTTTGCCTGGAGCGGCAATTTTGCCTTGACCCTCACCCGCGTGCCGCATGTCGGCCGGTTGTCTCCGACAGTCTATTTCTCGCATGGCGACAGCGGCCACGGCGTCACCACCACTCATCTTCTGGGCAAACTGCTCGGCGAGGCGGTGGCTGGCCACGCCGAGCGCTTCGACGTTTGGGCCAGCCTGCCCTATTATCCCTTCCCCGGCGGCCACAGCTTCAGCGTCCCGCTGACGGTCATGGGGTCCTGGTGGTACCGCTTGCGCGACCGGCTCGGCGTCTGAGCGGCGGCGGGGAGATCAGAATTGAGCCTTCCCATTGCGTTGATCTCCACTGACGTGCGGGTGGCCGACGGCTATCGCTGGCACGCGACGCCACAGACCTATCTCGATGCGGTGCGCGAGGGCGCCGGCGTCATTCCCCTCTGCCTTCCCAACTTCGGAAACGATGTCGATCTCGGCGGCCTGCTCGACCGCGTGGACGGCGTGGTCATGACCGGCTCCCGCTCGAACGTCCACCCGTCACATTACGGGGCGACGGCCTCGCCCTTGCATGAGCCCTTCGACGAGGACCGCGACCGCATGTCGATCGAGCTCGTGCACAAATCCCTGGCCAAGGGCTTGCCCATGCTCTGCATTTGCCGCGGCATGCAGGAACTCAATGTCGCCCTTGGCGGCACGCTTGCCACCGAGATCCAGGATCTGCCGGGACGCATGGACCATCGTGCCCCGCCGGACGACGCGCAGGAGGCACGCTTCGCCATCCGGCACCCGGTCGAGGTTCGGCCGGGCGGATTGCTCCACCGCATCGTCCGATCCGGGCTGATCGACGTCAATTCCCTGCACCGCCAGGCCATCGACCGGCTGGCGCCCGGACTGCAGGTCGAAGCGACGGCGGCGGACGGCACCATCGAGGCGGTCTCCATCGGCGACCCCCCATCCTTCGTGCTGGGGGTGCAGTGGCACCCCGAATACTGGTTCCGCCCGGATGCCTCCTCGGCCGCGATATTTGCCGCGTTCGGCGATGCCGTGCGCGGCTTCATGGCAAGGAAAGCATGAGCCCCGGCCGCTGAGTGCGAAGCTCGGTGGCGGCGGCCGCATCGTCGAGGAACACCGCTACTTCGATCTCGCCGGCCAATTGGCCCGGAACGGCCCGATGCGGAAGGCGCCGCCCTCGGGCACTTCCGTTGTCATTGCCGGTTGAAGAAAAGCCCGCCCCGGCGGTCCTGAGTCACACATCGGGCAAGAAATTTAGATGATAGTTCGAATTGTCATACCGCGCGTTGACGTTGCATGCTTATCTGGATGCAGTTCGGTTTGGTTGGTGGCAGCAATGTGGCGTAGCCGAGATATTTTTGCGATGATGGCATTGGCCGCTGTCCTGACGGGGTGCGCCTCCGTTCCCGGCATCAAGCCCGGCAAGACCGCCCTGGCCGGCCCACGTACCGAGACGGTATTCGTCGCCTCGACCAGGGAGGGCAACGGCGGCGATCCGGCCGGGCTCTCCTATGCCGTTTATGACGTCGCCGTGCCGCCCTCGCACCGGCCCGGCGACGAACCCAATCTCCCCGTCGTCAGGGTCGACCCGGCCTCCGACTTCCTGATGGCCGGCGAACGCGGCTTCAAAAGCGCCTCCTCCTTCCGCAATGCGGTTGCGGCCGAGGCGATTTCGGTGAGCGCCAGCCCGCCGGAGGTGCTTGTCTTCGTCCACGGTTTCAACACCACGCTTCAGAAGAGCCTGGCGCGCATGGCGCAGATCGGCAACGATTTCGATCTGCCGTCGGCCCAGGTGCTTTACAACTGGCCCACCGAGCGGCGCATCCTTGCCTATCTCAACGACACGCGGCGCGCCGCCGAGGCGCGGGATGGCCTCATCGAGCTCCTGCGCAGCCTCGCCGCCTCGCGCACCGAACGCATCGTCCTCGTCGGCTACTCCATGGGAGCGGCAATCGTTGTCGATGCATTGGCCCGCATGCGGGAAGAGCGGCAAACGGGCCCCTTCGCCAAGCTCGATGTGGTCCTGCTTTCGCCCGACATGGATCTCGAGCAGTTCCGGCAGCGCGCACGCGGCATCGGCTCCCTGCCGCGGCCCCTCGTGGTCTACGGCTCGCACAAGGACCTGCCGCTCCAGATGGTCGCCCGGTTTGTCGCCGACGGCCGCCCCCGGCTTGGGGCTCTGCCCGATCCAGACCTGCTGTCCGATATCGACATGACCTATGTCGACGTGGCCGATGTGGCCCATACCGGCTACGGGCATTTTGCGGTGGCGAGCGCGCCCGCGCTGCTCGCGGCGATAAATGCCATGCCGAAACCCGATCTGGTCGGCTTTGCAACCCGAGCCGCCGGCGCCATCCCCGGCGCCACCGTCAGCCGGCACGGGCTGATGACCTACATCCTGCTGCCCAAGTCGGCAAAATAGGCACGGGCGGCCGGTTTGCGCCGGTCAGCTGCGGCGCCGATGGCGCCATGCGCATGCGCATGCGACAGAGCGACCATGCCTTGCAATTGAAGTCCGCTCGGGCGATAGAGACCGCATCAATCGGACCCGGCCCGCCGGGTGGCTTCTCCGGGCGCCTATCCCTCGGTAACCAGCACCCCAGATTCTGATCCTTCGCGCGCGCGGACGCTTCTCAGACAAGCTGCCTGTTGGATGTCTCGTACATGGATTTTCTCTCGTCTTACCGGCGTGAATGGTTCGGCAATATTCGCGCCGACATCCTCTCCGGCCTCGTCGTCGCGCTGGCCCTGATCCCTGAAGCCATCGCCTTTTCCATCATCGCCGGCGTCGATCCGAAGGTGGGCCTTTATGCCTCGTTCTCGATCGCGGTGCTCATCGCCTTCGTCGGCGGCCGGCCGGGGATGATCTCGGCCGCCACGGCCGCGACGGCTGTGCTGATGGTCACTCTCGTTCGGGACCATGGCCTGCAATATCTGCTCGCGGCCACCGTTCTCGCCGGCCTCATCCAGATCGTCGCGGGGCTCCTCCGGCTCGGCTACGTCATGCGCTTCGTCTCCAAGTCGGTGATGACCGGCTTCGTCAACGCGCTGGCGATCCTGATTTTCCTGGCGCAACTGCCCGAACTCACCAACGTCTCCTGGCTGACCTATGTGATGGTCGCCGCCGG
>JAUXUM010000099.1 GCA_030680995.1 Devosia sp.
AGCTGATTGACCTGCTTTCGCCGTAGGAATCCATGACGTTTACAACCCAATGGGGCGAACCGTTGATATCGCAGACTTTGGCCGACGAGCTGATGATCTTCTGGCGCACGCCGGCCGCGGCCGCCGCATCGGGCAATTGCGCAATCTCGCCGGCGTCCACGGCTCGCTGAGCCTGGCGTCCGGTGATGCACTCGCCAATGCCCTGGGCGGGCGCTGACCAATTGACGGCAAAAGCCAGAGGCAGCGCCACAATGGTGGCCGCAAGAATATTGAGATGTGAAGTTTTCATGAACAAAGAATAAAGATAACTGCCTGAACGTTAGATGAACGGGAGATGACGCGTTCAAGCACCGGGCTTGATCCCCTTGCGCAGGAAGATAATGGCCAGCCCCTCCATCAGCAAGTGGCCGGCGGATTGGCCCTCGAAACTGGGGAGGTCCACGCCCAGAAGCTGCGAAATGGCGGCCAGCAGCATGGCGGCGGCGACGACGTAGGTCCGGTAGCCGTCGAGGAAACCGAGATTCATTGGTGTTCTCCTGGTTGTGGGTCTGGAAGCGGGATGTTGCGCCGCCGGCCTGGCGGGGATCTTACGGTCGAGCCGCCGGCGCAGCTCCATTGCGGCGAAGAGCTCGGCGAGGGTCTTGAAGCGGAGCCTAGACATCGAAGCGCCCCTCCGCCGCGTGACCGCCCCCGAAGATCTGGCTCTCTTGCGCGATCGTGAAGACAAGGTTCGCGGGCGGGATGCCGAAATCGGTTGCCTGCAGCGCGCCGGCATATGCGGCGACGGGCGCGGAAGCGTCGATCGTCCGGACCGGCGTGGCGCCGTCCATGATCGTCACCGTGTAGGCTTCGGGCAGGATATCGAGGGGCGCATCGCTCACCGCCCAGCTGTCGGTGTCGGCGCGGCTGCGGCGGAACCAGGTGATGGCGATGTCGTCGCCTGCCCCGCGCTTGGCGCGCAGATGCACCGGAGCGAGCGGCAGCATCGGAGCCAGATCGAGATCGGCCGGGAATACCGTGCCGGCAGGATCGGCGCGTCCGGCATATGCCCGCAGCGAACGCGCCTCGCCCAGCCATTGCGGCGGCACCGGCAGGAGCAGCGGCCGATCGTCCAGGACCACCACACGCCGCCCCGATGCAGCCGGCCCAAGGGCGTGTCCGGTGCCCATCTGGCCGCGCAGCAGCCGTGTCAGCCGGTACAGCCCGGGCGAAAGCAGTTCGGCATTGGCAAACCCGGCAATCTCCCAGGCGCCGGAGTCGGTTTCGATCGCCAACCGGTTGCCGCCCGCCAGCACCATCGCATCGTCCTTGGACGAGAGATGTCCCGAGAACAGGCGCAGGGTCAGGGTTGCGACGTCATCCCATGTGAACATCTGCCCTGCCCCAAGCGGCTCGGCAAGCTCGCCCAGGGCACAATTCTTCGTCAGCCGCGCAATGGTCGAACCGGTTGCCTCGTCGGTGACGGTCACTTCTCCGGGCCAGGGACTGGCCGATGCCGCGAGCATCAGGCGCGTTTGCCCGGGATTGGCCGGGTCGGGCGGCAGGTGCGCGGCCGCGACCACGGGGATCGCCCGGGTCACGCTCGCCGGCGCCGTTGCCGGAGGCCGGCCCGACACGATCGCGGCCGTGATGACCGGCGGGATGGCGCGGGCGGTAATGCGGCGGACCTCTCCGTCGCGGATTTCCGTCACCTCGAACGGACCGCCGCCCTGCCCTTCGACCCCGATCGCGTCGCCCGCTTCGAGCCCGGCAAACGATGGCGGCAGCGCCAGTTCGAGCGTATCGCGCCGCACCGCGTGGTCGAGCAGGATGCGCTCGGCGGCGCGGCGCGCCTCCGCGAGGTCGAGCACGAGATTGGTATTCTCCCCGGCAGCCGCGCCGCCCGACAGACGCATGGCGGTGACTGTGCCCGTGAGGTAGGCGCGTTCGCGGTCCGGATAGCTCAGCGCCACCTGCCCGACCTCCTCGGACGGATCGGGCCGCCGCCGGATCGTCAATGGCCCGTCCGCGGCCACGGTCTCCCCCTTCCCGATGGCGATGCCGAGGCGGGTCTTGGTCCGCCCGATGGTGAGGCCACCAGGCGTGTCGCGGAGGGAAAGGCCGGCCGCGGCAAGGACTGGAGCCATCGCCTCGCGGCAGGAGACGACGCCCTCGACCCGCAGGCCGTGGATCAGCGGCGCCGCCGCCGCGACGTCCGCCAGCGTCACACCGTAGTCGGCGGCGATCGCCCGCAGCAATTGGTCGCTCGATGCCGTCCCCAGCCGTCCGGTCAGCCAGTGCCCGGTCGCGTGATTGGCGGCGTCCCGCCAGGTCGCGGCGTCGCCCGGGAATGCGGGGTATGGCCGCGCGTCCCAGGTCCACAGATAGATGCGCTCCATATCGAGCATGGACCCGCCATAAGAGCCGGAGAGCGGATTGGCCTCGGGCCGCGACCAGTGGTCGAGATGCGCGCGCAGGAACTGCCGCTGCTGCAGCGCGTCGGACGCGCCGCTGGAGAAATACGGCCGTCCGCTCTCGGCGCTCTTGGGGTCGCCGAAGATGTTGGGCTGGTTGGCGCCCTTGTCCACCGCGCCGCAGCCGAGTTCGGTGAACCAGACCGGCTTGCTCTGCGGCACCCAAGCCGTCGGCGTGGCGGAGCGCTCGCCGCCGATGCGGTCATGGTGCGCGTTGCCCCACCAGCCGCCGAGGTCCTTGCAGCGCCACGCCCATGGCTCGCCGTGCGCGCTGTCGGCAATCGGCGAGCGGATGCCGTCGATGCGGTCCGCGTCCGATGCGTAGTACCAGTCGAACCCCTCGCCGCCGGCGATGTTGGCCCGCAGATAGGCTGGATCGTAAGGCGCGTCCCAGGCCGCCGCGTCGGCATGCGCGTCGCCGTCGCGCCAGTCGCTGAGCGGCATGTAATTGTCGATGCCGATGGCGTCGATGTGCGGCGAAGCCCAGAGCGGATCGAGGTGGAACAGCTTGTCGCCCGGCGCGTCGGGCGGCTGGTAGCCGTGATATTCGGACCAGTCCGCCGCATAGGCAAGCTTGGTCGCGCCGCCCACGATGGCCCTCGCATCGGCCACCAAGGTCACCAGCGCCTCGACGAAGGGGAAGCTGTTGCCCGGCCCGCGCACGGTCGAGAGCCCGCGCATCTCCGAGCCGATGATGAAGGCGTCGACGCCGCCGGCGATGACGGCAAGCTGGGCATAGTGCAGCGCCATGCGGCGGTAGTCCCAGCCGCTGCCGGTGCCGATGAAGGCGCCGATCTGCGCCGCCGCCGCGCTGGTCTGGTCCGGCGTGCCCGCAACGCCCGGCGCCGGGTCGCAGGTGATCCGCCCGCGCCACGGATAGGCCGGCTGGCCCGCGGCGCCGGTATGCGGGTCGGGCAGCGCATTGCCCGCCGGCACGTCCATCATGATGAGCGGATAGAGCGTCACCTTCAGGCCGCGGGCCTTCAAATCGGCGATCGCCGCCAGCACCGCCGCGTCCGAAGGCGTGCCGCCATAGGCGGGGCCGCCATCGTGGTACGAGACCACCTGCGCGCTCGCGCGTGACAGCCCGGCGACCGACCAACTCGTGCCGTCGATCTGGCGGACCGCCGCCTCGACCCGTGGCTTGATTGTGCATTCCCCGCAGCGCAGATCGTCCCCGAACCACGAGACCACCAGCGCGACGTGCCCGAGGTTCGGGCAGAGCGCCGTCAGCTCGTCGATGGAGAGCGTCCAGTTCGAAAGCTCGGCGCTCAGATGGGTGTTCTCGCCGGCCGTCGCGCCGGGCGAGACGATGCGCACGCGCGGGGCGGGATCGTAGCCGAATTCGGTGGCGCCGGGGATCACCGTCACCGCCCGCACGGCCGGTTCGAGTTCGCCCACGACGCGGCAGAGTTCCACCGAGATGTTGGGAATGCGGTTGCCGAATTGCCCGAGCGGCAGCCGCTCGAACACCAGATAGCAGAGCCCGCGATAGCCGGGCGTCTGGCCGGTGCCCTGCTTGGCCTCGATCAGGCTGTCAGGTATCTGGCTCTCGGTGCCCCGGTAGAAGCGGATGGCCAGTGCCGAGGTCTCGAGCGGCTGGCCGTCGGCCCAGATGCGGCCGAGCCGCTGCACCTCACCCTCGCAGAGCGCGACGGCGAAGCTGGCGGCGATCCCGGTCTCCCCGCTTTGCGTCGTGCCCTTGGCGCCGGCGCTCTCGACGTTCAGCTCCTCGAGTTCGGTCGCCCAGATGATGTTGCCGGTCAATCGGCCCCAGCCGTAGAGGCGCGGCACCGGCCCGCCTTCGGTCGAGCCCTGCAGGCGGATATCGGCCCCCGCCATCGGCTCCGGCCTTTCGGCGAACAGCATGCTGTCCACCGCCGACCCCGCGAGCGCCCCCAGCGCCCGGCCGATGGTCGCGCCGATCGGCCCGCCCAGCGCGCCGCCCACCACCTGGCCGGCCAGCGAAAGTGCAAGTGTTGCCACGGATCAGCTCTCGATTTCTGGGAATGCGAAGACGCCGGCCACCCGCCGCCGCCAGTTCTCGCCCATATTCGCCTCGACCACGCCGATTGCCTCCTGCGCATGGATGAAGCGATCGGGTGCGATCATGATGCCGCAATGCCGCGGCGGCAGCGTCCGCTGCAGCCGGAACAGCACCAGCCGTCCCGCCCGCGGCTCGCCCTCGGCGCGCTCCATCAGCGCTTCCGCAGCTTCGAGCAATCCCTCGCATCGGCCCGCCTCGCGCCAGTCGGCGCTGTAATTGGGCATGGTTACCGGTTCGCCGCCATAGAGCGTGCGCCACACGCCGCGCACCAGGCCGAGGCAGTCGCAGCCGGCGCCCAGCGTCGAGGCCTGGTGGCGATAGGGTGTGCCGAGCCAGGCACGCGCCGCGCCGGCGATCGCTTCTGCCGAGGGCTTCATCCGGCGAGCTTCCGTCCGTCCATCTGGTCGCCCTGACGCGGGTAGCGCAGCACGAAGTCGTTGCCGGGGATGTGCGGGAAACCGCGGAAGTTGACAATATTGGCGAACTTCTCGCCGCAGGTGGCGAAGCGCCGGTCGCAACCTGCGTAGGCAATCATCGTGTCGCCCGGCTCGATCCAGTCGCCGACCGGCGCGGCGAAGCCGAAGACGTCGGCGCCGCCGCTACGCGCGTGGCTCACGATCTGATCATTGATGCCGATGCGCTTGCCGCTGCTCCACACGGCACGGCCGAAGCCGAACCAGCCTTCATCGAAGGCCGCCACGCCGCTGACCGCGAGCCGATAGCGGTCCCGCATTTCAACAACACCGACAATTACCCTGAACGCCGGGGCGTCGAGATCGACGCCGCAGCGCGCGTCGCCGACGCTCGCGTCGCACAGCGCCTGATAGAGCCGTCCCTTGGGCTGGTTGAGCGCATGCTGGCCCGAGCGCAGCTCCGCCCGGAATAGCCCGTCCTCGCGCACGATCTCGCCGATCGTCGATTTGCGGACGAGATGCCGCTGCGCCGGGTCGCGCCAGCTCACCCGCCAGGTTTCGACCAAGGCCCCGTCATAGCGGCCGAGCAGGATGTCTTCCTCCGCGATCGCGTCGGAATGCAGGATCCCCACCACCTCGCTGGTGTCGGTCTGCGGCCCGAGCTTGTGCGCCACCTCCCCGCCGTCGAGCCCATGCGCGGGCAGGAAATCCGTGCCGTCGAAAGCCAACGCCTGGTCGTGGTCGGTGAAGCCCAAAACCACGCCGTCGCCGCGGACGATCCGCCAGCAGGTCGCAAGCGTCGTCGCGCCGCTCTCGACATGCGTGCTGAAGTCGATATCGAGCGTCCTCACGCGCGCACCTCGATCAGGGGGATGTGGGGCGCGTCGGCCGCGTCGAAGCTCGAGAGCTCGATGTCGAGCCGGTCGATGTCGAAGCGCACCGGCACGTCGAACAGGAACCCGGCGGTGATCGCCGCGCCCTCCGCCGGCGCCGCGGCCAAGGTCGCGATGCCCGTGGCCGTATCGACCGTGAAGCCGCCGATCACCTCGTTGCCATCCACCGCCACGCGCGCGGAATCCGCAACCGGCTTGGTGACCGGCCGCCAATAGGGGTCGAAATCGGCGCCGTATTTCTTGCGCAGCTGGAACGCGGTGGCGATGCCGTCGCCGGTCCCGAGTTCCTGGTCCGTCGGCAGCGGCGTTTCGGTTCCATTCGAAGAATGATCCAGCGCGTCGCGCCAGAGGAAGGAATGGAACCGGCCGCGCCGCTCCTCGAAGAACGCCAGCACCGCCTGCATGTCGGCCCGCGTCTTGACGCCGTAGCCGGCATTGTAGCGGCGGCGCGAATGGGCCCAGCGGCTGTTGCGCTCCTCGTGGCCGCTGGCGAGCGTGACGATCTCCGTCGCCCGCTCCGGCCCGCCCCGCGCGCCCAGCGCCACGTCGAGGGGAAAACGTATTGGATGAAATGCCATGGCCTGCTCCTTGTTGCTTTGGCCCCTTCTACCTCCACGGACCGTCATCCTCGGGGGGAGCGCAGCGACACCCGAGGACCCAGCCGCGCGACGTCTGTCGCGCGAGAGGAGTCTTTGGCGCCGCGGACGCGGCGCCGCTGGGTCCTCGGCACGCGCTACGCGCGGCCAAGGATGACGGCCGGGTGTATAGTTGCCTACGACGCCCGCGTCCCCCGCTTCACCGCCCGCAGCAGCATGGCGCTCACTTCCGCCTCGCTGGCCACGAAACTGCGCGCATCGCTCGCCGTCACGTTGAAGCTCACATTGATCGACTGCCCGCCGCCCGATGCCACGCCCAACCGTCCGTCGCTGCCACGCGTGAGCGGCAGGATCGCCTCGGCGCCCGCCTCTCCGGCCAATCCAAGTCCACCCTGCATGGGGAAGTATGCCGGGCTCGCCAGCACCCCGCCCTTGGCGAAGGCGGTCACGCCGGCAAGCGCCGGGTTGGTGGCGGTGAACAAGCCCTCGATCGCGCCGGAGACCAGATTGCCCAGCGGCTTGAACGCCGCCTTGAGCGCGATGTCGGCGAACGACCGGCTGATCTCGCCCAGCACCGATTTCAGCGATTTGCCGTCAAGGATGGCGCCGCTGAAGGCGCGGCTCAGCGAGCGCCCCACGCCGTCGGCGAGATCGCCGATGCGGTCCAGCTCGAGCGCGACATCGCTCAAATCGGACCGGAAGGAGTCGGGAAAGAGTTCGTCAGCCATCGGTCTTCTCCTCGTCGGGGAACGCAGCCATCATATCGGCCAGCGCATCGCGGCCGGGCGCCGCGGCGCGGCGGCGCCCGCTCAGTGCCTCAAAGGCGCTGGCGAGTTCGCGCGGCGTCAGGCCCCAGAAATCCCGGGAGTTCAGGCGCAACATGCCGAACCCGAAGCGCATGGCCTCCGCCCAGGGAAAGGGCGTCACGGATCGCCGCCAAACGTCGCGCGCAGCAGCCGGGCCGCGATGTCGGCGGCGCCCTTGAGCCCGCCCTCGATCGCCATCCGCGCCAGATCGTCGTCGGTCACGGCATTGCCGGCACCGCGCAGCCCGGCGCCGATGATCGCCGTCAGATCGCGCGCCGAAACCCTGCCGCCGGCGAAGCGCTCGCTGAGGCCGACAAGGTCGCCGGCCTGCAGCCGTGCCTCCAGTTCGGCCAGCGCGCCGAGCGTCAGGCACAGCACCCTTTCCTCGCCGTCGAAGACGGCCGAGATCTCACCGCGTTGCGGATTGGGCAATTGGTTCTCCTGACAATCGTGATTGTATGTGTTAGGCTGTACACAAATGCGGGAGACAGCCGTGACCGATACGACAACCATCACCATTCGCGTTCCGGTCGAGATCAAGCAGAAGCTCGATCGGCTGGCGGAGGCCACCAAACGCAGCCGCTCCTATCTCGCGGCGGATGCCCTTGAGGGC
>JAUXUM010000102.1 GCA_030680995.1 Devosia sp.
CGAGGTCAAGGCGCCGGGCATCATCCCGCGCAAGTCGGTGCATGAGCCGATGCAGACCGGCCTCAAGGCGCTCGACGCGCTGGTCCCCGTCGGCCGCGGCCAGCGCGAGCTGATCATCGGCGACCGCCAGACCGGCAAGACCGCCATCATCCTCGACACCTTCCTCAACCAGAAGCCCGCCCACCAGGCCAAGGCCTCGGAAACCGACAAGCTCTATTGCATCTATGTCGCGATCGGGCAGAAGCGGTCGACCGTCGCCCAGTTCGCAAAGGTGCTGGAAGACGCCGGCGCGCTCGAATATTCGATCATCATCGCCGCCACCGCTTCGGACCCGGCGCCGATGCAGTTCCTCGCGCCGTTCACCGGCTGCGCCATCGGCGAATACTTCCGCGACAACGGCATGCATGCGGTGATCGCCTATGACGATCTGACCAAGCAGGCCGTCGCCTATCGCCAGATGTCGCTGCTGCTGCGCCGTCCGCCGGGGCGCGAAGCCTATCCGGGCGATGTGTTCTACCTCCATTCCCGCCTGCTCGAACGCGCCGCCAAGCTCAACGAGGATCACGGGCTCGGCTCGCTGACCGCCTTGCCGGTGATCGAGACCCAGGCCAACGACGTCTCGGCCTATATCCCGACCAACGTGATCTCGATCACCGACGGCCAGATCTTCCTCGAGACCAACCTCTTCTTCCAGGGCATCCGCCCGGCGGTGAACGTCGGCCTCTCGGTTTCCCGCGTGGGCGGCAATGCCCAGATCAAGGCGATGAAGCAGGTGGCCGGCTCGCTCAAGGGCGAGCTCAGCCAGTATCGCGAGATGGCGGCCTTTGCCCAGTTCGGTTCGGACCTCGATGCCGCCACGCAGCGCCTGCTCAACCGCGGCGCCCGCCTTACCGAGCTCCTCAAGCAGCCGCAGTTCTCGCCGCTGAAGCCGGAAGAAGAGATCGCGGTGATCTTTGCCGGTGCCAATGGCTATCTCGACGATCTGCCGGTCAACCAGGTCGGCCCGTTCGAGAAGGGCCTGCTCGGTGCGCTCCGCGCCAAGCATGCCGATGTGCTTGCGGCGATCGCCACCGAAAAGGCGCTCAGCGACGATCTGCGCGCCAGGCTCAAGGCGGCGATCGACGAGTTCAAGAAGACGTTCGCGGCCTAATTTTTGAGAAAGTGACGGCCCGATGGCTTCGCTAAAGGACCTCAAGAACCGGATCGCCTCGGTCAAGTCGACCCAGAAGATCACCAAGGCCATGCAGATGGTGGCAGCGGCCAAGCTCCGCCGCGCGCAGGAAGCGGCCGAAGCGGCTCGCCCCTATGCGGAGCGCATGGGCCAGGTGCTGACGGCGCTGGGCACGGCCTATGCAGGGCGTGAGGATGCGCCGCCGCTGCTCGCCGGCACCGGCAAGGACCAAGTACACCTCCTGGTGGTGGCGACCGGCGAGCGCGGCCTCGCCGGCGGCTTCAACTCCTCGATCGCCCGGCTGGCGCGCGAGACGGCGCAGAAGCTCCTCTCCGAAGGCAAGACGGTCAAGATCCTGACCGTGGGCCGCAAGGGCAACGACATCCTCAAGCGGCTCTTCGCCGACAAGATCGTCGAGACCATCTCGTTCCGCGACGTCCGTGTGCTCGGCTATGCCAATGCGGCCACGGTGGGCGAGAAGATCCTCGCCATGTTCGCGGCCGGCGAGTTCGACGTCGCGACGCTATTCTTTTCGCGCTTCCGCTCGGTGATCAGCCAAATCCCGACGGCGCAGCAGCTGATCCCGGCCAAACTGGAGGCGCCGGCCGAAGGCGCGCCGGCCGCGACGCTCCACTACGAATACGAGCCGGACGAGGAAGCGATCCTCACCGATTTGTTGCCGCGCAATATTTCGGTGCAGGTGTTCCGGGCGCTGCTCGAAAACAACGCGTCGTTCTTCGGCGCGCAGATGAGCGCCATGGACAACGCCACGCGCAACGCCGGCGACATGATCAAGAACCTGACGCTGGTCTACAACCGGCAACGCCAGGCCCAGATCACCAAAGAACTCATCGAGATCATTTCGGGCGCGGAAGCGCTCTAGCAGGAACGAGGTAAGAGATGGCCAGAGCAGCGACAGCAGCAAAAGCCCCGACGGCGCCAAAAGCCCCGGCCAAGAAAGGTGCGGCCAAGGCCGCGACGATGGCCCCGATCGCAACCGTCGGCAAGGCGGTTGGCCGCGTGAGCCAGGTCATTGGCGCCGTCGTCGACGTAACGTTCGACGAGCACCTGCCGGCCATCCTCAACGCGCTCGAGACGGTCAATAACGGCAACCGGCTGGTGCTCGAAGTCGCCCAGCATCTGGGTGAAAACGCCGTGCGCACCATCGCCATGGACACCACCGAGGGTCTCGTGCGCGGCACACCCGTCGCCGATACCGGCGAGGCCATCTCGGTGCCTGTCGGCGAGGAGACGCTCGGACGCATCATGAACGTCATCGGCGAGCCGGTGGACGAGGCCGGCCCGATCCTGACCGCGGCGCGTCGCGGCATTCACCAGGACGCGCCCAGCTTCATCGAGCAGGCGTCCGAGGCCCAGATCCTGGTGACCGGCATCAAGGTCGTGGACCTCTTGGCGCCCTATGCGCGCGGCGGCAAGATCGGCCTGTTCGGCGGCGCCGGCGTGGGCAAGACCGTGCTCATCCAGGAACTCATCAACAACGTCGCCAAGGCCCATGGCGGTTATTCGGTATTTGCCGGCGTCGGCGAGCGCACCCGCGAGGGCAACGATCTCTATCACGAGATGATCGAATCGGGCGTGAACAAGAACCCGCGCGAGCACGGCGGCTCGACCGCCGGTTCCAAATGCGCCCTGGTGTTCGGCCAGATGAACGAGCCGCCGGGCGCCCGCGCCCGCGTCGCGCTGTCGGGCCTCACCGTCGCCGAGCATTTCCGCGACCAGGGCCAGGACGTCTTGTTCTTCATCGACAACATCTTCCGCTTCACCCAGGCGGGTTCGGAAGTGTCGGCGCTTTTGGGCCGCATTCCTTCGGCCGTGGGCTACCAGCCGACCCTTGCCACCGACATGGGGCAGATGCAGGAACGCATCACTACCACCAACAAGGGCTCGATCACCTCGGTGCAGGCCATCTACGTGCCGGCAGACGATCTGACCGACCCGGCGCCCGCGACCTCGTTCGCGCATCTTGACGCGACCACCGTGCTCAATCGCGCGATCTCGGAAAAGGGCATCTATCCGGCCGTGGACCCGCTCGACTCGAGTTCGCGCATGCTGGATGCCTCGGTGGTCGGCGAAGAGCACTACAACATCGCCCGCCGGGTGCAGGAAATCCTGCAGCGCTACAAGTCGCTGCAGGACATCATCGCCATCCTGGGCATGGACGAGCTTTCCGAAGAGGACAAGCTCACCGTGGCTCGCGCCCGCAAGATCGAGCGCTTCATGAGCCAGCCGTTCTTCGTGGCCGAGGCCTTTACCGGCACGCCCGGGGTGTTCGTGGCCATCGAAGATACCATCAAGGGCTTTGCCGGCCTGGTTGCCGGCGAATACGACCATCTGCCGGAAGCGGCGTTCTACATGGTCGGCACCATCGGGGACGCGGTCAAGAAGGCGCAGAAGCTCGCCGCGCAAGCCGCCTAGAGCCTTATCCAGTCCGATTGCGCCGGATTGGGGCTCCAGTTTTCTATTTGGTCGCATGTTCGGGAAAAGCGTTCCGACTTTTCCCGAACATGCTCTAAGGGACAGATCGAATGGCCGTGGGCACAAAACTCGAAATCGTCTCGCCGGAGCGGCTGGTGCTCTCCGAGCATGTGGCGTCGGTGACCGTTCCGGGTGCCGATGGCTATTTTGCGGTGCTGGGCGACCACGCCCCGCTGATGAGCACGCTCAAACCGGGTTTCATCACTACCGTCGACGGCGCGGGCAAGAGCGAGCAGTTCTACGTCCGCGGCGGCTTCGTCGACGTGTCGCCGGCGGGGGTCACCATCCTTGCCGAGCAGGCTATTCCCACTGCCGAGTTCAGCCGCGCGGAGATCGAGGCCTCGCTGCTGCAGGCCGAGGAGGAACTGGCCTCGGCCTCGACGCCGGAGGCGAGGAATTTCCTGGAGGAACTCGTCTACGGGCTGCGCAACCTCCTGGTCGAAGCGCAGCACCTCAACCAGGCACACATCCACTAGGGTCGAATCCCGATCCGATTGGAGCTCCAGGTTCTTGTTGGCCGCGCGCTCGAGCCGATCGCGCACTGACGGCACAAGAGGCGTCTCCGGGCGCCTTTTCCTCCGCGCGGCCACTACGTGGAATTCCTGCTGATTACGTCAGAAGGTTTTTCCTGCAAATCGCGGCAAAGCCGGGCCGCGGGCGGTTTCATTCATCAAGCCTTAATCGGATTGGCCCCACCGTCGACGCGGGGGGATGCGATCTATCCGAGGTCTGTCGACACTGACGTCGATGATCTCGGTGGACTGGCCTGGCGGCCGTGGAGACTGCTTGAATGCGTGACTTCGTCGTCATTACCGAGGCGGCACCGGCCGGATCAAGGCGGGCGGGGTTCACCCCCGCATTTCCGCACCTCGCCGCCGCACAGCCCACCTATTTCGGCAAGGAGAACGAAGTGGCCGGCGCCGTGGTGACGACCTGGGACCTCTCGATCCACAGGGCGGCCATCATCAGCCAGCAGCTGGCCAACGGATTGACCGCGCGGGGCGACGCGGCCGTCGACAAAGTCGGGCGCCCCGAAGGCCGTCAGGACGGCGGCAGCCAGATCACACATGCGGGGCGTTCAGAATGAAGGTTGAAATGGAGAACGGCGCGGCGGCTGTCGCACCGGCGTGGCGGATCAAGACGCGGGTTGTCGTCATCGCACTCGGGGCGTTGATCGTCGGCATCGGGCTGATGTTTTCGGCGATGAGCTACGTGGTTTCCGGGAGCTTCAAGCAGGCTGCCGGCCAATCCGAGACGCTGATGGCCTCGATGCGCGCGCACATGACGGTCGATATGCTCCATGACGGCCTGCGCGGCGTGGTGTTTCGCGCCATATATGCCGGCGCCACCGCCGATGCGGCGATGGCCGGCGAAGCAAAGACCGAGCTCGCCGGATATGGCGGCGAGTTCCGCGCCATAATCGCGGAGCAGGATACGTTTGACCTGCCGGCCAGCGTGCGCCAGGCAGCCGGCGCGGTGAAAGCGCCGCTCGGGGCCTATATCGCGGCGGCCGAGTCGATCGTCGCAAAGGCCGGCGCGGGGAATGTCGAGGGCGCCAAGTCCGAGCTCGCCGCATTCGACGCGGCGTTCTCGGCGCTCGAGGGCAGGATGGCCGAAGTGTCCGATGCAATCGAGGCGGCCAATCACGAGCTGCTCGGTGCGTCGGCGGCCACCTCGCAACTCTCGGACATCGCCATCTGGGCCGGGCTCGGCGCGGTGGTGCTGCTCGCCGTCGCGACGCTGGTTCTGAGCAACATACTGTTCCTGAAGCCGCTTGCGGAGATAACGAGCGGCTTCCGGCGGCTGTCGGAGGGCGACCTGGAGGTCAGGCTCGGGACAAGGAACCTGATCGAGGAAATGGGCGATCTCGCCAGCGTGCTCGCCGTTTTCCGCGAAGCGCTGCGGAACCGTGCCGAACTGGCGCGCGACGCAGATGCCACGGCCCGGCAGAACCTCGCACGGGTGACCGAGGCGAATGCACTGAACGCGCAGCTCTCCGCCGTGGTGGGGGCGGCGGTCGGAGGCGACTTCGCCAAACGGATGGACGCGGACTTCGCCGATCCAGCCCTCGCCGATCTGGCACGGAGCGTCAACGCGCTGGTCGAAACCGTGGACCGCGGGCTGGAAGAAACCGGTCAGGTGTTGTCGGCCCTGGCGCGGACCGATCTGACCAAGCGCATGAGCGGGGAGTATGCGGGCGCCTTTGCGAGGTTGCGGGACGACACCAATGCGGTGGGCGACAAACTCACCGAAGTGGTCATGCAACTGCGTGGCACCTCCAAATCGCTCAAGACCGCGACCGGCGAAATCTTGTCCGGCGCCAACGATCTTTCCGAGCGCACCACCAAGCAGGCCGCGACGATCGAGGAGACCTCGGCAGCCATGGATGCCCTGGCAGCGACCGTGCTCGAAAATGCCAAACGGGCCGAAGAGGCAAGCGTCAATGCCGCCGACGTGAGCAAGACGGCCGAGGCCGGCGGCGCAGTGATGCATCAGGCGACCGAGGCGATGGAGCGGATCACCACCTCGTCGGGCAAGATCTCCAACATCATCG
>JAUXUM010000106.1 GCA_030680995.1 Devosia sp.
CCGCGACGATCTCGCCGCCGAAATAGCGGGCCGTATCGACCAGATGACTGCCATGGGCGAGCATGTAGTATCGTTCGAGATCGTCCTTGGGGTTCTCGGACGGCTTCCTCGCCGATTTGCTGGCGACGATCAGCGGCTGCACCGCATCGGTGGCGGCATAGCGATGCGTCGAGTCGCAATACCAGGCCTTGAGGGCGACAAGTTCGCCCATCCCGGTGTCGATGAAGGACCTGGCGGCCTGCAGGCCGGCATCGAAGCGCTTCATATGACCCACCTGCAGAATCTTGCCGCTGCGCTCGACGGCGCCCTTCAGGGCTTCGGCTTCTTCGATGCTGAGCGCGATCGGCTTTTCGCAGAGCACATGTTTGCCTGCCTCGAGGGCCCGGATCGATGCGGGAACATGGAAGGCATCGGAGGTCGCGACGATCACCGCCTCCAGGTCCGGGTCAGCCAGCATCGCATCGTAGTCGGCGAAGCTCTTTTGCGGCGCGTGCGTCCATGCCATCCGCTCGCGCAGGTCATCGGCGACGTCGCAAATGGCGAACAGATCGGCGTTCCGCGCCTTGGTGCAGCTCTCGAAATGAGCGGCCTGAGCGATCGGGCCGCAGCCCAGCACCCCAACCCGCAACCGCCGCGCATCTTTCTTCGACATTACGCCTCTAGTTTTTTCGCATGGCAGGTGGCGCCAGCGCCAGGCGCCTTCGACCGCCAGGCTATACGATCGCTGAATTAATTTGTATACTAACCAAACATAATTTTACGCCGATATGGAAGTCAACGGGAAAGGCTTCGGCAGGCTCGCAAGGCGCAACCGTTCAATCCATTGAAGCTGGGCCGCGCTTGGGGCCAAGTGCGCGCTGCGAATTGCCGACAGGCGAAGGCACCCATGGCGAACCAGACCCTCGTCCGACATGTCAACGAAAGGCGGCTGCTGACCGTGCTGCGCGTGGAGGGCGCGCGGCCGCGCGCGGCCCTGGCGCGACGCCTGTCGCTGACCCGCGCTGCCGTCACCAGCATGATCGACGATCTCCTGAAGCGCGGGCTGGTCCGCGAAATCGCCTCCCCGCAGGACCCGATCCCGGGCAAGCGGGACGTCGGGCGGCCCGGCATCGATGTCGGCCTCAACCCGGGTGGCGCGCATTTTCTCGGCGTCGAGATCGGCGTCGGCGCGGTACGCTTCGCCCTTTTCGATCTTTCGGCCGAGGTGGTCGATACCGAGGCGGTCCCGCTGCCCGAGGCGCCCAGCCCCGCCGACGTGGTCAGCCTCGTGGCTCGAAAGCTCGCTGACCTCAGAAGCAAGAAGCTTTGCCGCGAGACCGTCCGCGCCGTGGGCGTCACCGTGCCGGGACTGGTTCGCAGCGACGGTTACGTCATCAACCTGCCGATCCTGGGTTGGAAGAAGCTCAATCTCGCTCGCATGCTCGACCAGGAACTCGATGTCCCCTGCTATGTCGAAAACAACGCCAATGCGGCCGCCTTCGGCGAGATCTACTCGAGCCCACGCCCCAACGACGCGGTCGTCGTCTATCTAAAACTGGGCACCGGATGCGGTGGCGCGGTGATCATCAACGACAGGTTGCTCCGCGGCGCCGATGGCCTGGGCACCGAATTCGGTCACATCCACATCGAGAGCGACGGCCCGCTCTGCAGTTGCGGTCAAAGGGGGTGCCTCGAGACCTTCGTGAACCTGAAGGCGCTGCAAAGGTATTTCACCCGCGAGGAGGTCGACGAATTCCATGTGGATCTGCGCCTGCCCGGCAAGATCGCCGTCCTCTTGACGAAACAGGACCCCGAAGCCCGGAAGGCCGTGGACGAACTCTCCGCCCATCTCGCCAAAGGACTGATAAACATCACCAATATCTTCAACCCCAGCGAGATCGTGCTCGGGGGCGCGATGCTGCCGATCCTCGCCGAGGTTTGCGAGGCCATGAAACAACCGCTCAGGCGCGGCATCATCCCGGGGATGACAGTGCCGACGCTGACAGTCTCCAGGCTCGGCGAATTCGAATGCGCGATCGGCGCAGCGGCAACTGCCCACCACGAAGAGTTCGATCTCTCGAACCTCGATCTCAGCACCTAGGAGCCGAGTTCCGCCACCAGCGCCCGCGTGAGGCTTCCGCTCGCCGGATAGAGCGGAATGAGGCAGGCCTGCAGCGCGTGATAGATGTCGGCCTTGCCGGCAAACAAGGTGTGGCCGGGCTTCATATCCTCGGTCAGTTCCTCGTGCCAGGCGCCGTTTTCACGGTCGAGGAAATGCTGGGCGACAACGTCCCAGATTCGCCTGTACCACTGCTCATGGAAGGCGCCGGGCGCGTGCTCGCAAAGGAATGACGCCGCCCCGATCCCCTCGCAGGCCGGCCACCAGAGCTTGTGCCGCATGGCCGGCTGGTCGCTCCAGTCGAGAGTATAGAAGAACCCGCCTTTCGCCTCGTCCCAGCCAAGCGCGATGGCCTGCGAGAACAGCGACTTGGCCGCCTCTGGCATCCAGTCGATCCGCCTGCCGCCCAGGGCCCAGAGCTGCAGCACCAGCCGCGACCATTCCAGCCAGTGTCCTGGCGTCGTGCCTGCGGGGCGGAACATCTCATTGCCGAGATATCCCTTGTCGAGCACCCATTCGGTATCGAAATGCTCGGGCACGCGATACCCGTTCTCGCCCGCGCGCCGGCGAATGATCAGATCGGCGATCCGCTCGGCCTTGTCGAGGTAGCTCCGCTCGCCGGTGGCTTCGAAGGCCGCCATCAGCGCCTCGGTCAGGTGCATGTTCGAGTTCTGCCCGCGATACTCGGCGATCGGCGACCAATCCCCGGCGAACTCTTCGGCGATGGCCCCGTGCCGCTCTTCCCAGAAGCGCCGTCCGAGCACCTCGGTGACATCGGCCAGCATCCGGTCGGCAAGCGGATGGCCCACGAGCCTGGCGCTCGATGCCGCCAGCAGGACGAAGGCGTGGCCATAACCCTGCTTGGTGGCGTCGCGGGCGCCGCCATCGTCAAGCGACCAGAAATAGCCGCCATGTCTTGCGTCACGATGATGGTTCCACAGATATTGCATCCCATGATCGACGATCGTATCGGAGCCCGGGCGACCCAGCAGGCTGCCGATCGCAAAGCAATGCACCATGCGCGCCGTGCCGTGGATGCCGCGGATGGGATTGTCGGGATTGACCGGCCGGCCGGCGACGTCGAGGTCGAAGAACCCGCCCTTGGGATTGAAACTGCGATGCTGGAAGAACTCGAACAGGCCGTTGGCCTGATCCATCAGCCACCGCCGGTGGTAGGGACGGTGGCGCCAGGCCTCGGTTCCGGTCGTTTCGGTCATCTGGATCAGCTCCCAATGGTTGGCGCGAGCAAGGCTGCCCCGTGGCGGCGAACGGCTTCGGGAAACCCCATCAGCAGGGCGTCCGCGGTAATTGCGTGTCCGATCGAGACCTCGGCAATATCCGGCACCGCCGCCTGGAATACCGGCAGGTTCTCGAGCAAGAGGTCGTGGCCGGCATTCACCTCTAGGCCTGCCTTCTGCGCCATCGAAGGGTCCCCCATACGGCGCAGTATAGAGTTCCGCCCAGTCTGCTCCAAGCGCGGCGGCTGGCCTGCGGCCGGTTCCGTGGACAGGCGCTTAGGCCAACATCCCCGTTTCTGGAGAGCGCCCCTCAGGATGGCCAGGTCGGGTTTGGGGAACTGACCAGGCTGGCCAGGTTCTCGGAGAATGAATAACCAAAAGCGGGAGCACTTTGGCCGATCCCGCACCACAAAAACAAAGCCGGGCGCACTGGGCGCCCAGCTTGCCAACAATGCGCTGCTCCGAAATCAGTCAGCGGAGATGTTGTTCACGGCCATTTTGCCAGTGCGGCGATCTTCGGCGGTGTCGAAGGAAACCTTCTGACCTTCCGAAAGGCTCATCATGCCGGCGCGCTGCAAGGCAGTGGCGTGGACGAAGACGTCCGTGCCGCCATTGTCCGGCTGGATGAAACCAAAGCCTTTGGTTTCATTGTAGAATTTGACAGTGCCCTTTTCCATGGGTGTAGTCCTTTGATGCGTCTTGTCATTATGGGCTCAAGCGACACCGAGGTCACCCTTGCCCGGCCAGTCGATGTTTGGAGTCCTTGATCGTGCGCCTGGCCGGTAACGGGGGCATACGGCCGAATGTCAGCCAAATGTCGATGGCGCAAGTCATAGTTGGAACTGGCGGATTTGGCAAGATGAGGCGCCGCGGCAGCGCTAGACCTTGCAGAAGATGCGATCCGGCGAAAGCCAGAAGGGGGGCATGGCGGCCGCCAGGTTGGAGAGCGGCATCACCTCGGGCTTCAGGTTTATGCGCAGGACGTCCCCCATGAAGGCGCGGCGGGCTTCGACCCGGCCCCAGACGTCGGGGAACTTTTCCCTGAGTTCGCTCCTGCCCGCATCGTCGAGCAGCGCGATGCCGTCCTCGATATTGGCCGAGTAGTAGGGTGCGCCGACGGCTGGAATGATGTCGCACTGGATCGCCTGGCCGGATACCAGACGCTCCATCGAGCCCGGATAGATTGGTGTGTTCATCCACTCGTCGATATGGATGAGGTGGCCGGGATTGAGGATCAGGTTGAAGAACGGGGCACCCAGGTGCTTGCGGGCGACCGCATCGAGTTCGCCGCCTGTCACCCCGATCCCGATGGTCTCGTACCATTCGGCGGCGCAGGCGAAATAGGGCGCGGCCAGCCGCTCGACATAATCGGCGGAGGCCGCGGGGAGACCGGCCTGGTCTTCAGCCAGCCAGCCGACGCGGCTCGAAAGCCCGCCCCAATAGCCTACCGCCGAGGTGACCGGATCGCCCTGCTCCAGCACCTTGCCGGAGGGACTGCCGAGCCCGACCAGGCGCTCGCCGGACGAAAGCATGGTGTGGCAGGAATGGGGGAGCACACCGAGTTGCATAAGCTGGACGGCCTCGAATTCGGTCATTCCTGGCCTGATGTTGCGGATCAGGCGCTTCAGCGCCTCCGAACAGGCGACGGCGCCGAACTCGAACTGGGCAAGCTGTTCGACCTCGTTGACGGCGCGCAACCCGGTGCTGGCGTCCATCAGCAAGGCGTTGGCATTCACCACGCGGCCGTCAGGCCCGGTGATCCGGCGCAGCGCATCGATGACGTAGGAAGGAGTCTCGAACCAGGACTCCGGCTTTGCCGCCTCGTGGGTTCCGAAATATTTCCAGCCCAGGACACCGACGCGCTGGGCGTTCGCGACACCTGCGTTACGCAAAACCTCCTCGAGCGCGGGCGTCCGGCTGCGGTCCTGCCCCAGAAGACCGAGGGGCGGATAGAGCCGCGCTTCCACCTCGATCGCCGCGGATTGCGCCCGGCCGAGGTTTTCCGGTCCGGTGAGCAAGGTCGGGGTGACCCCAGGCGCGATGACCAGCAGCGCTTCTTCGAAACGCGGATCGAAACCGGTGAGCCAGGCAAGATTGGCCGCATGCTCCCGATCGGCATAGATCAAAAGCGCGTCGAGGCCGGCATCGCGCCGCGCCTTCGAGAGCGCCGCCAAGCGCGCGGCATGGACCGCGCGCGAGAGTTCGGGCCGCGATTTCGGGACGCCGAAATCAGGCAGCGCGGCCTCGACTAGACGAACTGAGGGCATGGCAAATCTCGCGAGGGCGTCACGCCCGCATTTCTACGTAAGTGATGCTGGAAGAAAGCGCACCAGAAAGCAACCGGGAGACCGGACGGGCAACAGTCCGCGGCAACACCTTCCCCCAGACCTTGCGGCGGCCCGTGCCCCATCCGGAGGTGCGGCATGGGCGAAACGATGCCCTGCCGCGGGTGGTCGAGGTCTGCAAGCCAAGGAACCTTTCGACGACACGGGTGTTGACAAACTTGGCGATATAAATGCTAATCGGAATTATTCGCAACTAGCGTCAAGATGCAGACCATGTTTCTCCCCGGCCGCCGATTCTCCACGCTGGTGCTCGCCGCCGCCGTTTCGATCGCCCTCGCCGGCTGGTCGCTGGCGCAGGGCGGTGGCACGTTCAAGGTCATCACCACCTTTACCATCATCGCCGACATCGCCCGGAACGTCGCCGGGGATGCGGCGGTTGTCGAATCGGTCACCAAGGCGGGCGCCGAAATCCACGACTACCAGCCGACGCCGCGCGACATCGTGCGGGCGCAGGATGCCGAGCTCGTGCTCTGGAACGGCATGAACCTCGAACGCTGGTTCGAAAAGTTCTTCGAGAACATCAAGGACGTGCCCGGCGTGGTGGTGAGCGAGGGCGTCGAGCCGATGGGCATCAATGAAGGACCCTACACCGGGAAACCCAACCCGCATGCATGGATGTCGCCCTCCAACGCTTTGATCTATGTGGAGAATATCCGCAAGGCTTTGAGCGAGCACGATCCGGCCAACGCCGCGATCTACGATGCCAACGCGGCGGCATATGCGGCGGAGATCAAGGCGCTGGATGCCCCGCTCAGGGAGCGTCTCTCCGCTATTCCAGAGGCCCAGCGCTGGCTGGTCACCAGCGAAGGCGCGTTCAGTTACATGGCTCGGGACTACGGCATGCGGGAGCTTTATCTCTGGCCGATCAACGCGGACCAGCAGGGCACACCGCAGCAGGTGCGCAAGGTGATCGATGCGGTGCGCGCCAACGCCATCCCCGTCGTCTTTTCGGAAAGCACCGTTTCTGACAAACCGGCCCGGCAGGTGGCCAAGGAAACCGGAGCGGCCTATGGCGGGGTGCTCCATGTCGACTCGCTGAGCGAAGCGGACGGTCCGACCCCGACCTTCCTGAAGCTGCTCGAGGTCACGGTCGATTCCATCGCCAGGGGGTTCGGCAAATGAGCCTTTCCCCCAATGTTCCGCACGAGGCCTGGCGGCCCGATGCCCTGCCCTCGATCGTGGTCGAGGACGTGACCGTCGCCTATCCCAACGGCACAGTGGCGTTGCGCGACACCTCCTTTTCGCTGGGCGCCGGCACGATTGCGGGCCTGGTCGGCGTCAACGGCAGCGGCAAGTCCACGCTGTTCAAGGCGATCATGGGGTTCGTGACGCCGATCCGCGGCCGGGTGTCGATCGCCGGCCTGCCGGTGAGGGAAGCGCTCAAGCGCAACCTCGTCTCCTATGTGCCGCAGGCCGAGGAGGTGGACTGGAATTTTCCGGTGCTGGTGGAGGATGTGGTGCTGATGGGCCGCTACGGCCATATGGGCTTTTTCCGCAGCCCCAAGGCGGCCGACCGCGAAATCGTGGATGCGTCGCTCGACCGGGTCGGCATGGCCGATTTCCGCAAGCGGCAGATCGGGGAACTGAGCGGCGGGCAGAAGAAGCGCGTGTTCCTGGCGCGGGCGCTGGCGCAGGAGGGCAGGATCATCCTTCTGGACGAGCCGTTCACCGGCGTGGACGTCAAGACCGAGGAAGCCATCATCGAGCTGATGCGCGAGTTGCGCGGCGCCGGCAATCTGATGCTGGTCTCCACCCACAATCTCGGCAGCGTGCCCGATTTCTGCGACCAGGTGGTGCTGGTGAACCGCACCGTGCTGGCGGCCGGGCCGACAGCCGAGACGTTCACGCAGGCCAACCTCGAACTCGCCTTCGGCGGCGTGCTGCGGCACTTCCACCTCGAAGGCCGGGACCTCCACGACGACAGCGACCAGCGGCGCGTGACCGTGCTCACCGACGACGAGCGGCCGGTGGTGTTCTACGGCGACCCCAGGCCGAGGACGGGCAGCAAGCGCGAGGGCGAGCAATGATCGAGTTGCTCGCGCCCTTCACCTACGACTACATGGTCAAGGCCATGTGGGTGAGCGCGCTGGTAGGCGCGGTCTGCGCCTTCCTCTCGGCCTACCTCATGCTCAAGGGCTGGTCGCTGGTGGGCGACGCGCTCGGGCATGCGGTGGTGCCGGGCGTCGCCGGGGCCTACATGATCGGCCTCCCCTACTCCGCCGGCGCGTTCATTGCCGGCTTCCTCGCGGCGCTCTCGATGGTGCTGGTCCGCCAGCGGACCAAGCTGCGCGAAGACGCCATCATCGGCATCGTCTTCACTTCGTTCTTCGCGCTCGGGCTGTTCATGGTTTCGATCTGGCCGACCTCGGTCAACATCCAGTCGATCATCATGGGCAATATCCTCGGCATCTCGGACGAGGATGCGCTGCAGGTGGTGATCATCGCCGGCGTGTCGCTGGCGATCCTCCTGCTCAAATGGAAAGACCTGATGCTGGTATTTTTCGACGAGAGCCACGCGCGCACCGTGGGGCTCGATCCGCGGGCGCTGCAGATCCTGTTCTTCGCCCTGCTGGCCGCCTGCACGGTCGCGGCGCTGCAGACGGTCGGCGCCATCCTCGTCATCGCCATGGTGGTGACCCCGGGCGCGACGGCGTACCTCTTGACCGACCGATTCCAGACGCTCCTGGTCCTCAGCGTGATCCTCGGCGCCCTCACCGCGGCGGTGGGCGCCTATCTGAGCTTCTTCCTCGATGGCGCCACCGGCGGGCTCATTGTCTCGCTGCAGACGGCGGTGTTCCTGTTCGCCTTCGTCTTCGCGCCGAAACACGGGCGGCTCGCGTCGCGGCGGCGGGCGCTGGCGGCGGGGGAGCCGGGGCCATGATGGAGGTCTGGACCTTCTTCGCCGAGCCCTTTGCTTACGACTTCATGCAGCGGGCGCTGCTGGTCGCGGTGCTGGTGGGCGCGGTCTGCGCGGCGCTCTCCTGTTTCCTCGTGCTCAAGGGCTGGTCGCTGATGGGCGACGCCATCTCCCATGCGGTGCTGCCGGGCATCGTCATCGCCTTCGTCCTCGGCCTGCCGCTGGCGATCGGCGCCTTCGCCGCCGGGCTGTTCTCGGCGGTGGCGACGGGCTATCTCAAGGCCACCAGCCGGGTGAAGGAAGATACCGTGATGGGCATCGTCTTCTCCGGCATGTTCGGGTTGGGGCTGGTGTTGTTCACCAGGGTAGAGACCGACCAGCACCTGAGCCACATCCTTTTCGGCAACATGCTGGGCGTGACCTCCGGCGATCTCATCGAGACGGCGATCGTCGCCGGCGGGACACTGCTTATCATCCTCGCCAAGCGGCGCGACTTCCTGCTCTATTGCTTCGACCCGCGGCATGCGCGGGTCGTGGGGCTGCCGGTCGGACTGCTGCATTACGGGCTGCTGGTGCTGCTCTCGCTGACCATCGTCGCGGCGCTCCAGGCGGTCGGCATCATCCTCGTGGTCGCCATGCTGATCGCGCCGGGCGCCATCGCCTTCCTCCTCACCAAGACATTCAGCCGCATGCTGGTGGTGGCAATGATCGTTGCGATCGGCTCGAGCGTGCTCGGCACCTTCGTCAGCTTCCACATCGATGCGGCGACCGGGCCCAGCATTGTTTTGATCCAGACGGCGGTATTCCTTCTGGCGCTGTTCTTCGCGCCTGGGACAGGGCTGCTGATGCGGCGTAGCGCACAGGCGCCCGCGGCGGCGACCACGAAGGGCACGCCCAAGCCGATGTTCGGGCGGATGGGTCTGGCTCGCAGGGAAGGCGAAGTGCCCTAGTCCCGCACCGCCACCTCGGTAACCACTGCCTTGTGCAGCCTGCGCTCGCGCAGCCAGATGTAGAGGCCCGAGCCGATGACGATGGGCGCGCCGATAAAGACCCAGAAATCGGGCGGCTGGTTGAAGATCAGCCAGCTCGAGGCGGTCATGAAGATGATCTGGAAATAACCGAAGGGTGCCAGCGCCGAAGCCGGCGCGAAGCGGTGCGCGGTGGTGAGGAACTGGTGCCCGATCAGCGCCGCCGCGCCGATCGTGGCGAAAGCAAACCAGCCGGCGGTGTCGGCCGGCCAGATCCAGTCGCCAAAGGCGAATGGCGCGATGCAGAGCGTCGCCACCAGGGCGGCGTAGAATTGCTGGGTGGTGGTGGAGTCGACGCCGGCGAGCTTGCGGGTCAGCAGCATGTAGAGCGCGGTGAACAGCGCGCCGACCAGCGAGAGGATCACCGCGGGGTGAAAGGCGGCCGAGCCGGGCTGGACGATGATCAGCACGCCCGCGAAACCAACGAGGATGGCGAGCCAGCGCCGCCAGCCGACGGTCTCCCCGAGCAGGGGAATCGAGAGCGCGCAGAGCATCAGCGGCATGGTGAAGGCGATGGACGCGGTCACCGTCAGCGGCAGGAAGGTGATGGCGAAGAAGTTGAAGACGGTAGAGGCCAGAAGGCAAAGGCCGCGCGCAACTTCAAGCTTCCAGCTGCGGGTACGGACGAGTCCGGTCCCGCGGCTGGGCAGGAACAGCGCCGAGACCAGCAGGAGCTGGCCGGCATAGCGGACGAACACCACCTCGGTCGTCGGCATGCCGTGCCCCGACAGCCACTTGGCGCAGCTGTCGATCACGGTGAAACAGAGATAGCCGATCAGCACGAAGCCGATGCCGAGCAGGCGGCGCTCTTCGATCGGAGCGATAGGGCGAGGCATGTCGAAATCCGGAGGCCGCGGGAAGGCGGCAAAGGTCAGCGATGCGGGATCAGGCCCGGTGTGTCAACTCCGCGCTACAGCCAGGTCTTGTAGTCCGAGACCAGGAGGTGCCAGGGCTCCTCGTCCTCCTCGATGCCGGAGAAGCGGGCGATGCGGGGGTCCTCGAAGACGTTGTCGGTCAAGTCGTCGTTGACGGTGGAGACCTCGCCGATGAAGACGTCGCCGCCCTCGCCCCAGAAGGCGTGCCAATGCTCGTTCGGCATGAGCGTTACGCTCTCGCCGGGTGCCAGGCGGAGCTTGCCGCCGGGCGGCAGCTCGCGGCGGATGCCGTCGGTATAGACGGTGACGCCCTTGTTGCGGTCGCACTTGCCGCCGGTGTCGCCGAAGAGCTCGATCACCAGCGTGCCGCCGCCCCGGTTGATGATGTCCTCGGCCTTCAAATTGTGCCGGTGCATCGGCGAATACTGGTCCTGGCGCGAGATCATCGCCTTTTCGGCGTAGAGCATGCCGCGACCCTTGCTCAGGTCGGCATTGTTGCCGTTGCGGACGGTGAACAGGAAGAGGCCGGTCTTGTCGAACTCGCCCAGACCGTAGTCGGAAATGTCCCAGCCCAGATTAGCATTGATGACGTTCTGCGCCTCGGCCTTGCGCGCCTTGAACTCGGCGGGGGTCCAGTAGGCGAAAGGCGGCAGGATATAGCCGAAGGAGCGGATGAATTCGTCGCTCTCGCGCATGATCTGGTTGACGCGGCTGCGCTTGATGGATGCCTGACTCACGAACCTCTCCTTAGGAATTGTTTTGCTGTCTGCTCCACCTGCCTGGCGAGGTCGCCGATGCTGACAGGTTTCGAAATCTCATTTGCCTTCGATGCGCTCAACCGTTGCGTATCTGGAAGCCGACTAGCCGCCAGCACGTAGAACAGCCACTGCAACGGGTCCCGGTGATCCGCACTCTGGTCCACTACCGGGTGCAATCCGAGCACGTAGATATCCGCGTTCCTGCCCACTCCTGGAATCCATGTCGCGCCGTCCCGCCAAATCCCCGTTCGCGGCTTTATATCCCAAGAAGGCGGAGACGGGGATTTGGATACCCATGTTTGTTTGAGGGCAGTCTGTTTGACCTCCAGCCTGACCTTGTCGTCGCGCTCGAAGTCATAGGGAGCATAGTCGGCCGAACACCATCGCCAATCGGGCAACGCGGTGCTGACCATCGCCTCGACGAGCACCGACCGGAAGACATTCATGACAAGTGGGGAATCAAAGGTTCTCCTACTCGCCAGCCGTACGACGTCCTCAGCACCAACCAACCACGCCTCCCCGGCTTCGCCTCAGTATGTCTCCCTCAGATGTCTCACCTTCAGCCCGGCAGCCAGCGCTTTCTGGGTCACCTTGGCGCCGTGGCGGGGCGTGAAGGCGAGTTTGGTTTCGCGGCCGGGCAAAAGCGTCACCGCGTTGTCGGAGAAATAGCCCGGCACATCCACGGTGGCGGTGACGAACAGCGCCGGCTTGTCGGTTGAAAGCGTCAGCACCGGTTTGCCGCCTGCGTCCGCCCAGCCCGCTTTCACCTTGGCGTTGGCGATGTCGTAGTACTTGTAGGCTCTGGGAAAGAAATCGTTCTCGCCGATCGGTTTGCCGTCCTTGTCGCGCCAGGAGAAGAACAGGAATTCGTTCTCGCCGAGCTTTGCCTGCGGGATACGGGCAGCAATGCTCGCGTGGTCGGGCGAGACCTTCGCCTTGCCCGAATGGAGCACGCGATCGCCGCCGGCGACGTCCACCGCACGGATTTCGAGAGTGATTTCCGCATCTGCGGCGGTGTCGTTGATGGCCTTGAAGACGATCTCGCCCTGGTCGATGTCGGGCACGGCGACGACGTTGACAGGAAGGAAGAAGCGCCTGGCCATGTAGTGCAGCAGCTTCCACTGCCCGCCGTAGTCGAGGCTGGCCCAGCTGGCCACGGGATAGGTATCGTTGATCTGCCAGTAGAGCGTGCCCATACAGCGCGGCTTGGTCGAGCGCCAGTACTCGATGGCGGTCTTGATGGCGAGGCCCTGCTGGATCTGGGAAAGGAACACCATCTGCTCGAAGTCCGACGGAAAGCGGAAATACCGCGTCATGGTTTCGAGGATGCGGGCGTTGCCGCCGGTGTTGCGCTGGTGGCTCTCCATCGCCGGCGAGGAGGGGTTGCGGTCCTCGGGCCTGGTGAAGCTCTCGATGACATTCATCGAGGTGAAGCTCTGGAAGCCGAATTCGGAGGCGAAGCGCGGGTTAACCGAGCGGTAGGCCTCGAACGGCTTGGCCGAATGCCAGACGTCCCAGTAGTGCAGGTCGCCGCGGGTATCCGAATGCCATCCGTCGGAGAAATCCATGTAGCCCAGCGAGGGCGAGGACGGCCAGAACCGCCGGGCCGGGTCCTCGTCCTCGACGATGCGGCCGAGCATCGAATTGAGCCGGTCGTAGTTGGCGACGTAGCGCTCGGGATTGGCCCTGGTCTCCGGATACCAGGAAAGCGAGCCGATCACCTCGTTGTCGCCGCACCACAGCGCGATGCAGGCATGGTGGGAGAGCCGCCGCACCTGCTGGGTGATCTCGACCCGCACGTCGTCGAGGAATTCGCGGTTGGACGGGTAGCTCATGCACGAGAACATGAAATCGTGCCAGATCAGGATGCCCAGCTCGTCGCAGATCTCGTAGAAGTAGTCCGGCTCATATTGCCCACCGCCCCAGACGCGGATCATGTTCATGTTGACGGCCTTGGCGCTTTCCAGCACGTCGCGCACGACCGCCGGGGTGATGCGCGAGGGGATGGCGTCGGCGGGGATCCAGTTGGCGCCCATCATGGTGATGTCGCGGCCGTTGATGCGGCACTTGAAGGAATGGTCGATCTTGTCCTTCTCGACGATCCATTCGAGCTTGCGCAGGCCAACCTTGCGGCTGGTCTGCTCGCCGTCGAGCGTCGTCGTCAGTTCGTAGAGCGGCTGATCGCCCTGACCGTTCGGCCACCAGAGTTTTGGCTCCCCGATGGTGAAGTTGTGGGTGAAGACATTCTCGCCGGGCCTCACCGCGACCTTGTCGTCGAGGCGCTGGCCGTCGATCGCATGGCTGAGTTCAACCGATCCTTCAGCGAAAGCGAAAACCCGAGTCGTGATCGAGAGTTCGACGCTTTTCCTGCCATGGGCCTGCTGGACCTGGACGCTCTCCAGCCGGGCGAGGCGCGAGCGGCGGATGGCCATGCGGCCATAGACGCCGGTCGGCATCAGGCAGATGCCCCAGTCCCAGCCGGCGTGACAGGCGGGCTTGCGCACGAAGTTCATGTGCACGCCTTCGAGACCGTTGGTGAGATAGTTGGTGGTGAAGGGGATGGGGAACGGATGCGCTTCGGCGCGGGCCTTGGCGACGCGGCGGGTGATGTCGAACTCGATGCGCAGCGTGTTGTCGCCGGCCTTGAGCTTGCCGGTCACGTCGATGTCGTGGCGGATGAACATGTTCTGGGTGCGGGCGATCGCCTCGCCGTTGAGAAAGATCGTCGCGATGCAGTCGACATTCTCGAGCGTGAGCGTCAGGTAGCCGTCAATGTCGGCGGCGCTTGCCTTGAACCTGCGCTCCACCGCCCAGGCGGTGTCGTTGACCCACATGACGGCCTGCTCGTTGTTGGCGAAATAGGGATCTGGAATCTCCCCGGCGTTCAGAAGCGCAGTGTGCACGTCACCGGGCAGCGCGATCCTGGCTTTGGTCTTGTAGGTCGGGGATGAAAGCTGGAACTCGCCGGCCAGGCTCAGCTCGGAGTATCGGTTCGTCTTCGCCTCGACCGGCGCGGCGGCTCTTGCCATGGTAACCCTCCCTCGGCGCCGTCAGCGCACTGATATTAGCGCCAATGCTCACCGACTCGCGATACGGATGCAATCGATTGCATGGGCGCTGCATCGGCTTGTAGCGTGGCTCCCTGCGGCTGCCAATGGCCCGGCCTCTTGCAACGGCGCGCGGCCGGTGTCACTCCATCGTACCGACAGAGGAGATGGCGGACCAGCCACGGAGGGTGAGATGTCCGACACGTCTGCAGAACCAGACCATCCGGGGGTTGTCATGCTCCCCATGACAATGCTGCTCATCGCCATTGTCTCGAGCGTTGCTCTCGAGCTCATCGTGCCGATCGCATTCCTGCCGGAGCCAGGCCCCGCAAGCTGGTCGAGCTGGATCGGAGTCCTGCTGTTCGCGGCCGGGTACGGGCTCGCCGCAAGTGGCCGCCGCGAGTTCATCCGTTCGGGTACAAACGTCTACCCGCACATGCCCGCGCTCAGACTGGTAACGACCGGGCCCTACCGCTTCACGCGCAACCCGATGTATCTCGGGCTGATCGTCGGCCTCGCGGGGATCGTCCTCGCCTTCTCGCTCGAGATGGGCATCGTCGTGCTCGCGCTGTTCGCCCTGGCGCTCCACTACGGGGTCGTGGCGCGCGAGGAACGCTACCTCACGCGTAAGTTTGGGATACCCTACGAGGAATTCCGTCAGCACACCCGACGCTGGGTGTGAGCGGCGGCGGTCCGGGCGGCAGCCGGACGCGCCGCCCCTCCTACTCCGCCGCTTTCGCGTCCAGATCCAGGAAGCCGCCGGACTGCCGCTCCCAGAGCTGGGCATAGTACCCGCCGAGGTCCAGCAGCTGGCGGTGGGTGCCCTGCTCGACGATGCGGCCGCTTTCGAGCACCACCAGCCGGTCCATGGCGGCGATGGTGGAGAGCCGGTGGGCGATGGCGATCACGGTCTTGTTGCGCATCAGCAGCTGCAACTGGCCCTGGATCGCCGCCTCGACTTCGCTGTCGAGCGCCGAGGTCGCTTCGTCGAGCACCAGGATCGGCGCGTTCTTGAGCAGCACGCGGGCGATGGCGATGCGCTGGCGTTGCCCTCCCGAGAGCTTCACCCCGCGCTCGCCGACATGGGCGTCGTAACCTTTCCGCCCCTTTGCATCGACAAGCGTCTGGATGAAATCCTCGGCTTCCGCGAGACGCGCCGCCGCGACGATATCGGCTTCGGTCGCATCGGGGCGGCCATAGGCGATGTTGTCCCGCACCGAGCGGTGCAGCAGCGAGGTATCCTGCGTCACCACGCCGATATTGGCGCGCAGCGAGTCCTGCGTGACCGTTGCGATGTCGGTGCCGTCGATGGTGATCAGCCCGCTCTCGCGGTCGTAAAAGCGCAAGAGCAGGTTGACGATGGTCGACTTGCCGGCGCCCGAGCGGCCCACCAGCCCGATCTTCTCTCCGGACGGGATGTGGAGGTCGAGCCCTTCGATGACGCCACTCGTCCTGCCGTAATGGAAGCTGACATCCTCGAAGCGGATGTCGCCTTTGACCTTGCCGATGGGCTTGGCGCCGGGCGGATCGGTAACCACGCGCGGCAGCGAGATCGACGAGATGCCGTCGCGGACCGTGCCGATGTTTTCGAACAGCTGGGTCATCTCCCACATCACCCACTGGCTCATGCCCTGGAATCGCATCACCAGCGCAATTGAGACGGCGACGGTGCCGGCGGTCATTTGCCCCTGCAGCCAAAGCCAGATGCCGACTGCGCCGACGGTAAGCATAAGTGCGACGTTGAGCACGTAGATGCCGACATTGAGGATGCTGAACATCCGCATCTGCCGATAGACGGTATCGAGGAACTCATCCATCGCCGACCGGGCGAAGGACTCCTCGCGGCTCGAATGCGAGAAGAGCTTCACCGTCGCGATGTTGGTGTAGCTGTCGACGATGCGCCCCGTCATCGAGGAGCGCGCGTCCGCCTGCTGTTCCGACACTTTGCCGAGCCGCGGAATGTAGTGGCGCAGCAGCAGGGCATAGATTGCCAGCCAAACGACGAATGGAACGGCGAGGCGCCAGTCGCCCGT
>JAUXUM010000109.1 GCA_030680995.1 Devosia sp.
ACCCATGACCAGGTTGAGGCGATGACCATGGCCGACCGGATCGTGGTGCTGAATGCCGGAAGGATCGAACAGGTCGGCACCCCGCTGGAACTGTATCATGCGCCGTGCAACATCTTCGTGGCCGGCTTCATCGGATCGCCGCGGATGAACATTCTGGAGGTGCGAGTCGACGACGACGAAAGCGCCGTTGCCCTGCCGGATGGCACGCGCCTCGCGCTGCCGGCCGATTGGGCCGGAAAGCCCGCAGTGACGCGCCTGAGCCTCGGCGTCAGGCCCGAAAACATAATTATCGGCGCGCCGTCTGACGACGCTCTGCTGGCCGAGGTTTTCGTCGTCGAACGGCTTGGCGCAAGCGCGCTTGTCCATGCGCGGCTATCATCGGGGGAAACGATCGTGGTCGTCACCGAAGGAACCAGCCCGTTGCGGGTCGGCGACAGGATTTCGGTCCGCTTCAATCCGGCAAGCCTGCATCTGTTCGGCGCCGATGGCCGGACCGTCAAATATCCAGAAACATGGGCCGAACTGGCCCCAACGCCTGTCTAGGGCCTGTTGCGTCTCATGGGATTCGTGCACTCGCCCCTCAGAATGAGGCAGCGTTTGCGCGCATGACGCATTCACCTTCAGGGGAGGATTCGATTTGACCCAACACGTTCCAGCGCCCTTGATCGTGGCATCCTGATCGCGATGCAGGGCGCCGCACCGGTCCTAGCCCTCTTTCTCGAACAGGCGCAGGACACCGTTGCCCAGGTGGTCGGCCATGGCGCGCCGCGCCTCGTCCGGTTCGTGCTTGCGGATCGCTTCGTAGATCGCGGCATGTTCCGCCTGCACCTGGCCCAGCCGCTCTTGTGGCCGGGCAGTCAGGCCCCGGATCAGGTTGATCCCAAACCGTATCTGCGGTCGCAGCGCATCCAGCGTAACGACGAAAAAGCGGTTCCGGGAGGCGCGCGCCACCTCGATATGAAGTGCCAGATCCTCGTCCACGGCTGGATTGTCCGAGGCGATGGCCCTGTCGATGGCGCGGATCGCGCGGGCGATGTTTTCCAGGCTTTCCGGATCGCGATTGGCCGCCGCCAGCGCCGCCGCCTCGCTTTCCAGGGCAAGACGGAAGGTCAGGCAGCGGTGAACATCGGGCAGACTTTGCAAGGGGCCGAAATCAAGCGCGCCTTCAGAGGCCCGCTTGCACACGAAATTTCCCGCTCCTTGCCGGGAATAGATCAACCCCTCGGTCCGCAACCGCGCCAGCG
This sequence comes from Devosia sp., assembly GCA_030680995.1. Taxonomy (GTDB): domain Bacteria; phylum Pseudomonadota; class Alphaproteobacteria; order Rhizobiales; family Devosiaceae; genus Devosia_A. The sequence continues at coordinate 1,245 of JAUXUM010000109.1, forward strand.
CGTGGCGCAGAACCGGCCGCGACACGCCGAATTCCTTGGACAGGTGAAGCTCGCCCGGCAGTCTGGAATCGCCGACATATTCGCCAGAGGCGATCATCTTGGCCAATGCGCCATAGACCGGATCGGCAAGAGTTCCGCCCGTCTTCGCGCCGACCGTATCCGCGTCGCGCGGATTGGAGATTGCAGACACCCTGTCCGGCTCCTGCTGTTTCGATCAGACCGCGACGAACAGGTTAACAAGAGAACCCGCATCGCCGACATGCAAATTGCGCGCAAAAAACCCGAGAGCAACCTCCCGGCAGCACTTGCCCTGCAATTTATTGGAACATTCCGTGACTTGCAAGGGAATGCGCCGCAACCGAACCCGCCGGTTGACAAGCTGCGCAACATGTAAAATCATGAAATTTCACGCCGGGTCCCGATACTTGACCGGCCCATCTACACTTCGGATTTTCCGCCCTGGTCGGCGCTCGGTCCGGGCCAGCCACAGACAAGTAAAGGATTGGAAATCGACATGTCTTCATTATCGGGTCGTGGATGTATCGTGACCGGGGCCGCGCGCGGCATCGGCCGCGCCATCGGAGATGCGCTGCTACGCGAAGGGGCCAGCGTGCTTTACGCCGACATATCCGACGCGGTCGAAGAGACGGCCGCGCGGGCGGGCGAAAGGAGCGGCATCCGCGATTCCGGCCGCGCCATCGGGATGCGCGCCGACGTGACCGACCGCAAGCAGATGATTGGCGCAGTGGACCGGGCCTGCGACGCGTTCGGGCGCCTTGACGTGATGTTCAACAATGCCGCGATCAACAAGCCGGCGCATTTCATGGATGTAACCGAAACCCAGTGGAATTCGATCCTGCAGGTTAATTCTCTGGGCGTTCTGATCGGCACCCAGGAGGCAGCGAAACGGATGATCGCCCAGGGCGAAGGCGGCAAGATCATCAACACGGCCTCTATCGCCAGTCGCCAGGGCTGGGACACCAACGTGCCCTATTGCGCGTCCAAGTTCGCCGTCGTGTCGTTGACCCAATCGGCGGCCCGCGCCTTGGCCAGGTACCGGATCACCGTCAACGGCTTCGCGCCGGGGGTGGTCGCGACCGAACTCTGGGAACAGGTTGACCGGGATCTGATGGATATCGGCGTAAGCCAGCGGCCGGGCCAGGCGATGGAGGATTTTTCGGCCGATATCCCGCTGGGGCGGGTCGCGCAGCCGGAAGATATCGTAGGCACGACGACCTTCCTTGCCTCGGCCGCATCCGATTACATGACCGGTCAGATCGTCATGATCGACGGCGGCATGGTGATGGTGTGAACGCCGCGCCCGCGACGCACCGGCGCTCAATGGTAGCGCTGGACCGGCCCCGCTTGCCAAGGTCTTGTCCCGGCCCGGTCGTGACCCGGGCGACCTGCGGAAGCCCCCCGTTCAATGGCGCGTCCCGGCCAGGAAATGCCTCGCCTGATGCCGAAATGACTGTACATCGCCGCGCGCGTCAAGATCGCCCCCCGGTATTGTTCGAGTCCGCTCCACGCAGGCGGCCGGACCAATTGCCCGCGATTTGGAGCCGCGCCAACGCATCGTATACGGATCGCACCACCAGATGTCGATCTTCCTCGTCGCGCCAGTTCACGATGGCACCCGGACCGGCATTTGCGGCCATCTTCTCCTTAAAGCACTTCGGATTTGGCCTGACATGGGCTTTGTCGCACGAATCTGATGCGGGATTCGTCCCGCGAATCCAGTGTGGTAGCTGGAGGGCATGAGCAGACCGACGCCGTCGGATTGCAAGACAGAGAATTGGCCCGCCTGTACTGGAGCGCTGAAGCAAAGCGGCTCGCTGGCGATTCGGGCCGATCCCGGGATGGTCTGTGCACGGCGGTGGGAAGTTAGGCCACGGAGCGTCGGCGTATTGCTGATGCGGGCGGCGTAAAAGTCGTCCAGTGGTTAGGCTGGTTTCCTTTTGCTGGGGGCCTGCCGGGGATGTTTGCAGTGGAGGTTTACGCAGCGGTTCGGCGGTTTGTGTTCGTTGAGGGTCACAGTCGGCGGGAGGCGGCTCGGGTTTTTGGGCTGAGCCGGGACACGGTGCTGAAGATGTGCCGGTTTTCGCTGCCGCCGGGCTACACGCGCAGCAAGCCGGTGGCACGGCCGAAGCTGGACGCGATGCACGGCGGCCTTGATGCCTTCATGAGCATCCGAGATCACCAGCTTGACGCCGCGCAGGCCGCGCCGGGTCAGCTTGCGCAGGAACTCGGTCCAGATCGGCTCGGCCTCCGAGGTGCCGACCTCCATGCCCAGCACCTCGCGCCGGCCGTCGCTGTTGACGCCGACGGAGATGATGTCGGCGACCGAGACGATACGGCCGCCGCGGCGCACCTTGAGGTAGGTGGCATCGATCCACAGATAGGGCCAATCCCCCTCGATCGGCCGCTCGAGGAAGGCCTTCACCTTGTCGTCGATCTCCTCGCACAGCCGGCTCACCTGGCTCTTCGAGATCCCGCTCATGCCCATGGCTTTGACCAGGTCATCGACCGAGCGCGTCGAGATGCCCTGCACATAGGCCTCCTGGATCACGGCGGTCAGGGCCTTCTCGGCCATCCGCCTGGGCTCCAGGAAGCCGGGGAAGTAGCTGCCCTTCCTCAGCTTGGGAATGCGCAGCTCGACGGTGCCGGCCCGCGTCTCCCAATCCCGGTCGCGGTAGCCGTTGCGCTGCGCCAGGCGCTCCAGGCTCTTCTCGCCATACGCGGCGCCGGTGGCAGCGCCTACCTCCAGCTCCATCAGCCGCTCGGCGGCAAAGCCGATCATCTCGCGCAGAATATCGGCGTCGGGGGTCTTCTCCACCAGCGTGCGCAGGTTCATCATGTCCTCGGTCATCGGTCGTTCCTCGAATCAGGTTGGTGTGAGCAACCCGACCCTTACCGGGGAACATCGATGACCGCCCGCTCAGCTACACCACGTCTGGGGACGCGACCGACCAGAGTGCCGATCTTGATTTTCACGAGATCGCATCCCCGCAGCTTGCTGTCGATCGCAAGATCGAACAATGCTCGGTCACGTAATCGGCCTTCCCGGTCAAGGAAGAAGCGGATTCCCCATATTTGCCGAGCTTCAGCGCTCGTTTCGCGCCAACTTTTCTGTCGGCGTTCCAGGCGGTCGCCCTCGCGCTGCGGGGTCATAGTGTGAAATTCCCATCTTGGTTCTCCCTTGGCCACCCTTGGTCTGGGAGAAACGACTAATCTGCCGGGGGCTGTGGGGCGGGAGCAGACTGGCGGCGTTTGGCTTCCGCAGGAAGATAGCGGACGTTCATTCCGCTAGCGCGAAGGGCCGAGATTGTGAAGGGTTTCGGATGCCGGCCATTCACGGGAGGCTGGGTGGCGCCGGGGGCCGGCGTCCGAAAGCCTCCAGGGAAGGAACCCGCGGGACCGAGACGCGGTTTCGGGGTTATGGGGATTTGACGGTTTCGCGTCGCCCTATGGGGCCGCATCGATGCGTCTGACGGATGGGGACGATCGCGTCGAGAGGCGGACAAGGCTTGCCTGAACATAGCGAGTTGCGATGTGGCCGTTGAAGAGCGGTCGACGTGGGTGCCGTAGGACGCAGATGCACGATATCGACCGGCCGCCGACGGGTAGGTTCGCGGTGCGGTGATATGCCGTTTGGGATCATGGCGTCCCGGTCCTGCCGGCGAAGCCGGCGGATGGCGGGGCGCGGGCGGGGCCACCACGCTCGAAAGTCTCGATGATGATCATCCTGCCGCCGCAGCACGGGCATGGCGGCCGCCAATCGGTCGGCGCATCGACATTGCCGGTGCCGGTGCATCCGGCCTTGGGGTTCGGTGCAGCGAGGAGTTCGCGAGCCCGCGCGATGTTGGCCTTGCGGCCGGCACTGGCGAGCAGCCCGTAGTGGCGGATGCGGTGGAAGCCCGTCGGCAGGACGTGGAGCAGGAAGCGCCGCATGAACTCGCCGTGATCGAGCGTCATGGTGCGGTACCGCTCGTTGCCATTGCGGCGATAGTCCTTGTAGCGGAACGTCACGCCGGCCTCGTCGAGCGCGACCAGCCGGCTGTTGGAGATCGCGACGCGGTGGGTGTAGCGCGCCAGATAGGCGAGCACGGCCTCGGGTCCGGCGAAGGGTGGTTTGGCATAGACGAACCAGTTCTTCTTCCTCAATGGAGCCAGCAAGGCTTTGAACGCCTGCGTTTCAGCGAGATGGGCGAGGTCGCCGAAGAACTGAAGACGGCCGGCTGCATGGGCGTCGGTAAGCTTCGACAGCAAGAGCCGCCGGAACAGCCTTGAGAGCACGCGCACGGGCAGGAAAAAGCCGGGCCGGCAGGATACCCACCGCTCGTCATCGAGCGAGATGCCGCCGCCGGGCACGATCATGTGGAGGTGCGGATGATGGGTCATGGCCGAGCCCCATGTATGGAGCACGGCGGTGATGCCGATGCGGGCGCCGAGATGCTTCGGATCGGCGGCGATCGTGATCGTCGTCTCGGAGGCGGCGCGGAACAGCAGGTCGTAGACCACGGCCTTGTTCTGCCAGGCGATGTCGGCGATCTCGGCCGGCAGGGTGAAGACGACGTGGAAGTAGCCGACCGGCAACAGATCGGCTTGGCGCGCGGCGAGCCACTCCCTTGCCGCCGCGCCCTGGCACTTGGGGCAGTGCCGGTTGCGGCAGCTGTTATAGGCGATGCGGCTGTGGCCGCAGTCCTCGCACGCCTCGAGGTGACCGCCGAGGGCTGCGGTGCGGCAGCTCTCGATCGCCGACATCACCTTCAACTGGTCAAGGCTGACATGGCCGGCATTGGCCTTACGCCATGCTGGACCAAGGCTGCGGAAGATATCCGCAACCTCCAAAGCCGGGCGCGACATGCGCGCGCGTCAGCCAGACGGCCGAGCCTGCTTGAGCTTGAGCGCGATGTGCTCCAACGGGCTCATGACCTCGCTGATCGTCTTGGTGGCGACGCGGGTATAGAGCGCCGTGGTGTCGAGCTTGGCGTGACCGAGCAGTACCTGGATCACGCGGACATCGATGTTCTGCTCGAGCAGATGAGTGGCGAAGCTGTGCCGCAAGGTATGCAGCGAGACGCGCTTGTGGATCTCCGCCATCTGGGCGGCAGCATGACAGGCGCGATTGAGCTGGCGCGTGGTCATCGGCTGCGCCGGATCGCGGCCTGGGAACAGCCAGCCCTGCGGCCGCTCCGCCTTCCACCAGGCGCGCAGGAGGTTGAGCAGGCTCGGCGAGAGCATAACGGTTACGGTCCTTGCCGCCTTTGCCCTGCTCCACGCGGATGATCATACGCTTGCTGTCAATGTCGGAGACCTTGAGCGAGATGACTTCGGCGGCGCGCAGGCCGGCGCCGTAGGCCACGCTCAGCGCCGCCTTGTACTTGAGCCCCGGCGCGGCATCGATCAGCCGCGCCACCTCCTCGGAGCTGAGAACCAACGGCAGCTTGCGCGGCTCGTGAATGACATGGGTGTGCTCGATGATATCGTGGCGCTTGAGCGTGACCCGAAAAAAGAACCGCAGGGTCGAGACGGTCTGATTGCGTGTCGGCACGCCAACACCGCTCGCCGCCAGGTGCAGCTGGTAGCGGCGAACGTCCTCGAAAGTCGCCGTATCCGGTGATCGTCCGAGAAACGCAGCGAAGTTCTTGACCCTCTGCACGTAGTCATGTTGGGTCTTCGGCGCGAACTTGCGGATCGTCATGTCTTCGATC
>JAUXUM010000110.1 GCA_030680995.1 Devosia sp.
GAAAAGCGCCCCGTGGGTTCGAATCCTACCGCCTCCGCCGACGACCTAAAGTGCCCCGCACCTTAGCTGATGTGTGATGCGGGGCACAATCATTTCGACCAACGTTTCTCCGCGGCCTCCCGTCACGTCTCCCTCACACCCCCAGCCCGAACTCCAGATCCGCGATCAAATCCTCCGCCGCCTCCAGCCCCACCGATAGCCGCAACAGCCCCGGGGCGATCCCGGACTCCAGCCGGATCTCCTCGCTCAGCCGCTGATGCGTCGTCGTCCGCGGGTGGGTGATGATGGATTTGGCGTCGCCCAGATTGTTCGAAATCAGGATCACGCTCAGCGCATCGGCCACCTTGAACGCCGTTTCCTGCCCGCCCTTGACCTCGAAGGCGACCAGCGTCGAGCCGCCCTGCATCTGGCGCTTGCCCAATTCATATTGCGGATGCGCCTTGTGGTGCGGGTAGAGCACCTTGGCCACCTTGGGGTGGTTGCCCAGGAACTCGGCGATCCTGCCGGCGCTCTCGGTCGATTGGCGCACGCGCAGCGGCAGCGTTTCGAGGCCCTTCAGCAGCACCCAGGCATTGAACGGGCTGAGCGACGGACCGGTCTGGCGGATGAAGGTGTGGATGTCGCCGCCGATCAGCTCCTGGCTGCCCAGGATCGCCCCGCCCATCGCCCGGCCCTGGCCGTCGATATGCTTGGTCGCCGAATAGACCACCAGATCGGCCCCCAGCTTGAGCGGCGACTGCAGGACCGGCGTGGCGAAGACGTTGTCGACCACCCGCCTGGCCCCGTGCGCATGCGCGATCTTCGCCACGGCGGCGATGTCGACCAGTTCCAGCGTCGGGTTGGTCGGGGTTTCGAGGAACACCGCCTTGGTGTTGGGCCGCATCGCCTTTTCGAAATTAGCGGGATCCTTGCCGTCGACCAGGGTCGAGGCGATGCCCCAGCGCGGCAGATAGTCCTCGACCACGTAGCGGCAGGAGCCGAACAGCGCCCGCGCCGAAACCACGTGGTCGCCGGCGCGCACCAGGCTCATCAGCGCGGTGGTGACCGCCGCCATGCCGGTCGCCAGCCCGCGCGCCGCCTCGGCGCCTTCGAGCAGCGCCATGCGCTGCTGGAACATCTCCACCGTCGGGTTGGAGAAGCGCGAATAGATGTAGCCGGGATCCTCGTTCTTGAAGCGCCGCTCGGCCGCCGCCGAAGAGGGATAGACATATCCCGAGTTGAGGAACAGCGCTTCGGAGGTTTCCCCGTGCTGGCTGCGCACGGTGCCGCCATGCACCAGCTGCGTCTCGGGCGCGCGCTTTTTGGGATCGCTCAGCGGATTCTTCGACCTGGGCATTGCTAGAACCTCGAAAACAAAACACCGGCGCGCAATTCCGCGGCCGGTGAGCACTGGTCCCTTTAGCAAGTTGTTTTAAGTGGCTGCAATCAGACCGGCCAAATCACCACTTGGAGCGCTCTCAGCCGAAGTGCCTTGCGGTTCGGCGGTTCGAGAGCGCGACCATATATATTGCCCGGGGATATAAGGCCGTTTGCCGCTTGGCGTCAATTGCGCCGGTTGCTAGTGAGTGAAGCGCGGCGCTGAACGCGGCGAGCATGGCGAGCCGCCAGCAGGAAGTTGCGGGGTACGATGGCAGAGAGCGAGCTTTGGGCGAAGGGCGTGTTTCCCGCCCGCTTCATCGAGCGGCTGGCACAGCACGGCGCCATCATCGCCCCGCCTTTCGATGCCGATCAGGTGCAGCCGGCGAGCCTCGATCTGCGGCTCGGCGACGTCGCCTACCGCATCCGTGCCAGCTTCCTGCCCGGACCCGACCACAAGGTCGCCGAGCGCATCGAGACGCTCAAACTCCATGAGCTCGATCTGCGCGAAGAGGCGGTGCTGGAGCGCGGCTGCGTCTACCTGGTGCCCCTGCAGGAGAGCCTGAAGCTGCCCCCGAGCGTTTCCGCCGGCGCCAATCCCAAATCGTCGACGGGGCGGCTCGACGTCTTCCCCCGGGTGATCGGCGACCGCACGCGCGGTTTCGACACCCTGCCGGCCGGCTACGAGGGCCAGCTCTACCTCGAGATCAGCCCGCGCACCTTTCCGGTCAGGGTGCGCCGGGGATCGCGGCTTTCCCAGATGCGGTTCCGGGTCGGCGACACGCGGCTGAGCGTCGCCGAGCACAGGACGCTGCACGAGGTCGAAACCCTGGTCTTCGATCCCAACGAGGAGGTGGGGGAGGGGGTCTCGCTCTCGATCGACCTGAAGGGCGAGGGGCGCAATGGCCTCATCGGCTTCCGCTCCAAGCGGCACACCGCGGTCATCGACATGGATTTGAAGGATACCCTCGATGTGCTCGACTACTGGGAGCCGCTGATCAATCGGGGCTCCGAGCAGTTCATCCTCGATCCGGACGAGTTCTACATCCTCGTCTCCCGCGAAAGCGTGCACGTGCCGCCCGCCTACGCCGCCGAGATGGCGCCGTTCGATCCGCTGGTGGGCGAGTTCCGCGTCCACTATGCCGGCTTCTTCGATCCCGGCTTCGGCCACTCCGCCGCCGGCGGCACCGGCAGCCGCGCCGTGCTCGAAGTGCGCAGCCGCGAGGTACCGTTCCTGCTCGGCCACGGCCAGACCATCGGCCGGCTGATCTACGAGCGGCTGGCCGAGCCGCCCGACCGGCTCTACGGCGCCGGCCTGGGTTCCAACTACCAGGCTCAGACGCTCAAATTGAGCAAGCATTTCAAGCCCTATTCGGCATAGCGTCAGCTCGCAGTACGAGACAACACAGGGATACATCGATGCTTCGGCTGATGCTTCTTCGTCACGCCAAAGCCGGGAGACCCGGGGGCGCCGGCGACCACGAGCGGCCGCTTGCCGGACGCGGAAGGGAGGACGGCGCGAGAATGGGCCGGTATATGGCGGCCGAGGGACTGCTGCCTGACCTTGCCGTCGTCTCGTCGGCCCGCCGGGCGCAGGAAACCTGGAGCCACGTATGCCCGGCTTTCGCGCGCGGTGTCGCCCTGCGCAGCGATCGCCGCATCTACGAGGCCCCGGCGGGGACGATCCTCGAGGTGATCGGCGATACCGGACCCGGTGTGGCGGCGCTCCTGCTCGTCGGGCACAATCCGGGCTTCCATGATCTGGCTCTTCGGCTCGCCGGCAAGGGCAAGCAGGCCGACCTGGACCGGCTTCACCAGGAGTACCCGACCGCCGGCCTCGTCGTCGTCGACTTCGATGCCGGGAGCTGGCGTGAGCTATTCGACGGCCAAGGCCGGCTTGAGCGGTTCGAAACGCCCGGATCGATCGGCAAGGCGACGGGCACCGGCTGACGGCCGGCGCCCGGCCGGCGGACATTGTCGATGCACTCCTTGCAGGTTGAGCACGTCGATCGCAGCGCCGCCGCCAGAGCGCGGAGCCTGGCCAGGGATTGACGTGAATCAATCCTCCGCCGGCGATTTCGATGCACTCTGCATTTCGCGGTGACCAAATCGCGCGGCTTGAGGGAGGGGCAAATGACTACCGTGAGGCAGTTGCTCAAACAGAAGGGGCCACTTATTTGGTCCATCGGTCCAGACGCAACGGTCTTCGATGCCATAGCGAAAATGGCCGAAAAAGACATTGGATCGCTGCTTGTGATGGACGGCGAAGAACTGGTCGGCATCATCACCGAACGACACTATGCACGAAAAGTCGTTCTGAAAGGAAAGACCTCTCCGAAGACCCGGATCAGAGAAATAATGGAGAAGAAGGTCTTGTTCGTGCGTCCGGATCAATCCGTCGAGCAATGCATGGCCATCATGGGCCAAAAGCGGTTACGACATCTCCCCGTGCTCGAAGGAAAAAAGGTCGTAGGCGTGGTTTCGATCGGAGATCTGCTCGGAAGCGTTATCAGCGATCACAAATTCACAATCGATCAGCTCGAGCAATATATCCACGGGTAGGGCTGGCGCGCGCGCCGCGGCGGTCTTCCCGCTTCACCTCGCCAGTCCCGGCTCCTGCTGTCCGGCGCGAAGCCTCAAGTTGAGCAAGCATCTCAGCCCGCTCACGGCCTGGTTTCCGTTCATTTGCGGTTCATCATTGTGGCGAAGGAGAGGTGTTGACGCCCAATCCCTTTTGCCGCAGATAGGAGCGCATGCGGGTGTAGCTCAATGGTAGAGCAGCAGCTTCCCAAGCTGAATACGAGGGTTCGATTCCCTTCACCCGCTCCAGCCTCCGCCACATCGGCAAGCCGCCCAGCGCGTCAGGAGGCCTCGCGCCAGCGCTCCGTGCGCAGCAGCGCTTCCAGCGCATCGGCCGGCATCGGCCGCGCAAAGGCGTAGCCCTGTACGATGTCGCAGCCGAGCTCCCGCAGGATGTGGGCCTGCTCCATGGTCTCCACCCCTTCGGCCACCACGATGATTCCGAGCGACTTGCCGATGTCGATGAGCGAGCGGACCAGGCGGCGTTGCGTTTGCGACGTGGCGATCGCCGTGAGGAACTGGCGGTCGATCTTGAAGCGCCGCGGATTGAGCTTGAGCAGACTGACGATCGAGGCGTGGCCGGTGCCGAAGTCGTCGATGTCGATGGCGATGCCTAGCTCCCTGATCTGGTCGAGGTTCCAGCTCACCGACTCGTCCGGTTCGTCCAGAAAGATCGACTCCAGGAGTTCGAACGAGAGCGTCCCGGGTTCGATCCGTAGGCCGCGCAGACTATCGACCAACTGCTGATCGTGGAGGCGCCGGAATGAGACGTTCACCGATACGGAAGCCACGGGCAGGCCGGCGGCGGACCAGCGGCCGTAATCCGCCAGCGCCTGCTCCAGAATCAGCCGGTCGATATCGGTCAGGGCGTTGAGATCTTCGGCGATCTTCAGGAACGATGCCGGCGCCAGGGTTCCCTCGGTTGGATGCTGCCAGCGGGCCAGCGCCTCGACGCCGACAATGTCGAGCGTCTGCGCGTCCAGCAGCGGCTGATAGAACGGCACGAACTCGTTCTGCTCGATGCCGCGCAGGATGTCGTCGGCGACCCGCTTGGTGTTGACCGCCTCGGTCTGCAGGGCCTCCGAAAAGAACTCATAGCGGTTCTTGCCGCGGCCCTTGGCGCGATAGAGCGCGATGTCGGCATCGATCAGCAGGAGCTTCGGATCGATGGCGGCGCCGCTCTGGGTGGCGATGCCCACGCTCGCGCCGAACCGGCACAGATGGCCCTCGTACGGGATGGGCCGGCGCACCTGTTCGATGATCGATTCGGCAAGCGCGGTCAGGCGCTGACTATTGCCGGCAAAGGGGCAGACCACGACGAATTCATCGCCGCCGACACGGGCGACGAATTCGCCGCCGCCAAGATTGGCCCGCAGCAGCTTTGCCACATGCACCAGCATGGCGTCGCCCGCCGCATGTCCGAGCGTGTCGTTGATCTGCTTGAAGCGATCGAGGTCGATGTGCAGCAGCGCGATGCTGCCGCCGTGCTTGGCGCGCGAGGCGGCGTGTTTGCTCAAAATCCCGTCGAGGTAGCGCCGGTTGGGCAGCCCGGTCAGCGTGTCGTGCAGCGCATTGTGTTCGATGCGGGCCCTGACGGCCTCCAGTTCGACGTTACGTGCTTCCGCGAGGGTCTTGGCCCGCTCCAGATCGTGCTGGGCCGCCACCTCCGCCGTCACGTCCCAATTTGCGCCCAGCACTTTGCGCCGCCCATCGGCATCCCGGTAGAAGACGCCCCGCGTTCGTATGGTACGGATCTCGCCGTGCGGCCGGACGATCCGGAATTCGAAATCGTATTGCCCCTGCCTTTCGACCGCGTCCCGAACCAGGGCCTGCGCCCTTTCCGCGTCCTCCGGATGCAAGCTCCGTTCCCAGTCGACGGGGCCGATTTCCGACCCATCGCAGGGAACTCCGTACATCTCGCGGACACGATTGTCCCAGAACACGCTGCCGTCCTCGAGATCGGCCTCGAACACCCCAGTGCGGGAAACCTCGAGCGCCAGTTCGAGGCGACGCGACAGCCGGGCCATGTCCGCTTCGGCCAGCTTGCGCTGGGTGATGTCGGTGTCGGTCCCGATGATCCTTTTCGGCTTGCCGTCAGGCCACCATTCGATCGGAGCGCCCCGGCTGGATATCCATATTTGGTGGCCGTCACGGTGCCGCTCGCGATATTCGAGATACACACGCTCGAGTTCGCCCTTTTGCTGCCGCGCAATGAGCTCGAGGATCCGGTCGCGGTCGTCCGGATGCAGCCGCTCGAGCCAGGCCGCATGTGTGTCACCGCGCTCGTCGTCGGCATCCATGCCCCGCAGCAGCCGCCAAGTGCGGGAATGGTGGACGGTCCCGGTGGCGAGGTCGAAGTCCCACACGCCCTGGCGGGCGGTCTCGAACGCCATCTCCCAGCGGCTCTCGCTGCGGTCGAGCGCAACCTTCACGCCGCGCGTGGCGGTGATGTCCTGACAGCTACCCCATGACACGACGCGGCCGTCGCAGGCCGATCCGGTGCGGATGCTGGCGCTGAGGATGCGTCCTTCGCCGTTGCCGCCCTTCAGCCGGAACTCGAAGCTGCCGCTCCCGCCCGTCCGCTGCGCCTCGCGGATCCGCGCGAAGACGTTCCGGCGATCTTCGGGGAGGATGTATCTGAAACAGGATCGCAGGGATGCTTCCGTGGCAAGACCACCGCAGTCGGCGAGCCGCATCAGCCCCGCGGAGCATGAAAGGTTTCGCTCGCCGCTCCGCCAGGTCCAGCTTCCGAGGCCGGCCAGCCGTTCCGCCTCCGCGAGTTGTGAGGCCGCTCCGTCGAACACTGTTTGGTACCCGAGGTCCGGATTGGCGCACAGCGGTTGCTGGAAATCGAGCTTCATGACCGGCGGGCCCTGTTCGGGACGGTTTCCGGAACATCGGCAACCGTTCCACAAGCATGGGGCGCGGCGCTTTACATTTCATTACAGACTGGATGCAGATTGTCGGCGGCCGGCAGGTCCGGAGCCAGAGCCCGGACAGCGGGCGGGACTGACGTACCAATACCGGCCCCGGCGGCGCCAACAACTGCGGTTGCGCGGCGCGCCGGCTTTGAGTAGGTTGCGCACCGTTCGCGCCGTCCATTTTGGCCGAAGCGGCACCCGTAGCTCAGCTGGATAGAGCGTCGCCCTCCGAAGGCGAAGGCCCCGCGTTCGAATCGCGGCGGGTGCGCCATTTTGCAGTGTTCATTCCAAAGTCGGGGTGCTGGAACTCGGCATTGTTCTCGACTGAGGCTTAGCAGGCCACTTCCGCTATGGCTTTCGTGTTGACGAAATTGTCGGATCTCGCGCTTGAGCGGTGGCGGCACTGTTGTCGCGCATCAGTCGGACAATGCCGGCCCGACAGGCCGGCAACGGGAAAGCACGAACGAGACGCTTGGGCCGGCCCTGTTATGTTTCCTCGCGCTTGAGCGGTGGCGGCACCTGTTGTTCGACCTGTCGTCGCCTTTCGGCCAAGCCCTCGGACAGGTTGAGAGAATGCCCGGTGCACAGGATATCGATGATGATCGACTGCCGGTAGCGAACCGCCGACTGGGCGAACATCTCGACCGGACTGCTGTTCCTTACGACGAGGTGGGTGCCGGAAAAGGCCTGCCCGCGATTGAGGGAAGGCGCGATGAGGATGACTCCGGCGTCCTGAATGCCGACGAGATCGATGAGATCGGCCAGGTCGGGATTGCCACCGTCCGCGGCAATGACGATCAGAGCGTTCGTCTCCCGCGCGATCCCCGCCATCATTCGCTGTTCCTCGACCGCGAAATGAACCGAAGACTCGATGCCCATGCGCAGCAGCCGCACATGGGCGTCGAGCGCAATGCCCTGTGACCACTGGTCGACGGGGAGCACGCTGACATGGCGTGCCGAGGCGATGATGTCGAGGGCTTCGGGAAACGCGGTCGGGGAGAGGTCGCTGTTTATGTCGGAGAGGGCAGTTGTGAGCGCCCCCGTCAGCGAGGCCACAAGTTCGGAAAAGGAGTCCGTGCGGACGACCGAATTGGCCATGAAGTGGGCGTTGACCGCCAGGTTCTGCGCGACACAGAGCTTGAATTCACGCAGCCCCTTGAATCCGAGAGCCCGGCAGAAACGGGTGATCGAAGTGGCCGAAACATTCGCGCGCTTGGCAAGCTCGGTCGTGCTCGCCGTGGTGGCAAACTGCTGATCCGCCAGGACGACGGTAGCAACCTGCTGCTCCGACTCCCGCAATGACCGCATCGAGCCGTTGATAAGGTCGACGATGTCGACAACGATCGTCATGCCAGCGTCTCCGCAGCGCGATTGACCTGCGCGGTCGAGAATTTCAAGCGGGTCAGGAAGCCTTCGAAATCCTTCGTGGTCCTGTCGATCCACGCGCGTTCGGCATAGGCATAGATGCGCGGAAACACCAGAGTGTCGAACCGGCTCCGGTCGACCATGTGCTCCCCCCAGATGCAGGCCTGCACACCACGGAGCTTGGGCAGCAGTTCCGCCGGCCAGCCAAGACCCGGCTCGAAATCGTAGGTCTGTTCCAGGGAAACGGGTCCGGCCCAATGTCCGCCGGGCGAGCGCCATTCCGAAGACGACGCCATATCCAGATAGTAGGCATTGCCCGGCGCAAGCACGACATCGAACCCTCGCTCGGCGAGTTCGAACGCGCGTTCCGGGTGCTGCCAGACGACAGCGGTCGTGGTTTGCGGGTCAAGCGAGGCGCTTCGCAGCGCGTCCTCCCAGACGACCGTACGCTTGCCCATTGCCTTCAGTTTCACATGGACGTTGTCGATGATCAGTGCCTGCAGGTCGCCAGTGCGCTTGAGGCCGCGTACGCCGATCGCCGCCTTGACCGCCGGGGACTGCGCCCAGGTGTCGGCGGCGATTTCATCGCCGCCGATGTGGATGAGATCAGAAGCGAACCGCGACGCCACCGAGGTGAACACGGCATCCAGAAAATCATAGGTGGCCGGAAGGCAAGGGTTCAGGGCGTTGCCGAAAAAACCCTGTATGCTGTGATAGCCACCACCATCGCCGGGTTCGCGAAGCTGCGGCAGTGCAACCAGCGCGGCATGGGCATGCCCAGGGATATCGACCTCGGGGACGAGGGTGATGCCGAACTGGTCACCGTGCTTCGTGAGATCCCTGATCTCGTCGGCCGAGTATGCGCCACCATAGGGCGAATGCGGACTGCCAAGCAGCGGCGGAAGCGGCAAGTCATGGCCGCGCCAGGCGGCGATTTCCGCGATCTCGGGATAGCCATCGACCTCGATGCGCCAACCTTCATCGTCGGTGAGGTGCAGATGCAGGACGTTCAGCTTCAGCCAGGCCTGGACGTCCATGATCGATTTGAGTTCGGCGACCGGATAGAAGGTTCGCGCGACGTCCACCTCCAGCCCACGCCAGTCGAAGCGAGGTACGTCCGCGATCGTTCCGCGCACCGGAAACCCAAACCGGTCTGGGGCAGTGCGGGCTCCGATGATCATCTGCGCCAGCGTGATCAGCCCATAGGCGAACCCCGCTTTGGTCTGGGCCTCCATCTGGACCAGCACGCCGTCGAAGGTCAGCTTGTACCCGTCGCGCCCCAATCGCTGGTCGCTCGCCTGACTCAGCACCAGACGGCGGAAGCCACTCCGGCCGCTTTCGGCGGCGACGAAGATGGGGGCCTGATGGTGGGTCACCCGGCGCGCGAGAGCATCAACGGCGGTGGAAAGCGCATAGGCGCCGGTGTCGGCCTCGTCTCCCAACTCGATGGCAAGATCGCCTGCCGGCAGCGGCGATATAGCCACCGAAGCAACGTTCGGGAATGGAATGACGGAGAGGGACATCGGAGGACGATCGCGGGCATCCACGGGATTCCCGCGTCTGGCTGGCTTCGAAAGCGTCCCGACATTCGATGCGCTATGGCTGCGTGTCATCGGTTGGACGCCCACCTCGATGATCTCGCCACTCGAAAGCCGGACATAGGCCGACTTGGCGCCATCGCCGGAATGCCGCGGCCATTCGTTGAGTCCCGATATGGCGAACGTCCAGACATTGGCCAGTTCCAGGACGTCCGGCTTGATCTCGATGAAATTGGAGAGTGAGCGAACCACCGTGCCGCCACGCACCGAGCCCTGACCGGTCAGCCAAAGCGTTCCTGTGAGGCAGAATGTGAAGTCGCTGATGGCGGTTTTGCCATTATTGTAAAGGCTGTAGTGCAGTTCCCGAACGCCTTCGGGGCCGTGCCAAACTGATACCAGCCGCAAGTCACTGCCCGATGCCATAGTCCAGCTTTCTCCAAATGCACGCCGGCGACGATCTGGATCGCGCGCGGTATGAAGGTGTAAGCGAGCCCATGTGAATAATCAACATCTAGCTTGCGTGTGAATAACCAACATGATAGCCAGCATCTGTGTGAATTAGCGTCTACGGTCATGCCGGAGGCGAACGGGAGACAGGCGCATTGTCCACGGCGTCCGAAGGCATAGGCGAACGGCGGTATGTCGGCGGCGTGGAAGCGGCCACCCCAAGGTCCATTTTGTCGGTTTCGGATGTGTCCCGGTATTTCGGCGGCGTGACCGCGCTCGAGAACGTGTCCATGGCGCTGAATGCCGGCGAGATCACCGGTCTCGTCGGGGACAACGGCGCGGGCAAATCCACACTGGTCAAGCTCATCAGCGGAGTGATCCCCCCGAGCGCCGGCCATATCGAGTTCGATGGCCGCCCAGCGGATTTCGCCAGCCCGTCGCAGGCGCGCACCGCTGGAATTGAGACGGTTTACCAGGACCTGGCTCTGGCCGGCAACATGACGGTCTGGGCCAATGTCTTCCTCGGGCGCGAGCGCTTCCGGGGCCCGCGCTTCCTGCATCTGCTCGACAAGAAGGCGATGATTGTCGCGGCGCGCGAAATGCTGGGCAGGTTCCAGATGAACGTGCCGCCGATCGAAGGCAATGTCGACGGACTGTCGGGCGGACAGCGGCAGCTGATTTCCATCGCCCGCGCCGCTGCGTGGGGTTCCAAGCTGATCATCATGGACGAGCCCACTGCGGCGCTCGGCGTCGCCGAGACCCAGGCGGTCGAGGGCGTCATCCGCACGTTGAAGGATAGAGGTTTCAGCGTACTGATCATCAGCCACAACCTCGATCAAGTCTTCCGTCTGACCGATCGCATCTGGGTATTGCGGCGCGGTCGCATGATCGGCGAACGGCGAACGGCGGCGACGGATCCGAACGAGATCGTCAGCATGATTACCGGTGCCCGCGCCGGCAACGGCGAGGTCGCATGATGGCACAGTCGATGGCGGGGCCGCAGCAATCCACGAGCAGTTTCAGCCAGGGACTTCGGCGAAACGGCATACTGGGCGCCTTCATCATTGTCGTCGTCGCTCTCGCGCTGACCAAACAGCAATTCTGGTCGATCGAGAACATCACCAACATCCTGCAGCAGAACTCGGTGATCGGCATCATCGCCTGCGGCATGACGTTTGCCATCATCATCGGCGGCTTCGATCTGTCGGTTGGCGCGACAGCGGCCATGGCAAGTGTCGTCTGCGCGGTGGTGATGACGACCAGCGGCCAGTTTGGCGTACCCCTTGGCGTCGGCGCAGCGATCGCCGCCGGCATTATGGTCGGTGCGATCAACGGGGCACTGATCGCGTATTTGCGGATCAATCCATTCGTCGCGACGCTCGGCATGATGACGATCATCCGCGGGCTGGTTTACGTGTCCACCAACGCCACGCCGGTGTTCGGTGTGCCGTACGAGTTCACCAATCTCGGGCTCGGCAAGATCTACGGCGCGCCGATCGTCACGCTCATTTTCGCTGCGATCGCCCTGCTGCTCGGGGCGGTGCTGCAACTGACCCGCTTCGGGCACCACGTCTATGCGACCGGGGGAAACGCCAGGGCCACGTCGGTCATGGGCATCGACCCCGATCGCCTGCGCTTTCTGACCTACGTCCTCGTTTCCGTCTGTGCCGCGATCTCCGGAGTCCTGCTGGTCGGGCAGACTGCGAGCGGCCAGCCGCAAGCCGCGATGGGCTACGAGTTGACCGCCATTGCGGCGGTCATCGTTGGCGGCGCGTCGCTCGGCGGCGGCTATGGCCGGATGTTCGGAACCGTTATCGGCGTCCTGCTTCTCGGAGTGGTGTCGAATGGTCTCAACCTCTTTGGCGTGTCGCCATTCTGGCAACCCGTCGCAACCGGGGTAATTCTCATCCTCGCAGTCGGTCTGGATCGAACCCGGCGCGACTAGCAGGACATGCAATTTCGGCAACTACCATAAGCCGGACGACAGCGAACCCGTCCGGCATTGGCGAAGCTTTTGGTTCGCGATGGAGGATTGAAAGATGCAGAACTGGCTGGACAAAACCATCCACCGCCGCCGCCTGCTCAGGCAAACGATGATGGCCCTGCTCGCGGGTTCGGCACTCGCGGCGACTGGATCGGCGATGGCTGCCGAGTTGACATGCCCGGCGGCCGCACAAGAGGCGACTGTCGCGGACATCGCGCCGGCCAACAAGCGGATCGCCGTCAGCGTGGCCTATCTGAAAGTACCGTTCTATGCCAATTTCAAGCTTGGGCTGGAAGACGGCGCCAAGCAGTTCGGCTTTACCTACGACCTGTTCGACGGCAATAGCGGCGATTTGGCCACTGAACTGGCAAACCTGCAGAACTTCGCGGCGCAGAAATACGACCTCGTGCTGCTCACGCCGTCGGGTGAAGGTATCCTCCCCGGGATCAAGCAGCTCAACGAGGCAGGCATTCCGGTGATCGAGGTCAACAACAAGGCCGGCTTCGGGCGCGACGACGTTGATGTCGTAACCTATGTCGGTGCCGACGACGTCGAATTCGGCAGGCTGCAGACCGATCTGGTTTCCGCCCATTTCGGCGGGAACCCGGTCAAGGTGGCATACGTGATGGGCCCGCTTTCCACGCCGGCCCAGGTGCTGCGCGCCCGGGGCTGGGACGTAGGGCGCGGTGAACATCCCGAGATCGAGGAGATCGCCCGAGTCTCGGACGATTTCGACAGCGCCAAGGCCCTCGCCGTGGTGCAGGACCTGCTGAGCCGGTTCCCGAAAGGCCAGATCGATGCCATCGTAATGCAGGGACCTGAGGGCGCTGCAGCGGTCGACTACGCGCTTCGCATCGGCCGTGACGACGTCGTCTTCTTTGCCGGCGACTACCCCGCCGACGTCCGGCAACTGATTTATGATGGCAAGATAGCCGGAACCGTCAACCAGAATCCCTACCCTCAAGCCTACCACGCCATGGAGATGGCCTACGACTATCTGATGGGCAAGGAAGCTGACATCAAGAGGCCCTATTTTCTCCCCCTGCCGCTCATCACCCAGGAAAACGCTGAGTCGGTGCCGCCCGCCTGGGGCTGCTGACTCGCGCGGTGTCGGCGCCCGGTTCTCCCATCCGGGCTGCCGGCACTGCCGGGGGTTTCCGCGCTACTGCTCTTTCGCGTGGAACAAGGTGGCCGGTTTCAGAGGCGTCGAATGGCATGGCGTGTTGATCGCCAGAAATCTATCGACACTTCAATGACATACGAGTGCCCACTTTCATTCTCTCCGGTGCGCCAATAAGATCAAAGACTTATGTGCTTTTGAGATTTGTTGAGCTAGAAACACTCGCCAAAACTCACCAGGAAAATTCGTACGGGCGAGACCCCCGTGGCGGCAAATCGCGGGACAGCGAGTCGGATCATTGTCCTTGGACGAACGCTGCTCAACCATTGCGCCCGGCTTTAGGTGCCGGGGCGTTCATTCGGCATCAGGATATCGAGAAGATCGACCTGGAACGTCCCTGCGTCAGATATCTGGATCGCTGATCGTTACTATCGCCGTGAACGGAACGCCTCCCTCGGGCGCTGGATGCGCGAAGTCCTCTTCTACCATGCGCTAGAGACGCTTGAGCGGGGCGGCGGTCGCCGCCGGTTGGGCGACAGTCACGGTACCGCGGACCGCTGGAGGGACGTCGAGACGGTTGTCGCCATGACCGCGACAAGCCGCCTCATGTCCCGTGGATCAAGTTAAAGGTACATTCCAAATACTGCTTTTAGTCCACTAGGCGAACACACGCGCGCCGGAACGGTGGCTGGTGACGCGCCGGTTCGTCCGGATGAGTGCGCAAGAACGTTGCCAGTGGTTGAAGGAAGATTGGATGGCTTCGCAACTGACCAGGAACGAACGGCTTTTGGGGATGGCAATCGCGCTCGTTCTGACAGCCAGCGGCGTGGCGATGGCCGCCGCCGGCCGTGGCGATCTGCTCGGTACCCACGGGTGGATGATTGCCGTCCTGGCAGGAGCCGCGGTCATTGCGCTCATGCGCGGCCTTGATGCACCAGAGCCGGACCCCGGCCGGCTGAATGAGTACTACGACGCGCCCACCAAGGTCGGAATCGGGCTGACGATGGTCTGGGGCGTGATCGGCATGTTCGTCGGTGCCTGGGTCGCCTGGCTTCTGGTGTTTCCCGACATGACGTTCGATGCGCCCTGGGCAAGCTTCGGCCGTCTCCGTCCGGTTCACACCAGCGGCGTGGTCTTTGGCTTCGGCGGCAATGCCTTGATTGCCACATCCTTCCATGTCCTGCAGCGCACCACTCGGGCCCGGCTGCCTGACCAGTTGAGCCCCTGGTTCGTGCTCCTGGGGTACAATCTTTTCTGCATCATCGCAGCCAGCGGCTATCTCATGGGGCTTACACAGTCTCGGGAGTATGCCGAGCCCGAATGGTACGCGGACATCTGGCTGGTGATTGTCTGGGTCACCTATTTCAGCATCTACATCCGCACCCTGAAGCGCCGCAAGGAACCCCATATCTACGTCGCCAACTGGTACTACATGGCCTTCATCCTGGTGGTGGCGATCCTGCACATCGTCAACAATCTCGCCGTGCCGATCTCGCTTGGCAGCGCCAAGAGCTACTCGCTGTTTTCCGGCGTGCAGGACGCGATGACCCAGTGGTGGTATGGCCACAATGCCGTGGCCTTCTTCCTCACCTCCGGGTTCCTGGGCATGATGTACTACTACCTCCCCAAGAAGGCCGGCCGGCCGATCTTCTCCTACCGGCTATCGATCATCAGCTTCTGGGGCATCACCTTCATGTACATGTGGGCAGGCTCCCATCACCTGCACTACACGGCGCTGCCGCAATGGGTGCAGACCCTGGGGATGACCTTCTCGATCATGCTCTTGGTGCCGTCCTGGTCGTCGGCGGCCAATGCCCTTTTGACCCTTAACGGCGCCTGGCATCGCGTGCGCGACGACGCCACGCTGCGCTTCATGATGATGGCGGCGGTGTTCTATGGCCTCTCGACCTTCGAGGGTTCCTTCATGGCCATTCGTCCGGTCAACTCCCTCTCGCACTATACCGACTGGACGGTCGGGCACGTGCACGCCGGAGCGCTCGGCTGGGTGGCGCTCATCACCTTCGGATCAATCTATGCGGCAGTTCCCTGGCTCTGGAAGAAGCCCGCGATGTACTCGGCGAAACTCGTCGAAGTGCACTTCTGGCTCGCCCTGGCCGGTACCCTGATCTACGTGTTCGCCATGTGGAACTCGGGCCTGACCCAAGGCCTGATGTGGCGCACCTACAACGAGTCCGGAACGCTCTCCTACTCGTTCATCGACTCCCTGGTTGCGATGCACCCCTACTACGTCGCCCGGGCGATCGGCGGCACGCTGTTCCTGCTCGGCACCCTGGTCGGCAGCTACAATATCTGGATGACCGTTCGGTCGACCGTTCCACACCCGGTCGACGCCACTGCCGATCTGCCCGCTCCGGCTGCGCCAACCGTCCTTGCCGGAGAGTAGGATGTTCGGATTCCATTACAAGCTCGAGCGCAATGCCATCGGTCTGGTGGTGGCGGTGATCATCGCCGCCAGCATTGGCGGCTTCGTGGAGATCGCGCCGCTCTTCACCATCGGCGGGACCGTAGAGAAGGCACCCGACATGCGGCTCTATACCCCGCTCGAAGTGGCGGGGCGCAACATCTATATGCGCGAGGGCTGCTACGCCTGCCATTCGCAGATGATCCGCACGCTGCAGGACGAAGTCGAGCGCTACGGGCCATATTCGCTCGCGGTCGAGTCGCAATACGATCATCCTCACCTGTGGGGATCCAAGCGGACCGGGCCGGACATCGCGCGCCTCGGTGGCAAGTACTCGGACGCATGGCATGTCGCGCACCTGACCAATCCGCGCGACGTGGTACCGGAGTCCAAGATGCCGCGCTACGCATGGCTGGCCCGGACTCTGCTCAAGATCGATGACCTTGGTCTGCATCTGAACGCTCTGCAGACGACCGGAGTACCTTACACCGGGGAGATGATCGCGCATGCCTCGGCCGACGCCTTCGGCCAGGCAACGCCGGACGATGCGAGCGCGGCCGGGGTCAGCCAACGCTATGGCGAAGCGACCCAGGTCCGCCTTTTCGACGGCGATGCGCGGACGGTGACCGAGATGGACGCGCTGGTCGCATATCTGCAGATACTCGGTCGCTTGTCGGACGTGGCCTACGCGGCGGCCGACCCTTCGAAGGTTGAGTGACATGGACCTGCACGACGCGCTGATCGGTTTCTCCAAGTCCTTCGGCCTCTTCTATCTGATCGCTCTGTCGCTGGCGGTGCTGGTCTACGCATACTGGCCGTCCAACAAGAAATGGTTCGACCAGGCTGCCCGGAATGTGGTTTCGGATGAGGACCGGCCATGTCGGTAGGAGAACGCGATCCCCACACCGGCCACATGACGACCGGGCATGAGTGGAACGGCATCAAGGAGCTCAACACCCCGGTTCCGAAGCCGGTCTGGTTCTTCCTCGTGGCGACCTTCACCTTCGCGGTGATCTACTGGGTGCTCATGCCGGCCTGGCCCTATGGCGTGAATTATACTCGCGGTCTGCTGGGGCTCGATCAACGAACGATCGTCGCCGAGAACGTCCGGTCCGCGGCAATCGAGCGTTCCGTCTGGACCGACAGGATCGCGGCCGCGAACCTTCGGGAAATTCAGGCCGACCCGCGGTTGATGCAGGTCGTGCGGGAAGCGGGCCATGCCCTGTTTGGAGACAATTGCTCGGTCTGCCACGGCACCGATGCCGGAGGTGGACCCGGCTTCCCCAATCTGGCTCAGGCTCCGTTTCTCTGGGGCGGCGATGAGGAAACTGTTCAGGAGACCATACGCGTCGGCATCAACTCCGAGCATCCGGAGACGCGGGTCTCACAGATGCTTGCCTTCGGGCGTGACCAGATGCTGGCGCGGGACGATGTGAAGCGCGTCGCCACCTATGTTCGCTCGCTGTCGCAACCGGAGATCGCGTCGATGGCCGACAAGGACGAACTGGCGGCCGGGGCCCAGTTGTTTCTCGACAACTGCGCTGCCTGCCACGGCGAGAACGCCAAGGGTAGCACTGACGCCGGCGCCCCCGATCTCACCGACCGGTTCTGGGTTTACGGTGGCGACGAAACGACGGTCACTGCATCGATCCATGGCGGCAGGATGGGTCAGATGCCGTCGTGGGAAGGGCGACTGTCGGACGTGCAGCGCAAGCTGTTGACGCTGTACGTTCTCGACCTGCGGACGCGACAGCAATGAGCGGGGCGATCCCCAGGCGGAGGCATGCCGCCCAGCTTGTCTGGCTGCTCGTCGGCGTAACGGCGCTGCTGCTCGGACTGGCCAACGCACATCTCGTCTATGTCGCCTTCCAGTCCCAACCGGTGTGCCTCGACCACTCGAAGTCGCCGCAGGCGGGGGGCGCCTTCCAGGCCGCGAAATCGGCATGTTGAGCTACCTGCTGAAGAGGGCAGAATGACCAAGATTCCAGAACTGGTGCCGCCGCTTCCCGCCGGCCGCGCGTGGAGCCGCAACTTGCGGGTGACGAGCGCGATCGACTGGCTGAAGGCGGGCTGGCGCGACCTCCTCGTACAGCCCGGCCTCAGCCTCGCCTACGGCCTCGCGGTGTTCCTGGCTTCGGTGGCCATCGTGTACTGCATCCTCAACTTCGAGTGGGACTACATACTCTTCCCCGCTCTGGCTGGCTTCATGGTCGTCGGCCCGGTGTTGGCCGTGGGTCTCTACGAAAAGAGCCGGCGGCTGGCCGCCGGCGAGAAGGTGACTTTGGGCCGGATGATCCTCGTCGACTCCGGCCCCGGCGGCCAGGTTCTGTTCATCGGCGCCCTGCTCTGCGGCTTGATGCTCCTGTGGATGCGTGCCGCGGTACTGCTGTACGCGCTGTTCTTCGGTGTGAGGCCCTTTCCGGGCCTCGATCATATCGCCACCATACTGGTCACAACTCCGACCGGGCTGGCCTTGTTGCTGACCGGCAGTATCGTCGGGGGATTGTTCGCAGCCTTCGCCTTCGCCATCAGCGCCTTCTCGGTGCCCATGCTGCTCGACAAGCGTGTCGATGCGTTCACGGCCATGGGAACCAGCATGGTCCTGGTATGGAGCAATCTGCCGGCGCTGCTGGGATGGGGCATCGTCGTGCTGGGGCTCACGGTCCTGAGCCTCCTGACGGGTTTGATCGGACTCATCGTCGTATTCCCGTTGCTCGGACACGCCACCTGGCACGCCTACGAATCCGTGCGGGGTTGATCAGCATGGATCTGGAGGCACGCCCCGTCCGGTCCCCCCCATGCGTGTTTGCGGCCAGCCATGCTCTCCGACTTGGCGATCGTCCGGCGCGCCAATGGGAGTTAAAAATGTATATTGCATACATTTTTAACTTGGATGGCGTGATCGGGACTGTTGATCAAGCGGGTGATGGCGCTGGCGATTGCCGTTTGTGCCATGGAATCTCGTGGCGTAGCTGTGGCCGCCAATTTCGAGACGCTGATGCTCAACAAGGGGACGGACGGGAACACAATGGGATTCTCGCCGTCATTCCCGCAGGTCGAGCCCGGGGATACCGTGACGTTCGTCCCCGTGGACAAGGGACACGGTGCGGAGACGTCCTGGAAGCGGCTCCCGCCTGGAAGGGCAAGACCGATGAGCAGTTCACTGTTACGCTGGGTGTTCCGGGACTCCATGGCTTCAAGTGCCAGGCGCATCTCAACATGGGAATGGCGGGGTTCATTCAGGTGGGCGGTGACCGGTCCAACCTTCCCGTATCGATGGGCGTCAGGCTCCCCGGGAAGGTGTAGGCCCGCATGATGGGGCTGTTTGCCAGGACCTCACCGCGACAGCGGAGCCGCAGGCTCCCGGCATCACTCGGAGTGGTTCCCGGACGGGTGGGCGACGAGCGTAGCTGAGATTTTCCTCGCCGCCCTTCATCCCGGCGCCCAGAAAATTTCGCAGGATCCGCGCTGGTCACCGAAAAGGCTGTCCGCCCGAGCGCGGAAAGTCTAAAAGCAGTGCCCTCGCGTTCAGATTTGGAGCTCACATGCGGTTGACGCTCTACAGCGACTATGCTCTTCGCCTGATGATGTACCTGGCCGTCAGGCCGGATGGACTCGCGACCATTTCGCAGGTCGCCAAGGCTTACGGCGTTTCGGCCAACCACATGATGAAGGTGGTCCATCAACTGGGCCAAGCGGGTTATTTGGAGACGGTTCGCGGCCGCAGCGGCGGCATACGACTGGCAAAGCCCCCGGAGGCCATTGGCCTCGGAGAACTTGTGCGATTCACAGAACCAGACATGGACATCGTTCCCTGCTTCCAGCCGGAGAACGAGGATTGTCCGCTGCGGCGGACCTGCCGACTGAAGGGGGCTCTTGACCGCGCCAGGCTGGCCTTTCTTTCCGTGCTCGACGAGTACACTCTGGCGGACCTGACGTCGCCGTCCGGCCCGATGCGCTCGTTTCTCGGCCTTGCTGTCGGGGCTTCCGCCACTTAGGGCAGGGTGCCCTTCCGAACATCACAGGGGGCAGCGGCCGGACACCGTGCTTCTCGGTGTTGATCGTGTCGTCGGTGAACACGGGGCTTGGGGAAACTCAGCTGCTCGAAGCCATCGGTACAAGCCAGGGGGTTGATCTCGCCGGCGGTGAGCCCGATGCCCATGTTGCAGGCGACCCGCCTCCCGCATGCGATCCCGTGACGGTCGTCAGGCCGCGTGGCTTCAAGCCGCGCGTCATTCGCCGTTCTGAACGCGCGCCCTTATCGTCACGGCGCTTCGGTAAATATGCAGAAGAAGCCCCGCCATGGTCGCCACCCAGGCGGCCAGCGCCACGTAGATGAAGACCTGGGGCACGACCTTGAGGAACTCGAAGCCCATCGCCCGGCTCAGCTGGAGCGTGCTCGTGGTGTACATGCCCAGAGGAAAGACCATCCCCCACAGCGCCGGTTCATAGGCCAGCCGATCCCTTTTCCACAAGTATCGCCACACCATGAGCGTCAACAGAAACGGGATCCACCAGGTCGCCACCGACCAGAAGAACATGGTGAATCCGAGCAGGAAGGGGAGGAAAGGCTTGATCAGGGGCCAGGTTTCCGCGCGCATGATCAGCGTTGCGCCCGCCAGCGTCGATATGGCCACGGCCCCCATGTTGATCCAGTAGGGCGGGCTGAAATCCCGCGAGCTCAGCCGCACGAAGGTAAGCCGGTAAAAGATTAGGGGGATGATCGCCAGATAGAGCATGCTGCCGATCATGAACATCATGAGGGCGATGAACTGGATCGGCTCGGGCGGCGTGGTCCCGGCGTCCAGCGCGCCCCGCAACACGACGATCGACTGCGTCGCCACGGCGCCGATCAGCCACGCGCCATTTATCCCCATCGCCAGCGACGGCTTGCGGGCACGGATGGTGACGGCGGTGAAGAAACCGTACATCACGACGATCCAGAGGCCCAATCCGAACCACCACAGCAGGGTGGCCACGATCCTGGCATCGGCAACGACGATGTTCTGCGTTCCGAAGACGCAGGTCCCCGCCACCAGCGTGAAGAACCCGGGCGCCCGTTGATGGTCCGATATATCGCCCGCAAGCTGGCGCCGGAAGGCCGCCACCCGGACGAGGGTGAGGCCCCAGAGCGAGGGATAGGCGATCCAGTTGATCACAAGCAGGGTCCATGCAATCGGCTGCATGCCCAGCAATGCGGAGGCGATCGACACCACGCCGGTCGCCATGGTCAGCGCGAAGTAGCCCGGAAACAGGGTCTCCGCCGCGCCGAGGATGATTGTGCGGACAGTTCCCCTTTCTGCAGCGGCGCCGGCGGTGCGGGGCAGGTCCTCATTTCCCCGCATAGCGGACCCAGAGCTCCAGCTGCAGGAAGAACACGACAAGCGCCGCGTTGGCAGCCCAGGGGACGGTCAGCAGCTTGGCCAGCACCCCCCAGAATGGTTCCGCGGCCGACGAACAGCGCCAGATCGAAACCAGGACCCAGGCCGTGTAGAACCCGAAACCGATCAGCAGTGCCTGCTCCAGGAACACCTGTCCGCGGTAGATGCTTGTAGCAAAAAGCGTGATCAGCACGGAACTGACGAGCACACCGTGCACCCAGAACACGGCCGACAGCCTGGCTTCTCCGCGCCAGGCGCGGAACTCCGGTGCGAAAAACGCAGTCAGGCCAGACCGCAGGCTATGGGTAGGTTTCGACTGATGCACCAGGTGCGTGTCCTCTGCGCTTGGCGTGAGCGGTCTCATACTGCCAGCTTCGCCACGGCGTCGAATTCTAACTCCGTTTCACAAGACCCACAAATCACCCCAATTCATAAGAACCCGCCTCAACGCCCCATGCGCATTGGCAATGCCTTGCGATACGCCGGCAACAATATCATGTCTAAACTAAAGCTGTTATTGGTGTCACTCGGCAGACGGAGAGCCAAGGCTTCATAGCGGCCCGTTTGACCCAGGGATCGCCACAAACGCTTATGCCGAAATAGTGTCCTCGCTCTTCACCCAGTTCTTGACGAACGCGAGTATTTGCGTCGAAGCAGCGTCAACTGCCGGATCCGCTCAACCGCCGGTCCTGCCGCTGCTGGGCTCAGGTCAGACACCCCAGCGCAGCGCCGGGGTGTGCACCGGCGCGTCCCATAGGCGGGTGGATTGCTCGTCGAGCAGCGAAAGCGTGATGGAGCAGCCGGCCATGTCGAGCGAGGTGACATAGTTGCCCACCAGCGAGCGGGCGATGGAAACGCCGCGCCGTTCGAACAGCATCCGGGCGCTGTTGTACATCAGGTAGAGCTCCATCAGCGGCGTGCCGCCGAAGCCGTTGACGAAGAGCAGCGCCTCTTTGCCTTCGATGCTGCCGAAATCGCCCACGATGGCGTCGCAGACTTCCGTTGCGATCTCATCGGCACTTCTGAGCCTGTCGCGGCGGCGGCCGGGCTCGCCATGGATGCCGACGCCGAACTCCATTTCGCTTTCGCCGATTTCGAAGGTCGGCTTGCCGGCGGCGGGCACTGTGCAGCTGGTGAGTGCCACGCCCATCGAACGGGTTGCGGCGTTGACGGCATCGCCAAGGGCCTTCAGACCGGCCAGGTCCATGCCCGTCTCGGCGGCCGCGCCGACGATCTTTTCGACCACCAGCGTACCGGCCACGCCGCGCCGGCCGGTGGTGTAGGTCGAATCCTCGACCGCGACGTCGTCGTTGGTGATGATCCGCTCGGCCTTGCCGTCGGCCATTTCCGCGGCCATGTCGAAATTCATCACATCGCCCTCGTAGTTCTTGACGATGAAGAGGACGCCCGCGCCGGTATCGACCTCGGCGGCGGCCTCGAGCATCTGGTCGGGGGTGGGCGAGGTGAACACCTGCCCGGGACAGGCCGCATCCAGCATGCCGAGGCCGACAAATCCCGCGTGGAGCGGCTCATGGCCCGAGCCGCCGCCCGAGATCAGCGCCACCTTGCCCGGCTTCAGCGTCCCGCGGCGGACGAATTTATGGCCGCCGCCCAGCGTGACGATGTCGCCATGTGCGGCAGCGAAGCCATCGAGGCTTTCAGTAAGGACATTCTCGACCGCGTTGATCAGTTTCTTCATTCGTTCCCTCCCGATTTCTTCATCAGCCCGGCCATCTTCTGGATGAACTCACCGACAGCCTTGTCGAAGGCAGCATTGTGCTTGTCGTCGCCCAGATCGGGTACCAGCAGCGTCAGGTGCCGCGTCTTGCGCGCAGCATCCCCGATATCGAGCCTCCC
Organism: Devosia sp.; assembly: GCA_030680995.1. Lineage (GTDB taxonomy): Bacteria > Pseudomonadota > Alphaproteobacteria > Rhizobiales > Devosiaceae > Devosia_A. Next base: position 22,972 of record JAUXUM010000110.1, read on the forward strand.
TTTATGGGCCCTGCGATAGGCGGCCATGAAGGCGTCCCGCTCGGCCTGGCTGAAGTGGCAGACCGTGAACACGGTCGCGAGGTGCTTCTGCGGAATGGGCGTCGCGTAGCTGGGGCTGGTGATTTGCGTCACGAAACTGCGGTGCTTGCCCAGCGCATCGGCGAGCCGCTGGCGCGTGCCCGAGGGGCGCTGCTCCAGGACCTTGAGCAGCAGCATCTTGTAGGCGCGGATATGGGCTTCCGGCCGCGACGGTTCGCTCTCGGGTCTATCCATGGAGCGAGGCCCGCGCGATTGCCGCCTTGGCGAGCGGCAACTGCGCCGGGGCGACCGAGAGCTGACGCAGCCCGGCGCGCAGCAGGAACGGGATGGCCTGCGGATCGCCGCCAGCATCGCCGCAGAGACTGACGGAGATGTCGTTGGCCGCTCCGTATCGAGTCACTTTCTCGATGAGTGCCAGGATCGCGGGATGGCGCACATCGCTGAGCGCGGCGACCGCCCCGTTGTCGCGGCCCGCGGCCATCACATACTGGGTCAGATCGTTCGAGCCGATGGAAAAGAACGCCACGTCGGCAAAGGCCTCCGGCGCGATGGCGACCGCCGGCACTTCGACCATGATGCCGAGCGGCGGCATCTTGTGCGGGACGCCCGCCGCGGCAAGGGCCGCCGTCTCCTCATCGAACAGCGCCTTGGCCGCGGCATACTCCGACGCGAGGCTGATCATCGGGAACATCACCTTGAGGTTGCCGATGACCGCGGCGCGCAAGAGCGCCCGGATCTGCACGCGGAACACTTCCGGCCGCGACAGCGAGAGCCGGATGCCGCGCAGGCCGAGGAACGGATTGGTCTCCTCGACCGTGAAGCCGCGCACCGGCTTGTCCCCGCCGGCATCGACGGTACGGATGGTAACCGGCCTGTTTCCTGCCCATGCGAGCACGTGGCGGTAAGCCGCGTACTGGGTTTCCTCGTCGGGGAGACCGTGGTTGAACAGGAACTCCGTCCGCATCAGCCCGACGCCGGCGCAGATTTCTGGATCGATGCGGTCCACGTCGGTCGGCTCGGCGACGTTGACGAGCACCTCGATGGCCGCGCCATCGGCGGTGACCGCGGGCTCACCCATCTGCGTCCGCGCCAGATTCATCAGTTGCAGATGCGCGGTGCTGGCCTTGAGGAATTCGTGGCGCTCGGCCGCATCGGGCAGCACCGTCACCTTGCCGTGCTCGGCATCGACGAGGACGAAATGATCATTCGCCGCCTGCAGGTCACCGACACCGACCAGCATCGGAATGCCGCGGGCGCGGGCGAGCATCGCCACGTGGCTCGTCGTGCTCCCCCGCAACAGCACGATGCCGCCACCCTTGGCCCAATCGGTGGCGAGGAACTGGGTGGGGGAGAGATCCCGGCCGAACAGCACCGCGCCCGCGGGCGCGCGCAGTGCCGCGGCGCCGGTCAAGGCGCGCAGTACTCGGTCGTGGATATCGCGGAGATCGGCGCCGCGGGCGCGGAAATAGCTGTCCTCGGCCGTGTCGTAGCCGTCGATCTCCTTGTTGAGCGCGGCGATCCATGCGTTGGCCGCATCATTCCCACCGCCGATGGCGGCGAAGGCCGGCGCCGCGAGGCTCTCGTCCTCCATCATCGCCATCTGGAATTCGAGGATCAGCGCACTGTCGTCATCGGCCGAACTCATCAGCGTTGCGACTTCCGCTCTCGCCTGGGCGATCGCCGCATGCAGCCGCGCCGCCTCGGTGTCGGGCGCGCCGTTCGCGACATAGGTACCGGTCGCGGCGTCGATCAGGAAGAGCGGACCCGACGCATAGCCGACCGAGGCAACGATGCCCTTGGCGCTAAGCGGAGTGAACATGCTTTCCGTCCTCATCGAAATCGCGCTTGATCAGCGAGACCAGCGCGTCGATGGCATCCTGGGCATCCTCGCCCTCCGCGCGCAGGAACAGGATCGAGCCCTTGGGCGCCTTGGTGGCCATCACCTTGACGATGCTCTTGGCATCGATCCACGGCCCCTCTGCGCCCAGGGCCAGATCGATGCGCGCCACAAACCCCTTGGCGAGTTTGGTAAACTTCACCGAGGGGCGGGCGTGCAGACCCACGTCGTGGGTGATGAGGACCTGTGCTTCAGCCAAAACGCAACTATTCCTTCTAGGCCGGTGAGAGTTCTTCGGCGGTGGCGCACACTGCGGCGAGCGAGGCGCCGCCCGAGGCTTCGGTCGCCGCCATCACCGCGCCCTCGACCACCGGGGCATTGCAGACGACGATGCGGCCGGCCTTGTCGGCGCCCAGCATTTCGATGGCCATCTCCGAATTGGTTTCGGCGCCGCCCAGATCGACGAGGATGGCGACCCCGGCCTCGGACCAGGCGCGGTCGATCGCCTGCATGATCGCCTCGACGCTCGTGCCCAGCCCGCCCCCCGGGTCGCCGCCGCACCAGGCCAGCGGCACTTCATCGCCCACCATCTGGCGCACCATGTCGGCGGCGCCTTCGGCCACCAGCGGCGAATGCGAAACGATGACGATGCCGACCTTGTTCATTGCAGCGCCCCCGCCACAGCCTCGACGATCAGCGCACTCGAGCGGGCGCCGGGATCGACATGGCCGACCGACCGCTCGCCAAGAAACGAGGCGCGGCCACGGATCGCCTTGACGTTGCGCGTCGCTTCGGCCGCCGCGGCGGCGATTGCCGCGATTTCGGCGCCGCTGCGGTTGGCGTTGAGCGCATCGGCGACGGGGTAGAGCACGTCGAGCATGGTCTTCTGGCCCAGTTCGGATTTGCCGCGCGCCGCCACCGCATCCACCGCCTTGGCCATCGCTCCAGCGAGGTCGGCAGAGGCCGGCGGCGCATTGGCGAGTTCCTTGCCCAGGGTCAGGAACAACGTGCCGTAGAGCGGCCCCGAGGCGCCGCCCACGGTCATCACCAGCTTGGTCCCGATGGCCTTGAGCGCTTCGGGCAGCGGCTTTACAGCGATGCTTTCGAGATCGCTCAGCACCGCCTCTACCCCGCGCCTCATATTGTGGCCGTGGTCGCCGTCCCCGATTGCCGAATCGAGCGCGGTCAGTTCCTCCGCATGCGCGGAGATCGTCCCGGCGGCAGCGGTGACCAGAGCGCGGAACAGCGCCTCGTCGATCATTGCGCCCTCCCTCCCAGCCAGTTGCCGTCCGCATCGAAGCAGAGCGGATTGTTGTAGCGGATCATTACCTTGTCGCCCGGGGCAAGAGGGGTATCAGGCGGCGACAGCGTGATCAACTTGCGGTCTCCCAGTTTCACATGCAGGTGGTTCTGGTCGCCCAGATGCTCAATCCAGTCGACGACGCCGTCGGCTTGCCCATTCGCCGATTTCTCGATCCGCAGATGCTCGGTACGGGCGCCGACGGTCTTAGTTCCAGCGGGCAGGCCGGCATCGGGGAGGAGGCCCTGGGGCAGCAGGTTGATCGCCGGCTGCCCGAGCCGGGTCGCCACATGGGTGTTGCGCGGCTCGGTGTAGATCTTGCGCGGCGTACCGATCTGGATGAGCTCGCCGTCTTTCAATATGCCGATGCGGTCGGCCATGGTCATGGCCTCGATCTGGTCGTGGGTAACATAGAGCAGCGTCGCCCCAAGCTCCTGCTGGATGCGCTTGAGTTCGAGCCGCATCTCCGCGCGCAACTTCGCATCGAGCGAGGAGAGCGGCTCATCCATCAGATAAATCGCCGGCTGCCGTACCAGCGCCCTGCCGATCGCGACGCGCTGCATCTCACCGCCGGAGAGCCGCGTTGCCCGGCTCTCGAGCTTGTGGTCGATGCGGACCAGCTTTGCCGTTGCCTCGACGCGTCGCTTGATCTCGTCCTTGCCCATCCGCCGGGCGGGCGATCTGAGCGGGAAGGCGAGGTTTTCGTAGACCGAAAGGTGCGGGTAGAGCGAATATTGCTGGAAGACAAAGGTCACGTCGCGCGCCGAAGGCGGCGCCAGCGTCACGTCCTCGCCGCCGATCAGCACCCGGCCCGCGTCGGGCCGTTCGAGCCCAGCGACAAGCCGCAGCGTCGTGGTCTTGCCCGCCCCGGTCGGCCCCAGCAGCACGACGAACTCGCCATCGGCGATGGTGAGGTCCAGCCCCTCGATCGCCCGGGTCTGGCCGAAGCTCTTGGCGACCCCCCGAAGCATGACCTCAGCCATGAGCGGCCCCCTCGAACAGCGCTGTCTCGATGGCGCGGCCGGACGTCCGGTCGAAGACCGAGAGGTGGCCGCCACTCAAGGCAAGGCCCACCTGCTCTCCGGTGGTGACATGCTCATCGGCAGGAATGCGCGCCTTGAGCAGGCCACCGGGCGTTTCGACCGAGACGATCTGGGTGGTGCCCAGATATTCGGCCCCCAGGATCTCGCCACGGATCGGTGAGGCATCGTCAAGCCTTATGTGCTCGGGGCGGACGCCCAGCGCCAGTTCGGCCAGCGGCACGTCCTCGCGAATCTGCGGCACGGCGATCTTTGCGCCGAGGATGGCGACGGTGCTGTCGCCCTTGGCGAGGCCGGAACTGAAGCTCAGGAAATTCATCGGCGGCGAGCCCATGAAATCGGCGACATACATGGTGCGCGGTCGGTCGTAGATTTCGCGCGGCGTGCCGAACTGCTCGATCACGCCATGGTTCATCACCGCGATCTTGTCGGCCATCGACATCGCTTCCATCTGGTCGTGCGTCACATAGACCGTGGTGGCGCGGATGCGGTTGTGCAGCTCTCTGAGCTCGTGGACCATCAGATCGCGGAACTCGGTGTCGAGCGTGCCCAGCGGCTCGTCCATCAGGAAGCACTTAGGCCGCCGCACGATGGCGCGGCCAAGCGCCACGCGCTGGCGGTCGCCACCGGCCAGGCCCGAGACCGGACGGTCCAGCAGGTGGTCGATGCGCAGCAGCTTTGCCACCTCTTCGACGCGCTGCCGGATTTCGGCGCCCGGCATGCCCTGCGCGAGCAGCGGAAAGCCGATGTTCTTGCGCACATTCATGTGCGGATAGAGGGCGAAGAGCTGGAACACGAAGGCGATGTCGCGCTCGCGCGCCCGGCGCATGGTGACATCCTCGCCGTCGAGCAGGATGCGGCCCGAGGTCGGGAGTTCGAGCCCGGCGATCATGCGCAGTGTCGTGGTCTTGCCGCAGCCGGAGGGGCCGACCATCACAAAAAACTCGCCATCCTGAACGGTAAATGACGAATTCTGAACGGCGGTGAAACCGGAGAATTCCTTCCGCAGCTGTTCGATCCGGATCTCAGCCATCGCTCACTCCGGGAACTTCGAAACGACGATGAACATGAGCGTGCCGACGAGCAAGGTGATGAAGCTGTACGAGTAGAGCTCGAGCATGAAGGGCTGGAACAGCATCGCGAAGCCAGCGCCGATCAGGGCGATGGCAATGGCTTCCATGGGCTTGCGGCGGAGCAGGCGGGGCCAAACGTTCATTTCCGCACCGCCCCGAACGTAATCCCGCGCAAGAGCTGCTTGCGCAGGAGAATCGTGAACACCAGGATCGGCACGAGGAAGATCGTCGTGCCCGAGGCGACGGCCGGCCAGTCCAGCCCGCCCTCCCCGATAATGGTCGGGATGAAGGGCGGCGAGGTCTGCGCCGAGCCGGAGGTGAGGATCACCGCGAAGGCATATTCGTTCCAGGCGAAGATCAGGCAGAAGATGGCGGTGGCGGCGATGCCGGTCGTCGCCTGCGGCAGAACCACCTTCCAGAACGCCCGCAGCCGCGTATAGCCGTCGATCATCGCGGCTTCCTCGTACTCGCGCGGGATTTCGTCGATGAAGCCCTTGAGCAGCCAGACCGCGAGCGAGACATTGACCGCCGTGTAGAGGAGGATCATCCCCAGCGCCGAGTCCGAAAGCCCGAGTTCGCGGTACATCAGATAGATCGGGATGGCGACCGCGATCGGCGGCATCATCCGGGTCGAAAGGATGAAGAACAACAGGTCGTCGGCCAGCGGCACCTTGAAGCGCGAGAAGCCGTAGGCGGCGAGCGTCCCCAGCGACACCGCGAGAAAAGTCGACCCGAAGGCGATGACCAGCGAATTGATGAAGCGCGGCCAGTAGTTGGACGGTCCGGCGATCACCATGTTGCGCCGGCGGGTGATCTCGTCGCACAGCGTCGTCGCCGGTCCCAGCGCATCCACATATTCCCGGGTCTGCCGGGTGCGGGTGGTGAAGAGGTTGCAATAGCCCTCGAGACTGGGCTGGAAGATCACCTTGGGCGGGTACGAGATCGAGTCGGGAGGCGTCTTGAAGCTGGTCGCAAAGATCCAGAACAGCGGCACCATCGAGATCAGCGCATAGGCGACGACGATCGCCCCGGCGATGCGCTTGCTGGTGCGGGTCGGCTCGATGACGGAATGGGCGGTGGTGAGGCTCATCGCTGCTTCACCCGGTTGAGCGCTTTGACATAGATGTTGGCGAGGCCGAACACCGCGACAAAAAGGATGATGGCGAAGGCGGACGAATAGCCGGTGCGCCACTTCTCGAAGGCCTCACGCTTGAGCGTGATCGAGGCAACTTCGGTGGTCGAACCCGGCCCGCCGCCGGTCAGGAGGTTCACCATGTCGAACATCTTGAAGTTCTCGATGCCGCGGAACAGCACCGCCAGCATGATGAAGGGCAGCGCCATGGGCAACGTGATCGACCAGAACTGCCGCCACGGCGAGGCGCGGTCGACTTCTGCCGCCTCATAGATGTAATCGGGGATCGAGCGCAGCCCCGCGAGGCAGATCAGCATCACGTACGGCGTCCACATCCAGGTATCGACAATGATGATCGCCCAGGGCGCCAGTTGCACCGAGCCCAGCATCTCGAAGCTCGAGGGCGGGATGCCGGTAAAGAACGAGACGATGTAATTGAAGAGCCCGATCTGCGGCTGGTAGAGGAACCGCCAGAAATTACCGACCACCGCCGGCGACAGCATCATCGGCACCAGGATAATGGTGGTCCAGAAGGCGTGGCCGCGGAACTTGCGGTCGATGAGGAAGGCGAGGCCGAAGCCGATCACGGTCTGCAGCGCGATGGTCCAGAACACGAAATTGGCCGTGGTCTGCATGGCGATCCAGATGTCCGGATCGGTGAGGATGCGCTCGTAGTTGCGCAGCCCGACGTTGGCGATGGCCTCATTTGGCCGATTGGCGCGGTAATTGGTGAAGCTCAGCCCGATCGCCCAGAACAGCGGGAAGATGTTGATGGCCAGCAGCAGCGCCATGGTGGGCGCGATGAACAGCCAGGCGACCGCGCGGTCCGAGAGACCCTCGACCTTTTTGGCCAGCCTCCGCGGCGTCTTCAGCACCGCGGCCTCTGCTGCGCGATCGAGCATCGATGTTCTGGCGTCGGTCACGATTGGGCAATCCCATTCGGTTCATACCAGCGCCGCACATTACCACGTGGCGCCCATTTCGAGAGACCGCGAGCCCCCACCCTCGATCCCTCCCCGCGAGGGGAGGGAGGCGGGAGCCCGCGTTCCGAGTTCACCACAAGCATTGTGATCGAGGTTCCTTCGTCCCCCTCCCCCTCGAGGGGGAGGGGGTGGGGGTGGGGATTACGCCACGGGCACTAGAGCTTGCCGTCGTCCTCGAAGACTTCGGTCCAGTCCTCGATCAGCAGGTCGAGCGCTTCCTTGGCCGTGCCCTGGTCGGCGACGACGTAGTCATGCATGCGCTTCTGCATGGCCTGCAGCAGCGAGGCGTAGCTCGGCTCCTGCCAGAAATCCTTCACGTTGTTCATGGCCGCAAGGAAATCGGCCGCGAACGGCGAGGACGTCGGATAGGAGGGGTCATTGAGCACCGCCACATGGCAGGACGATCCGCCCAATGAATACCACTTCTTCTGCACGTCGGCCTGGGCGAACCACTTGATGTAGTTGAGCGCGCCTTCCATGTTGTCGGTGTTGGCGACCACCGAGATGCCCTGCCCGCCCAGCGTCGAGCCTTCGACGTTCTGCCCGGGATTGACGAAGAAGCCGATCTTGTCGCCGCCGACATTCTCGTCCTTGTACATGCCGGGCCAGAACGCGAACCAGTTCATCATCATGGCGACCTGGCCGGATTTGAAGGCGTCGAGCCCCTGGTCCATGTAGCTGTCGGAGTACCCCGGCGGCGTGCAGCACTTGTAGACGGCCTTGTATTTTTCCAGCGCGGCCACGGCTTCGGGCGAATTGACCGCGCCCTCCATGTCGTACTTGCCGGGCGTCATCTCGTATTTGAAGCCATAGGGATAGAGCGCCGAGGTGATGCCCATGGTGATGCCTTCGGACCCACGCTCGGTGAAGATCGCGGCGCCATAGACGGTTTTGCCGTCGATCTCGCGTCCCTGGAAGAACGCAGCCACTTCCTGCAGCTCGTCCCAGGTCTTGGGCGGGGTGAGGTCGCGGCCGGCCTTGGCCTTGAATTCGGCGGCGACCTCGGGATTCTCGAACCAGTCCTTGCGGTAGACCCAGGCATTGGCGTCGCCCATGGCGGGCAGCGCCCAGTAGTTCGGCGTGCCCTTGGGCCAGGTGGAATAGGCATAGACGGTCGCCGGAGCGAAATCGTCCATGCTGATCCCTTCCTTGTCGAAGAAATCGTTGAGCTTGACGTAATAGCCGTTCTCGGCCGAGCCGCCGAGCCACTGGCTGTCCCCGATCAAGAGGTCGCAGAGCTTGCCGCCCGAATTGAGTTCGTTGAGAATGCGGTCGGCGAAATTGGGCCACGGCACGAATTCGAAACTCATCGTGGTGCCGGTCTGCGCGGTAAAATCCTTGCTCAGCTCGACCAGGGCATTTGCCGGGTCCCACGCCGCCCAGCAGAGCGTCAGTTCATCCGCCTGCGCCCCGGCAGGCATCGCCGCAGCGAGCATCATGAACGATGCCGTCGCTGCCGCGGTCTTCAGACCTACGTGCATAGTCTCCTCCCTGAAATGGAACCGGCACCCGGCTCCGCGAAGGGCCGTCTTCACGACCCAAATCCTCCCGCGCCCTGTTCACTGACCGGCTTGCCCCGGCTCTTTGCGACTGCGACCATTGGCGCATGTTTAGTGATCATGTTTAGTAAAACGCAAATTACTAAACATTGCAAGAGGGGATGCGCAGGCGGGTACGAGGCATGCGCGTGAGGTTTCATCTGGCGGCAACAAGACAAGAGGCCAGGCGTTGGACGCGCATCGGAGCCCGGGCCACCGTTGCTCTCGATATATGCGCGGGGCGCCGGCCCGCAGTCCTGGCGAGTGAAGGCGGAGGGCGCTGTCGTCCCCCGCGAAAACCGCCTTGCAACCTCCGCGCATTTGGACTTGATTGCCAGGTCCAATGCTCCAGTTGATGCCAGGCCGCAGAACGGCAGTCTCGGGAAGGCCGATCCACAGGGCGCGCCTCGCGGCCTATCGGCTGACGCGCTATCTGACGCTCTCGCAGCGCTTCCTGCTGGCGGCGGCCATCGTGGTGGCGCTGGCGATGGCCGTGCTCGGCAACTGGATCGGCTACTATCTGCAATCGAGCATCACCAGGGGGGTGGCCAGCTCCGCCGCCGCCAGCATCGATTCGCTGATTTCACACCAGTTCGACATTCTGGGTCCCGATCGTCCGCTGACGGAAGAGGACCGCGCGAAGCTGGACGAGGTTTTCGAGATCGGCAACGACGCCGACTCCACCCGCCTGCTGCAGATCCAGATCCGCAACCTCGACGGCTCGATACTCTATGATTCGTTTGGCGGGCTGATCGATGAAATCGAGACCGAGAACTTCATCGCCGCCGCGCGGCAAGGCACGGTCGTCTCCAGCATCCGCAATCTGCCCCTCGAGCCCGTCGGGCCGCTCGACGGGCATTCGATTTCGGTGCTCAAGATCTATACGCCGCTGCACCGGCCGGTAACCGAGGAGATATTTGCCGTCGCCGCGCTCTACTACAGCGCCAAGGCACTCCTCGCCATCCAGTTCCGCGCGCAGCTCGATGTGTGGGTCCTTGTCGGGCTGATCGGCCTGGGCGTGATCGGCGTGCTCTTCGTCCTCGTCGACCGGGCGAGCCGGACCATCGTTTCGCAGCGCGCCCGCCTGGCGAGGAACCTCGTCGCCTCCCGAAAACTGTCCGAGGAGAACCACAAGCTCCATGCGGCATCCGAACAGCTGCGGCTCGATGCCAACTTCGCCAATGAGAGCCTGCTGGCCCAGGTCGGCTCCGACATCCATGACGGACCGATCCAGTTGCTCACCCTGATCATATTGCGGCTGACCGGGGCCACCGGCGCCGTCGCCGGCGGCAAGGGGCAACCATCGCCGGACTTGGCCGCAACCGTCCAGCTGGCCACCGACGCCATGGAGGAATTGCGCAACATCTCCACCGGCCTCGTCCTGCCCGAACTCGCCGAGCTGAGCCTCGAGGACGCCATCCAGCTCGCCATCTCCAGGCACGAGGAAGCGACCGGGACCCTTGTGAAGCACGCGCTGCAAGAGCTGCCCGGGACCACTTCCATGGCCGTCAAGGTCTGTGCCTACCGCATCGTCCAGGAGGCGCTGAACAACGCCTTCCGGCACGGCGGCGCATCGGACCAGTTTGTCGCGGCGGCTGCCGGCAGCGCCACATTCACCGTCGCCATCACCAACTCGGCGCGCGGGAGGCGTGTGCCGCACTCGAACGAGGAGAACTCGCTGAAGCTGGGATTGCGGGGCATGCGCTTCCGCGTCGAGTCGCTGGGCGGCGTCCTGCGCGTGGACATCGGCTCCTCCTCCAAGACCACCATCTCCGCCGAGATTCCGTTGGCCGTGGCCGAGGGCTAGAGTTCGCCTTCGAGGGGATCGATGTCCTCGAGATCCGGCAGATCGTGATCGCGCCGCAGGGCCTGTGCCGCCAGCACCACCTCGAGCCGGCTGTTCACCTTGAGCTTGTTCATCAGGTTCGTCATGTAGTGCTTGACGGTCTTTTCGCTCAACTGCAGCGTCCGCGCGATTTCCTTGTTGGTCTTGGCCTGGAACAGGCAATCGACCAGCTGCATTTCGCGCGGACTGAGCCTTGCCGACTTCAGCTCCTTTTCGCGCTTCGAGCGATTGCGGAACCCGGCCATGAGCCTCTGCGAGAAGTCCGGCGAAACGAACAGTTCGCCCGACAGGACCACCCCGATGGCCGAAAACAGCTCTTCGGACGGCCTGCCCTTGAGCACGAAGCCATGCGCTCCGGCATCCAGCGCCTTCAGCGCCAGGTCGATATTGGCGTAGGCGGTGAAGATGACGATCCTGGTCTTTGCCGGGCTGTCCACGATGGTCCGGATGGCGGCGAAGACATCGCCCGGCATGCTGAGATCGAGAATGAGGATTTCCGGTTCGACCCGCGCGGCGAGTTCCACCGCTTCGTCCGCGGACGTTCCCGTGCCGACGATCTCATAGCGCTCGTCCGCCGAAAACAGGGAGGCGATACCCTTGAGCAGGGTTGGGTGATCGTCGACGAAGGCGATACGCGTTGCGGTCACGGTGTCCATGTCTCTTTGTGCTTCATAACGCGGACTTGGCGCTGTGGCGATGGGGACCCGGCCATCCGGCGGCGGCATGTCACTCCTCGGCGCCCCCGCCGTTCCCGTTCCCACCGGTTTTGCCGCTGTCCACCTGGACCCGGACCGCCTCTCCGTCGAGCGCCACGGAAACCGCGCCGCCCGAAGTCACCACCACCAGGATCGGGGTTTCGATCGTGAGATATGCCCGCTGCCTCCCGGCCGCCCTGACGGCGGCGGCCCCGGAATATTGCGTCACCTTCGTGGACGAACCGTCCGCGCCGCCGTCGATCCGCAGTGCCGTATTGGGCCCCAGGCCGATGCTCGCGTCCCCTCGCCGCAGTTCCGCCCGTCCGCTTTGCGGCGTCCGCGCCGGCTGGCCGCCGGAAACGGCATCGCCCCGCCCAAGCTCCTCCCATTGCGCGCCGGCGAGCGCAATGACGGTGCCGTGGACCCCGGCGGCCGCGGCCGGGCTTGCCGCGCAGTCTTGCAGCGCGGCAACCGCCATCGACCTCATCGCCCTGGAAACAGCAGACCGCATGGCATGCCCGAACTTTCGAATTGGCCGGCTGGCGGGCCTCGCCGTCCCAAAATACGGTGGGCCGCGTCGCCCGCCTATATTGTGGCATTCGTCCCGTTCTTGCAAACGCCCGTGCCCCGCGGCGCTTGCCCCGCCAAATTCCCCCGGTCCCGTGGCGGCGCGTGCGCTCCTCATTCCAAAATCATGACCGCGCGCCGTTAACTATAAATTGGTATTCACCGGCAATGCCGCCGGCAATTACTGTTCCTGAGACGCCATCCAACATGATTGTGTTCGCGGAAGCTGTGGCGCCTGCGCTGTTAACCTTTACAACAACTGCCAATGGCGACTTCAGACGGTATGGAAATAGCGACCAAGGTCCGTAACGGATCACCCCGCAAATATGCTTTCCTGAACGTTAACGCGTACAGGAGTAATTATAATGAAAATTAAAATAGTTTTACTGAGCCTGGCGCTCTTGGCCGGCTCCCAGGGCTGTTCAACGCTTTAGACTGGAGGCTGGAGCGGAGTGTTTCGCGTGATATGATTTTTCGCTTTTCGTGACGAAAAGTCTGTGAATCTATGGGGAGCAACCCGAATCGGAGGTTGCTCCATGACACCGACAATTG
>JAUXUM010000114.1 GCA_030680995.1 Devosia sp.
CGTTACGGTCTCACAGACCAAGCCGGTAGAACTGGTTGGCGTTGTCGCGATAAATCTTGCGGGTCTCCAAATCCGTGAGGCCAAGAGCAGCAAATGCCCGGTCGAGTACTTCGACCCAGCGCGTCAAGCTCGTCGCCTGCAGGCACACCGGATAGTCGCCAGCATAGATGACGCGGTCAGGCCCGAAGCTCTCGATGGTGGCGTCGATATAAGGTTTCAGATCGGCATCTGTCCAGTTCTTGTGGTCGGCCTCGACCGGAAGATCCGACAGCTTGATCCAGAGATTGGGGTGTCTGGCAAGTTCGGCGACATCGGCCCGATACTGCGCGATGGCGTCTTCGGCGATGCCGGGTTTGCCGCAATGATCGAGGATCATCGGCACGTTCGGGATGCGTTTCACAAACGCGCGGACGATATCCATCTGGGTGTGATTGACGTTGATCTCGAAATGATAGCCGAACCTCTCAAGCAGGTTCACCCCTTCCACGAAACTGTCGCTGAGGGTCAGCCCACGCACATCTTCATCGAACTCGACGATGCGGCGGATGCCTTTGACCATGGGGTGATTGGCGGCCATTTCCGCAAGGATCGGTTCGGCGCCCTTGCCCTTTTCAAGCGGCGCCATCGGAACGATCGCCTTGAGGCGCGGATCGCGGCCGGCCTCGTCCTCGGCGAATTTCACTTCTTCGATATACTGTCCGCGTTCCGGGGTGAATTCGGCATAGCACTCGAGAAAGACCATGGCCTCGACCCGCAGGTCACCCAGGTCGCGGGCGTAGTCCTCCACATGATAGGGTTTGTCGAACAGCGGGTTGCCCTTGATCCAGGCATAGTCCAGCCGGTGGGGATCCCAGACATGGAGATGCGTGTCGATGATAGGGAAGTTTGGCATCCGCCTGTTCCTCAGCGTGTCAGCTTGAAATTGGCGTCGGGTGTCTGCAGCGTGAGGCCGAACCCCGGCAGGTCGTCCGCGAGGTCGATGAAGCCATCCCTGGCGACGGGCTCGCCATCGAAGATATACCAGAAGAGTTCGTTGCCGACTTCTACCGGCACTTTCGGGAAGTATTCCGAAATCGGCGCGGCATAGCTCGACATGCTCAGATGATAATTGTGCATCTGTCCGGCATGCGGGATGACCGCGACGTCATAGGCCTCGCAAAGATCGGTGATCTTCTTGGCGGCGGTGATGCCGCCAACGCGGTTGACGTCGAACTGGGCAATGTCGAAGGCTTTCAGGTCGAGCGCCTGCCGGAAGCCGTGCAACGTATACTCGTGCTCGCCCCCGGAGATGGCGACATAGTTCAGGGCACGCAGCTCGGCATAGCCGCCGAGATCGTCAGAAATCAATGGCTCCTCCACCCAGCGCAGGTTGTAGGGTTCGAGCATTTTAAGCATGCGTTTGGCGTATTCGAGGCTCCAGCCCATGTAGCAATCGGCCATCAGGTCGACATTCGGCCCTATTGCCTCGCGTGCGGTCTTGACCAGATCGACATTCTTCTGCATGCCGGCAAAATCGTCCTTGGGACCCCAGCCGAAGCGGAGTTTGACAGCCGAGTACCCCTGATCGGCATAAGCTTTTGCCTCGGTGAATAGCGCATCGAGCGGCTGGCTGTACAAGCGGCTGGCATAGACCGGAATCTTCGGCTTTGTGCGGCCACCGAGCAGCTTGAACACCGGCTGTTTCAGAATCTTTCCCTTAGCGTCCCAAACGGCCAGGTCGACGGCGCTGATTGCGGTCATGCCGATGCCCTTGCGGCCGAAGGGCAGAGTGCGGCGGTACATGGACTGCCAGATATATTCACTGTCGAAGGGGTCGGTGCCGATCAGCAGGGGCTTGAGATAGGTGTCGATGGTCGCTTTGGTGGCATGTGGGGCAAGCGCGGCATTGCCGATGCCGATGGTACCGTCGTCCAGCTCGATCTCAACCACCAGCCAGCCGAGGAATCGGAATCCGGCGATCGAGCCGGTGGTGTCGGAGACGATGTCGCTCGCGGTAGTGCAGAAATGCGGCGGCATCGGCGCCACGGGGCCGATCCATTCCCAGATGGTGGTTCGAACATCGGTTATGCGGGTCATGGCGGTCTCCAGAGGTCAGGCAGGAAGCGGGCCGAGCTCGGCCGCCAATCGGCGTGCCCATGCGGTTCCGTGCGCGGTTGCGGTGTCGGCTGGTCCTCGATCGGCACTTGGCGCAAGGCCCAGCCGGTAGGCGGCGATCAGCTTGCCGTATAGAACGAACTGAGCGAGGCCCTGCATGGAAAAACACAAAGCCGGCAGCACCTTACGGTAGAGCAGCTCCGCCCTTGCTTCGTCGCCTTCACGCATGGCCTTTTCGATTCCGACCTGCAGGTCGATGGTTTCGATGCCCGGAATCATGCCGTTGACGCCGGCGCGGTGATTGTCGGTTAGCTCGAGCCCGGCGCGTCCGTTGAACACCTTGATGCGCCCGCCGATCGCCTCAACCAGGCGTGCCACGGTGACGGCGCTGCTCTCGGCCTTCACCACGGCGACGCTGGGATGGGCGGCGTGAAGATCGATCAATTCCGCAGCGGTCAGGCCGATGCCGAGGAACTCGGGCGCGTTTTGAATGGCGACCGGGCAATCGACGCTGTCGGCCACGGCGCCGAAAAAGCGGATGAGGTCCGCACCGGACGCCGGTGGACGGGGCGGCTGCAGGATCAGCCAGGCGGCCCCGGCGCGCTGCGCAAAGCGCGCGTTCTCGATCATGTCGGGAAGGTTGCCATCGGCAATTGTCACGGCGACGGGCAGCCGGCCTCCAACGTCCTCGATGACCCAGTCAACCACTTGGCGGCGCTCCGCCTGCCCAAGCTTGGCGACCTCCGTTCCCAGTCCGAGAACGGCAATTCCCGACGCTCCGCAGCTGATCGCGGCGGCGATCTGACGCGAGAAGGCCTCGCGCCGCAGCCTTCCACCCTCGTCGAAGAAGGCAAACAGCATCGGATAGGTGCCGCCAATTTCCATGCGAAAGAAGTGCTCCTTGCGCACCGCCAGACTGTCGAAACGGTTCCGCACAAGGGGGAGGTTTGACGAGTACATAAAAACTTGTCAAACTAATTTTTGTCTGACAAGTTTAACTTGGATAACGAGAGCGGCGATCAAACCGCCGGACGAAGCCAGGGAGGGACCCCGCCGTGACGCTTACTCTTTCGACCCGTCGCCGGGTCGGCAGCACAGATCTCGGTCTGCCCGTTTTCGGCTTTGGCAGTGCCCATTTGGGCGAATTCTACAGCAAGGTCGACGAGGCGGATTCCCGCGCCACGCTGGACGCGGCGTGGGACGGCGGCATACGCTTCTACGACACCGCCCCCTGGTATGGCCGTGGGCTCTCCGAGCACCGGCTGGGCGGCTTGCTCCGCACCAAGCCGCGGGACCAGTTTGCGTTGACAACAAAGGTCGGAAGGACGCTGTTCCGACCCAAGGACCCAAAGAATTTCGACCGGTCACCATGGCTGGGCGGGTTAAATTTCGAGGTCCATTTCGACTATTCCTACGATGGCATCATGCGATCCTATGCGCAGGCGCTGCAGCGGCTCGCCATCGACACCGTCGATGCGCTGGTGATCCACGATCTGGACGCCGGATTTCTGGGAGACAAGCTCGCCGGGCACCAGCGGGCACTGGTCGCGACCGGCATGAAGGCCCTCGAAGAGCTCAAGGCGTCCGGCGACATCAGGGCCTACGGCATGGGCATAAATACAGCAGAAGCGCTGGAGACGGTCGCGACCCGGGTCGATCTCGATTTCGCGCTGGTGGCCATGCCCTACACCCTGCTCGATCAGGCGAGCCTGCACACCGGAATGGCGACCTGCCTGAAGCGCGGGGTGAGCGTCATCATCGGCGCTCCTTTCGCCTCTGGCATCCTGGTCACCGGCTCGGGCGGCAACGCGAAATATGGCTACGGCGCCGCGTCTCCCCAGGTGCAGGCCAAAGTCCGCGGCATTGAAGCAATATGCAAGGCACACGGCGTCAGCCTTCCGGCCGCGGCGCTGCAGTTCCCGCTTGCCCACCCGGCCGTGGTCTCGATCATCCCGGGCGCGGCCCGTCCGAATGAAGTCACCCAGAACATCGCTTCCCTGCAATCGCCGATCCCGGCCGGGTTCTGGTCCGACCTCAAGTCTCAGGGGCTCATCGACCCCGAAGCTCCCACGCCGCCAGCGAAGTAAGGCACAATCGGATGCATGCCAACATCACAACCGAGACCGGCGCGCCGCTGATGTCGGCGCGCGGCATCACCAAGCAGTTCGCCGGCATTGAGGTACTGCGTAACGTCGACCTCAACCTGATGCGGGGCGAAATCCACGCGCTGCTGGGGGAGAACGGGGCTGGCAAGTCCACCTTCGCCAAAATCCTGGCAGGCGTATACCGCCCGACCCGCGGCACGCTGATGCTCAACGGCTCGCCGGTCGAAGTTTCCAGTCCGATCGCGGCCCAGAAACTCGGCATCACGCTAATCCACCAAGAACCGATCTCCTTCCCCGATCTCTCGGTTGCCGAGAACCTGGTGCTGGGGCGCACCGACGGCGCTCTGCTTGGTCGCGTGCCATGGGCGCAGATGACGCGCGATGCCAACGCGCTGATGGATCTTCTTGGGGTCAGGATCGACGTCACCAAGCCTATGCGCGGCCTCTCGATCGCCGATCAGCAAATGGTCGAGATCGCCCGGGCGTTGGCCAGCGACAGCAGGCTCATCATCATGGACGAACCGACGGCGCCGCTGACCCCGAAGGAGGTAGAGACTCTGTTCAAGATTGCCCGGCGGCTGCGCGACGAAGGCCGCACCATCGTCTTCATCAGCCACAGGCTCGAGGAAGTTCGGGCGCTGTGCGACCGGGTGACGATTTTCCGCGACGGCGACAAGGTGGAGACCGTCGCGACCGACGCGCTGACCGATGCTGACATCATCCGGTTGATGATCGGGCGGTCGTTGAAGGAATATCTGCACAAAACCGGCTCCACCATCGGCGAAGTGGCGCTGAAGGTCGAGAACCTGACGCTGCCGGGCTTCTTCGCCGATGTCAGCTTCGAGGTCAGGAAGGGCGAAATCGTCGGCCTTGGCGGCCTCGTCGGGGCCGGACGCACCGATGTCGCCCGTGCCATTTTCGGCGTGGCCCCCGCGGCAAGCGGCAGGGTGGCCGTCAACGGCAAGGAAGTGACGATTTCCGAGCCGTCCGACGCCATCGCGCTTGGCCTTGCCTTCGTGCCGGAGGACCGCGCCACCGCCGGCATCTTCCGCACCCTGTCGGTCGAACAGAATATCACCGCCGCGATCCCGAAGCGCATCGCGCCCAATGGCGTCATCCGCCGTGCGCTGGAAAAGGCGCTGGCCTCCGACTCGGTGAAAAAGCTCCGCATCCGCCTCGCCTCGCTGCGCCAGCCCATCGGCGAACTCTCTGGTGGTAACCAGCAGAAGGCTATTCTCGCGCGCTGGCTACTAACCGATCCGAGCGTGCTGATTCTCGATGAGCCTACGCGCGGCATCGATATCGGGGTGAAGGCCGAGTTCTACGACATGATCGGCGAGTTGGCCGCCAGTGGCCGTGCCATCCTGCTGATCTCCTCCGAGCTTCCCGAACTGCTGGCGCTATGCGACCGGGTGCTGGTGATGTCCGAGGGCCGTCTGACCGCCAACCTGTCCCGCACCGAGGCAACGCAGGAGAGCGTGATGCATGCGGCCGTGCCCAAGACCGCTCGCCAGACCGTCGGGGTGGCCGCATGAACGCGGTTTCAAATCTTCTTGGCACGCTGTTTCAGCGCCGCGAGGCTGGGATTGTGGTGATGATCGTGTTGCTGGTGGCGGCCGTCGGCATCATCCAACCTCGCTTCCTCTCGCTGGAAACGCTGCGCATCGTCATGCTGGCGATTCCACTGATCATGATCGCGGCAATGGGTCAGATGATGGTGCTCGTCGCTAGACATGTGGATCTCTCCATAGGTTCGATTCTGGGATTCTCCGCGATCGTTGCGGGCATGATGTTCCGCGACCTGCCGGACTGGCCCGTACTGGTCGGCGTCCTTGTCGCCGTGGCGCTCGGCGGTGCGCTCGGTCTGCTTAACGGCCTGCTGGTGACCATTTTCAAGCTCCCCTCGATCATCGTGACGCTGGGCACGCTGAGCCTTTACCGCGGCTTTGTTTTCCTCGTTTCGAACTCGCGCCAGGTCGATCCGCAGTTCATTCCCAAATCGCTGATCCAGATGTCGCAGACATCGCCATTCATTGGCATCCCCTGGATCGTGATCATCGCATTCATAGTAGCGTTGCTGACCTACTTCTTCCTTGACCATACCCGACTTGGCCGGCAGATCTACGCGATGGGCTCCAATCCGGTGGCCGCGCCGCTGCGCGGCATCCGGGTGGTGCCAGTGACGCTCCTGGTGTTCACCATCTCGGGGGCGCTGGCAGGATTGACCGGCGTCATCTATGCCTCCCGATTTGGCTACGTGAACCCCGGGATCACCGGCGTGGGATTTGAATTCACGGTGATCGCCGCAGTGGTTATCGGCGGGGTGTCGATAAATGGCGGCGTTGGGACCGTGCTCGGCACGGTGCTCGGGGTCATCCTGCTTGGCACGGTGAATGTGGCGCTTCCGATCTTGGGCGTCTCGGCTTTCTGGCAGGACGCCATCTACGGCACCGTGATCATTGTTGCTCTCCTTATCGACCGTTCGGTGCGCCAGCGCGGCATCAAGGCGCTCTCCGGCGCAAGGAGCAACGCATGAACTCGACCGAGGCCACCACGACTTCGACCGTCCGCGATGCGGCGGCGGCGCGCCCGCGATGGCAGGTGTTGCTGATCCGGCCCGAGACCATGACCCTGGCGCTGCTGATCGGCGCAATCATCGTCGCGAGCAACCTTTCGCCATTCTTCTCGGATCTCGGCTTCATCCTCGAAAGCTCGACCTACTACATCGAGTACGCACTGGTCGCGCTGGTATTGACGCTGGTCATCATCTCAGGCGAGATCGACCTCTCACCGGCGGCGATGATGGCGCTCTCGGCCTGCGTTTTCGCCTGGTGTTATCAGGCCGGCGTTCCGATCGAGCTTTCCATGGCTGCCAGCCTTGTCGCGGGCATCCTGATGGGCCTCGTCAACGGAATCCTGGTGATCCGTTTTCAGCTGCCCTCGATCATCGTCACCATCGGCACGCTGACGCTCTATCGCGGCCTCGCCCAGGTACTGGCCGGTGACAGATCGATCGGCAAGTTCCCAAAATGGTTCAATGGCATCGACTACCGGCTGGTCTTCGATGTGCCAGTTCCGGTGATCCTCTTCATCGTTGCCTCGATCGTTCTGGCGTTGGTGCTCGGCACCACGGTGGTAGGCAGGCAAATCTACCAGATCGGCACCAGCGAGGTGGCGGCGCGGCATGCCGGCATCCGGGTGCGGCGGATCAAGACGGGCCTCTTCGTGCTGATGGGTATCGTAAGCTCGATCGCCGGCCTGCTCACCGCCTCGCGCCTCGCCTCGGTGCGCTACGACATGGCCACGGGGGGCGAACTGCAAATGGTGCTGATGGTCATGCTCGGCGGCACCTACATTTTCGGCGGCAGGGGCACCATCCTGGGCACCTTTCTTGCCTCATGGCTGCTCGTGATCATCGCCACCGGCATGACCGTCGCCAATATCGCCGTCACATCCCAGCTTATCGTGATGGGCCTGCTGCTCATCGTGTCGATAATCGCGACAAACGCGATTTATGCCCGCACCCAGAGGTAGCGGAAGCCGCCGAGCCGTTCGGCAAACCTAGGAGGAACCAATGTTCAAGAAAACTCTGCTCGCTGGCCTCGCACTCAGCGTCGCCATGATTTCCGGTGTCGCATTGGCGCAGGACAAAGTATCGATCGTCTACATCCCCAAGAACACCGGCAACCCGTATTTTGACTCGCTGGTGCAGGGCTTTGTGGACGCGTGTGCCGAGCTTGGCTGCGATTTCACCACCGCCGCCCCGGCCACGGCCGAAGCGACCTCGCAGATTCCGTTCATCACCGCGCAGACCCAGCGCGGCGTCGACGTCATCGCGATTTCGCCCAACAGCCCGGACGCGATGAACCAGGTGCTCGATCGCGCTCGCGAGAAGGGCGTACTCGTGCTCGCAGTCAACGGCGACCTCGTCGATAACTATGAGCACCGCGACGCTGCCATCCTGCCGGTCGACTTCACCAAGACCGGTCCGGGCCAGGTCGAGTTGCTTGGTTCGATGATCGGCTACGAAGGCGAAATCGCCATCCTCTCGGCGACCACCGATGCGCCCGATCAGAACACCTGGATCGCAGCGATGGAGAACTCGCTGGCCACCGATCCAAAATATGCGAAAATGAACTTGGTCGCCAAAGTCTACGGCGATGACGAGCCGCAGAAGTCGACCACCGAGGCCGAGGCGCTGCTGCAGACCTATCCGAACCTGAAGGGCATCATCTCGCCGACCACCGTCGGTGTCGCTGCCGCAGCTCAGGTGATCCAGTCGGCCGGAAAGGCCGAAACGGTCAAGCTGACCGGCCTGGGCACGCCGAACCAGATGCGTCCGTTCGTCAAGGACGGCACCGTTCAGGCGTTCCAGCTCTGGAGCCCGTACAATGAAGGCTGGCTGGCGGCGCACTTCGCGGTTGGCCTGAAGAATGGGACGATCAGCAACGAAGTCGGCTCTACCTTCGAAGTGCCGAACCTCGGCTCCATCACGATTGGTGAGCACAACGTCATGAACACGCAGGCCGAACTGACCACGTTCGATGCCGCCAACATCGACGAATTCAACTTCTAGGTCGCCAACGGGCGCCGGTGCAAACCGGCGCCCTCTTTCCCGCAGGAGGTCGGATCCATGGAACGCGTCGCTTTCAAGATGAGAGTCTTTGCCGGCCGCGAGGCCGAGTACAAGAAGCGTCATGACGAGATTTGGCCCGAGCTCGCCGAGTTGCTCTCCGCCTTCGGCATTCGCGATTATTCGATCTTTCACGATCCGGAAACCAACATTCTGTTCGCCACGCATCTGAAGACAGGCCGCAACCGGCTCGACGAGCTGTTCGCGCAGCCGCTGATGCGCAAATGGTTTGTGATGATGTCCGACATCATGGACACGAACCCTGACACGACGCCGGTGCAAGTCCCGCTCGTTCCCGTTTTCCACATGGACTAGGCCGCCAGTCCGGCTCTCCAGGGACCTTTCAGATGAACAGATATGACTTCAACGGCCGCGTCGCCATCGTCACCGGCGGCGGTCAGGGCATCGGTCTGGCCGTCGCGGAGCGCATTCTCGGTAGCGGCGGCAGCGTCTCGGCCTGGGATCGCGAGCAGTCGCTGCTTGATGCGCTGGACAAGAAGCACGGCGCGGGCGGCAAGATGCAGACGCTCAATGTCGACATTGGCGATCTTGTAGCTGTCGATAGGGCCACTGCTGCGGTCAAGGACCGCTTCGGCAAGATCGATATCCTGATCAACAATGCCGCCATCGTCGGGCCGAATGCGCCGACCTGGGAATATCCGCCGCAGGCGTTCATGGACGTCGTGCACGTGGGGCTGGTCGGCACCTTCTTTGTCAGCCGAACCGTGGTGCCACACATGATAGCGCGGAACTATGGGCGGATCGTCAACTTGAGTTCGGTGGCAGGCAAGGAAGGCAACCCTAATGCCCCGGCCTATTCCTCGACCAAGGCGGCGGTCCTGGCGCTGACCAAGTCGATGGGCAAGGAACTCGCGACCTACGACATTGCGGTCAACGCCGTGACGCCCGCGGTTGCCAGGACCACGATGGCTTTGAGCCAGGCTCCGGAATTCCTCAAGATGCTCCTCTCCAAGATTCCACGTGGCCGGATGCTCGAGCTCTCCGAGGCCTCCTCGATGATTTGCTGGCTGGCGACGGCGGAGAACTCGTTTACCACAGGCGCCGTTTTCGACCTCTCCGGGGGGCGCGCCACCTACTGAGCAAGGATTTCGCCGTGCGTTCAATATTCCGCCTGCTGACCCCTGACGCGCAGTATGCCGACGATGCGGTGATCGAGCGCCGCACAGCCGGTCCCGATGTGCATTGGGATATCTTTCGCGAGCGCAATCGCAGCCGCGCCAACATCTCCGCGGAGACGCTGGCGGTCGCCGACGCCATTGTTATTTGGCATGAGATGGTGATCGACCAAGATTTCGTCGCCAGTCTGAAACGCTGCCGCGTCATCGTCCGGGCCGGCGTGGGCTTCGACCACATCGACCTGAGGGCGGCTGGACGTGCCGGCATCCCGGTCTGCAATACGCCGGACTACGGTACCAGCGAGGTTGCCGATCACGCGATCGGGCTGATGCTGGCCTTCTCGCGCGGGGTAGTGAGCTACCACGAGGCGCTGCGGCGTGATCCGGTGGGCAATTTCGATTCGACCCGCGCGCCGCTGGTGCGACGCATCCGCGGCCGGGTGTTCGGCGTCGTGGGACTGGGCCGAATCGGAATCGCCACAGCGCTGCGGGCGAAAGCCTTTGGGATGCGCATCGTCGCCTACGATCCCTATGTGTCTCCTGGTACCGAGATCGCCGTCGGAGTTGAGCGGATGACGACGCTCGACGAGTTGCTGGCGATAAGCGACGTGGTGAGCCTGCATGCGCCGCTGACCGAGGAAACCCGGAAAATAATCGATGAGGCGGCGCTGCGGAAGATGAAGCGTGACGCAGTGCTGATCAACACGGCGCGCGGCGCCATGGTCGACATCCCGGCGCTGTTCGCGGCGCTGGAGACCGGGACCATCGCGGCGGCCGGCATTGACGTGCTGCCGGTCGAGCCTCCTGTCGCAGACGACGATTTCGCTCGAGCCTATGCCGGACTCGACGGATCGAAGCTCGAAGGCCGTCTGATCGTTACCCCGCACGCCGCCTGGTCGAGCCCGGAAAGCCGCGAGGATGCGCGCCGGCTGTCGGTGGAGACGGCAATGCTCTACCTGCGGGACGGCAGATTGCGCAATCTGGTCAATGCCGAGCACCTGCAGCACCAACGGCGAGGCGACCCAAGCGCCTGAAAGCGCCCAGGATACGAAGCGTTCCGAGGCTGAGCTGGCCCGACGATGCTCTGGAGAGCAGACTCACCGGTCCGGCCGGGGTCGGCAAGAGCTGGCTGGCCTGTGCCCTGGGCCACAAGGCGTGCCGGGAAGACCTCTCCGTCGCCTATCATCGAGCCCCCCGGCTGTTCGCCGCCCTCGCCCTGGCCAGGGGCGATGGCCGATACGCCAGATTGCTCAAAGCCCTCGCACGGACCGATCTTCTCATCCTGGACGGCTGGGGGCCCGAAAAGCTCAGCGGCGACCAGCGGCGCGATCTCCTCGAGATCGTGGAGGACCGATATGAGCGACGATCCACCATCGTCACCAGTCAGGTCCCCGTCGACCGCTGGTACGAAATCATCGGCAATCCCACCATCGCCGATGCCATCCTCGATCGCCTTGTCCACAACGCCTATCGCATCGAGCTGACCGGCGAGAGCCTGCGAAAACAGCGCTCCATACCACCCCCGGCTGCCGCGCCGGCTCGACCACCGCCCAAACCCAATCCAATCATCCACAACGACCCAGGATCAGACCCTTGAGCTCGTCGGAGATCGCCTGACGCGCCGTGCCCCGGCCAGCCGTTTCTTGCCTGCCTCGAGGAAATCCTTGGACCAGCGATAATACAAATTCTCGGCTGTCCCTTCGCGTCGGGATAGTTCGGCAATGCTGTCCTCGCCACGCAGCCCGTCCAGCACGACCCGGATCTTGTCCCCCGCCGAATAATGCTTGCGGGCTGCCCGGCGGATGTCCTTGACGACCTTCTCGGCGGGCATTGTGGGTGTTCCGGCTTTCTGTCTCACCTTCGCTCCTTACGGGATGCGGCGAGCCAGAAATCCCCACTTGTCTAGTCATCCAACTCTATCTCGCAGGCGCTGACGCCGGACAGCCGATTGTAGGAAGTCGGGCGGTTTCCTCTGATCGGACCGACCGCCTGATTGCCTCGGTGCGCCGACTTGGCGATGATGACGTTGACGCCCTCGTTTTCGAGCATGTCGCCATCGGCCTCGGACAGCCGGTCGTCGGTGATCAGCGTGCCGATGCGGGCGAGCGGCAGCACCGCGTGGCGGGCGCGGACGCCGAACTTGGTGCTGTCGGCGAGGACCACCATCTCGTCGGCACGGCGGACCAACATCTCGACGAGTCTGGCCATCAATGGATGGGACTCCATCAGCCCGTCTGAGCCTATGCCCTGGGTGCCGAGGAAAAATTTCGACCCGTAGAATTCCGGTTGTGCGGCGTCAGGGGAATAAAGAACGCCAGGTTCCCGGTGCAATTCTCCACCGCCCAGCACGACGTGACAACAGCCGCTTTCCCATAGGGTCGCTGCCACCGGCATGGAATTGGTGTAGATCTTGAGGCTGCGCCGGGCGAGCAGTTGAGCGAAGATGAAGCACGTCGTGCCGCCATAGACGATGAGGCTGTCGCCGTCGCGGCAGAGTTTTTCGGCTTCCCTGGCGATGGCCTTCTTGGCCTCGACGTTGAGGACGCGGTTTTCCTCGAACGGGCGAGCATGCAGGCGTTCCGAGGATGATCCGGCCGGCAGGGCGATGCCGCCGAATACCTTTCGAATGACGCCGGCCTCGTGGAGCTTGGCAATGTCGCGCCGGATCGTCGCCGGAGAGACGTCGATCAGATCCAGGATATCCCTTACCGTGGCAAAGGGGCGGTCCTTGAGGGCATCCCTGATCACCCGATGTCGGTCAGTTTCGCTGTGTTCGGCTTTCATGACCAAATACCGTCAATGCACCGCGTTTTCTGGCATGTTCATACTCCGGCGGCAAGCAATTAGGTTAATTTTCGTCGCTAATTGACGATTAACGATCATTCGTGCTTACCTTTGATCGCAAGGGACGTTGGGCGAGCGTCACAGTCGGGGGGAAGTGCATGCGCCGAATGGCGCAGTGCAGTCGCCGAAAGTGGCGACAGGACGAGGTCTGGCGGGGAGGATCGGGTGGTCGAACTGAGCTGGTTGCCGGCTGCAACGGCGCGCAACGGAGACCGCTGGTGACGGCGCTGGTCAAGCTCGAGGGCCTGTCGAAATCCTTCGCCGGCATCCGCGTCCTGAAGGATGTCGATTTCGACGTGCAGCCGGGCGAGGTGCATGCGCTGCTCGGCGAAAACGGCGCTGGCAAGTCGACTCTTATCAAGATCATCGCCGGGGTACATGCGCCGGACGGCGGCGTCATCCGCATCGGGAACGAAGAGTTGAAGGCGATTACGCCGCACGAGGCGGCCAAGGGCGGCATCGCCACGGTTTACCAGGAACTATTGCTGTTCCCCGAACTGACCGTCGCCGAAAACGTGTTCCTCGGGCATGCGCCCAAGACCCGCTTGCGGACACTCGACTGGAGCCAGATGCGCCGGCGCGCCCGACAATTGCTGGATTCACTGGACAGTCCCGACCTCGACGTCGACGTCAAGGTCGGCACGCTCTCTGTCGCCAACCGCCAGCGCGTCGAGATCGCCAAGGCGCTGAGCCAGGACGCCAAGGTGCTGATCATGGACGAGCCGACGGCGGCTCTGGCCGATGCGGACGTCAGGCGCCTGATGACGGTGATCAAGCGCCTGCGCGAGCGCGGCGTCGGCATCATCTATGTCAGCCACAAGCTGCCCGAAATCTTCGAACTCGCCGACCGCGTCACCGTGCTGCGCGATGGTGCCCTGATCGGCACCAGGGCAATCGGCGATGTCACCGAGCAGAGCCTCGTCGCCATGATGGTCGGGCGCGAGATCGGTCAGTTGTTTCCCAAGCCCGAACCGCAGGTCGGCGAGACCTTGCTGAAGGTCAGCAACCTCTCGTTCGGCGACCGGGTAAGAGATATCTCGTTCGAACTGAAGCGCGGCGAAATTCTCGGCGTCGCCGGGCTGGTTGGGTCGGGCCGCACCGAACTTGCACTCACCATTTTCGGCATCACCCCGGCGACCTCGGGTACCATCGAGATCGAGGGCAGGGCGGTGACTATTTCGACGCCCAAGCAGGCCCGCAATCTCGGCATCGCCTATGTCCCCGAGGATCGTGGACTGCAGGGGCTGGTCAAGCCGATGACCATCGGCCAAAACATTTCCATGGCGGCGTTGCACCGCATCACCAACGGCATCTTCATCAACTTCAAGGCCGAAGCGCAGCGTGCCGCGGATGCGATCAGCCAGCTCGGCATCCGCGCCCGGGGACCGGAGCAGGTGGTCGGCCAGCTCTCCGGCGGCAACCAGCAAAAGGTAGTGCTGGGCAAGTGGCTCGAGACCGAGCCGCGCATCCTGATCATGGATGAGCCGACGCGCGGCATAGATGTCGGCGCCAAGGCCGAGATCCACGCGCTGATGGGGCGCCTCGCCCAAAAGGGCATGGCGATCCTGATGATTTCGAGCGAATTGCCCGAAGTGCTGGGCATGAGCGACCGCGTGCTGGTGTTGCATGGCGGGCGACTTGTCACCACCATCGACCGCGCCCACGCCAACCCCGAATCCGTCGGCGCCGCCATGACTCGCGCGACCCTTGCCCAAGAGGCCGCATAAGTGACCGCCGAAGATGCCCCCCCGTTCCGGGCCAGGCGGTCCGGCCTGGCTCGCCTCTTCTCCGCATATGGACAGGAGATCGTGATCGCCTGTGCCATCCTGGTGCTCTTCGCCGTGGTGTCGACGATCAACCCCAGATTCCTTGGTGCCAACAATCTCAATACGATTGTTTCAGGCAATGCCTATATCGCGGTCGCCGCAATCGGCATGTCCATGATCATCATAACCGGTCATATCGACGTTTCGGTCGGTGCACTGATCGGTGTCCTCGCCACCATTTCGGGTACGCTCGCGGTCTCCGGCTATCCGATCTGGTTCGCCTGGATCGCGCCGGTGTTCGTCGGCATGGCGGTCAATGCGGTAGTTGGCGTGCTGGTCGCCTATGGCCGCATCCCCTCCATCGTGGTGACCCTCGGCATGTTGTCGATCCTGCGTGGAGGGCTCGTCAGCGTCACCGGCGGCGCCTGGATCAACAATCTGCCGCCCGAATACCAGCTGGCGCAGCAGCGGTTGTTCGACATCCCGGCGCCGGTCTGGTTCATGATCCTGTTCACGGTGCTCGCGGCCCTCTGGATGCGCCATTCCGCCTTCGGCCGCTCGCTCTATGCAATCGGCGGCAATGCCGAGGCGGCACGCGCGGCCGGCATACCCATCGAGCGCCGCACGGTGCAGGTGTTCATGATCCATGGCGCGATTGCCGGGCTGGCGACCGTGCTGTTCGCCACGCAGCTCAAAATCATCCAGTCGACGGTGCCACCCAATCTCGAACTCACCATCATCACCGCCTCGGTGATCGGCGGCGTTTCCATTCTGGGCGGTACCGGCACCGTGATCGGCTCGACGCTTGCGGCGATCCTCTTCTCTACTATCGGGGCAGCGATGATCTTCATCAATGTCTCGCCCTACTGGCTGCGTGCGGTGATCGGGCTCCTGATCCTCATTACCGTGCTGGTCGACATGGCGCGCCGGAACCGCGAGATGCGGATGGCCAGGCGATGACAATGCGCAAGCTGCTGCGGCACGAGACCATACTCGCTGTCCTCGTCGTGCTGGCGCTGATCGTGCTCGCGAGCCAGTCCGACAAGTTCTTCACGCTCGACAACATTCTCAACCAGGGCCGGCTGATGACCGAAGTCGGGCTCATCGCCGTCATCATGACCTTCGTCATCGTCACCGGCGGCATCGACCTCTCGGTCGGCTCGATCCTCGGCCTGGTGGCGATCCTGATCGGCGTGTTCTGGAAGAATATGGGCCTCCCCCTGCCCATGGCGATCGGCCTCGGCCTCGTCGTCGGCACCTTCGCCGGCTTCATCAACGGCATCATCATCACCCGCTTCCGGGTGCCGCCGCTGATCGCCACGCTCGGCACGCTGGCACTCTATCGCGGCATCGCCGAGGGCATTTCCGAGGCCCGCTCGGTGCGCGGCTATCCCGACTGGTTCTTCGTGCTCGGCCAGGGCCAGGTGCTGGGCGTGCCGACCCAGCTCTGGCTGTTCGGCATCGTCGCGGTGATCGCCGCCATCGTGCTTGGCTATACCACCTGGGGCCGCGCGACCTACGCCATCGGCTCCAACGAAACGGCGGCCCGCTTCTCGGGCCTCAGAGTCGACTGGATCAAGATCGCGATCTATTCGTCGTCGGGCTTTGCCGCAGCATTGGCGGCGGCGATCTTCGTGTCGCGCGTCTCGACCACGCGGTCCGACATGGGCGCCGGTGTCGAGCTGGACGCCATCACCGCGGTGGTTCTGGGCGGCACGTCGATCTTCGGCGGGCGCGGCACGATAGTGGGTACCGTGCTCGGACTTATTCTCATTCAGGCGCTCAAGAACGGCCTCTCGCTCGCAGGGGTCAAAAGCGACGGCACCATCGTGCTGATCGGGGCGGTACTGATCCTCACCATATTGATTTCAAACCTGTTTCACCGGAACGGCAACCGATGACGACCAACCCGCGCCCTGGGCCTTGCCGGCTTGTAGAGTCCAGGCGCAACAAAGGAGGAAAAACTATGCTGCGTACTTCCCTGGCAGTACTCGCCGTACTGTCGCTTTCGACCAGTCTGGTCCAGGCTCAGTCCGCCTGGACCGGCGGCGACGACCTGCCGACGAGCCCGCTCGCCTGCGACGGTACCCCTGCGACCCCCGTGGCCAAGCCCTATGACGGCGGCGTGCCGACCAATGCCCCGGATCGCAATGGCAAGCAGATCACCGCGGTCGACGTGCCCAAGCTGATCGGCATCGGCTATTTCGACGCGACGTCCAAAGGCATCGCCGAAGCCGCTGCTGAGTTGGGCAACATGACGGCTACCACGGATGGTCCCACGGAGGCCAATATCGACGACCAGATCACCCTGATCGACAATTACGTCACCAAGGGCGTCGACGGGATACTGTTCGCAGCCAACGATCCGGTCGCGATCGCGCCGGTACTGAAGAAGGCGCTCGCAGCCGGCATCAACGTTGTCGGCTATGACGCCAACTCGGAGCCTGACGCCCGGCAGTGGTTCGTCAACCAGGCCGAGTTCAACGGCATCGCCAAGACCATGATCGACTCTCTCGCCGCCGAAGTGGGTGAAGACGCAAGCTTTGCTATCGTCACCTCGACCTTCACCACGCCCAACCAGGCGCGCTGGATCGCCGAAATGGCAGCCTACGCGGCGGCCTGCCACCCGAACCTGAAATGGCTGGAGACCGTCGAGGCCCAAGAGGACAACATTCTGAGCTTCAACCAGGCCAACACCCTGATCAAC
This sequence comes from Devosia sp., assembly GCA_030680995.1. Taxonomy (GTDB): domain Bacteria; phylum Pseudomonadota; class Alphaproteobacteria; order Rhizobiales; family Devosiaceae; genus Devosia_A. Next base: position 17,286 of record JAUXUM010000114.1, read on the forward strand.
AAGCATGGCGATGACCTCAAGGGCATCCTGGGCATGACCTCGGTCGCGACCCCGGCTGCGGCGGACGCGGTAACGCAGGCCGGCAAGTGCGGCTCGATCGCCGTGGTCGGACTTGCCACGCCCAACGCGATGAAGCCCTATGTCGAGAGCGATTGCGTGAAGTCGGTGGTGCTCTGGAATCCGGTCGATCTTGGCTACGCAGCCGCCTATGTGCTTCGTGCCACCGCCGACGGTACGCTCAAGCCCGGCGACACGACCGTGAAAGCCGGCAAGCTCGGCGATCTCAGCGTGATCAACGGCTCGGAGATCCTGCTCGGCGCGCCGTTCGTGTTCACCAAGGACAATATCGGCGGCTTCAACTTCTAGCCGTCGACAGAACCCCTTGCTGGGGCGTCCGCATCCGTTGTCCGGGCGGATGCCCCAGTCTCCAATAGGCAAGGTGACGAACATGCCGGTCCAGCGGCCGGTGGCCAGGAGCATGGAGGAAGTGATGGGCGAAGGTCTGCCGTTCCTCAGGAATAAGGCCGAGCGGTACGGGCTGATCCGATGAGCGTTTCGGGCAAGACAATTCTCGTCACCGGCGCCGGCAAGGGCATCGGGCGCGCCATTGCCGTGATGGCGGCCAAACGCGGCGCCAATGTCGTGGCGCTCTCGCGCAGCCAGCCCGACCTCGACGCCCTCGCGGCGGAAACCGGCGCCAGGACGATCAGGGTCGACCTCGCCGATGCCCAGGCGGCACGTTCGGCCGCGGACGCGGCAATGCCGGCGGACCTCCTGGTCAATTGCGCCGGAACGAACATCCTCGAGCCGTTCCTCGAGACGCAGGTGGAGAGCTTCGACGCCATCCAGGCGATCAATGTGCGCGCGCCGCTGATCGTGTCCCAAGTCTATGCCAAGCACCGCATCGCGGCGGGCGGAGGCGGATCGATCGTCAACGTCTCGAGCATCGCATCCTTCAACGGTTTCGCCAACCACGCCTCCTACAGCGCCAGCAAGGGCGCGATCGATGGGTTGACGCGGGTGATGACATGCGAGCTCGGCAGGCACGGCATCCGGGTCAACGCGGTCAATCCCGGCGTGACGCTCACGGCCCTGGCAGCGGAGGCCTGGACCGATCCGGCGAAATCCGGCCCGATGTTGTTGCGCACCCCGCGCGGCAAGTTCGGCACGCCCGAAGAAGTCGCCGAAGTGGTCCTGTTCCTGCTCTCGGACGCCGCGGCGATGGTCAACGGCGTAACCCTGCCGATCGACGGCGGGCTTATGGCGGTATAATCGCCACTACGCCGGTCATCCGACGCGGACTTCCGCGCTTCCGGTGCTCGCGTATTCGAAGAGGCGCCGCCCTCCGATGTGTCAACGCCGGAGAGATTTTGCAGCGGCTGACCGGAGTAACGGTGCAGTACGGACGCAAGCAAGAAGCCCTCGATATCGGGGGCTTCTTGCTTATCGCGTTTCGTTCCTGAGGGACAACCGGACATCTAGAATTGCCTCACGGTTTCCACCAGCCGACGACAGGCGCCAACCAAATCCGCCCTTTCCCGCAGCAGCGCGCCGCCAATCAGGTAAATGGCGTCCTGCCCGTAGGTGGCGGCCATTTCCGGCAGGCGGTCGAACGTCATGCCGCCACCCGGCGCCGGCAGGATTGGTTTGAGGCCACAGAATATCCGTGCGCAGCCGTCGGCGATCGAGATGCACTCCTCCCGCGAGAAGCCGAAGCGGCCGCCGTAATTGGGGTAGACCACGGCATCGACGCCCATTAGCCGCTGCAACAGCCCGAAGAAGAAGCGGTGCGAGAAGCCGGTCGTCGGGGTGATGACATTGGCCCCGGCAAAGGTCGGGTGCGAGACGATGGGCAGCTGGAAATCCGGGTCGGCCGAGAGCACTCGGGCGATGTCGTAGCCGATCAGCGAGGGTGCCAGCATAATGGCGCCGGCGCCGAGTTCCTGCGCCATCCAAGCCCGGTCGAACACCTCGACCGCCGGGCCGGAGACATTCGGCACGTAGGCGCTGCGCAGCCCGGTCTTCGTATTGGCCTCGGCCACTGCCTCGACGCAGGCCTTGAGGCGGTCCTCGTAGGGGGAAGTCTGCTGGCCGGCGAGGCCGTGATCGTCCTTGATAAGGTCCATGCCGCCGAGGGCGAACTGGTGCGCGAGCTGGGCGAGCTCGGCGGTCGGCAGCCCCACCGGCTTGATCGCCGACATCAGGATCGGGCCCGATTTCACCCCGGTGCGCTCGCGCCAGCCGGCGGTGCCGAATTTCGGGCCGGGGCAGAGCGCGATGATCGCGTCCGAGAGGCGCATGTCCTCGACCCGCGTCTGGGTCTTGATCGAGGAATTGCCGAAGACGACGTTGAGCAATTGCACGAAATCGCCGCCGACATCGTCGTCGCTATAGGAGATTTCGGCGAGGTGGCCGCCACGGGCGTCGGCGCCCGGCGTCAGCATTTCCAGGCGGCCGAGGATTTCGTCCTCGACATAGCCGTGTGGGACGATATCGCGCGGAATCTCCACCGTCTGCTCGACGGTTAGGTCGAGGGCGCGGGCGCGCGCCTCCTGTTCGTCGGCGGCGCCGAGCCAGTAGGTGACGGAAAACCGTCCCATCAGAGCGCTTCCGCCTTCTGCGCCGAGTGCACCGTATCGAGGCGGGCCGCTTCGAATTCGGCGTCCTCGACCCGCAGGTCCTGGCCGAGCAGCTCTCCGATGGCGCCGACCAGGGCGCCGGCATCGAGCCCGTACTTCTTCATCAGGTAGGGCTTCGAGGCGCCATGGGCGAACGTGTCCTGCAGGCCCAGGCGCCGCAGCCTGATGCCGAGGCCTTCCTCGGCGAGGATCTCGGCGACCAGCGAGCCGAGACCGCCGTTGATGGTGTGGTTCTCGAGCGTCACCACCCCCTTCTTGCCGCGCGCGGCCCGGAGCAGTCCGTCGCGGTCGAAGGGCTTCAGCGTCGAGGCGTGCAGGTGATGCAAGCCTACCTTGCGGGCCCGGAGCGGTTCGGCGGCGCGCATGGCTTCCTCGGTGCAGACGCCGGAGGTGATCACCAGTACATCGTCGCCCTCGGAGAGGGTGCGCAGCTTGTTGAACTCAAACCGGGTCGAGAAGAAGCGCGGGACCTCGCCGCGCAGAACGCGCACATAGACCGGGCCGTCGATGGCGTCGGCGACTTCGAGCACGGTTTCGACTTCGGTGGCGTCGCCGGTTTCCAAGATGGTCATGTTCGGGATGGCGCGCATCACCGAAATGTCCTCGATGGCCTGGTGGGTGATGCCGCCCGGCGTGGTGATGCCGGGCAGGAACCCCATCAGCCGCACCTTGCGGTTGGAATAGGCGATGGAGTTGATCAGCTGGTCATAGGGCCGTCGATAGAGGAAGACCGCGAAGGTGTGCAGGAACGGCCGCAAGCCCTGCATGGCGAGACCGCCGGCAAAACTCAGCATGTTCTGCTCGGCCATGCCGAGGGAGAGGAACTGATCCGGGTGGCGATCGCGGAAGCCGTCGACCTCGCAGGAGGAGGTGAGGTCGGCCGAGAGGCAGATCACCTCCGGGCGGGCGATGGCGAAGCGCTCGAAGGCGCCGGCATAGGGGCGGTTGACGATTTCGACCATCTTGATGCCCCTCAGATCGCAGCCGGATCGACGCCGAGTCCGGCGGCAAGGGCAAGTTTCATTTCTTCGCGCTCGTCCCTGGACTTGAAACGCACGTAGTGCAGGCGCGGGAAGCGCTTCTGCAGGTAGGGCATGCCCTGGAACGGCGAGGTATAGGCGAGGATGACCAGCGGCTTGCCGGGCTCGGCGCTGTCGGCCGCGGCGCGCAGCGCCTCGAGGTCGTGCCCATCGACCGAGCGGGTGGTGGCGCCGAACGCCGAGACGCGCCCCGGCAGGTCGCCGAGATCGAGGACGCTCGACATGGCGCCATCGCATTGCTGGCCGTTGACGTCGGCGATGACGCGGATGTTGTCGATCCTGTGGTAGCTCAGCGCCGCCAGCGTCTCCCAGGTCTGGCCTTCCTGGAACTCGCCGTCCGACATATAGACCCAGACCCTGCCTGGCTCGCCGTTGCGCTTGCGCGCCCAGGCGAGACCCGACGCCATCGAAAGGCCCTGGGCCAGCGAGCCGGTCGTCACTTCCATGCCGGGGCTGTGTTCAGCGCCGATCATTTCTACTGAACCGCCGTCGCGGTTGAAGTGATCGAGGGCGCTTTCGTCCATGCGGCCCACCTGGATGAGGGCCGAATAGATCACCAGCGCGTAGTGGGCCGGTGAGATGATGAAACGGTCATATTCGGGGGTGAAGGGGCCATGATAGCCGGCGCCGGCGAAGGCATCCGGGTTGCGCGCCGAAGGCACGCCGGCGAAGGGCAGCGGCACCTTGGGCAGGGTCGGTTCGCCGAGCTTCAGGATTTCGTTGTAGAGCAGCGCCAGGCTGTCGGCGGCCGAGCAGGCCTGGCTGAGATAGCCGCCATTGTTGCGCATGGTGTGGAGAAAGACACGCTTGCGAATGCCGGCGGCGACGTCCTCGGTGGTCTGGCGGTTGGGGATCGACACGATCAGGTCCGTTCGGGAAACAAGGACTTGAGGCCCTCGGGAGAGGCCTTGGCGACGCCGCGTTCGGTGATCAGGCCGGTGATCAGGCGCGCCGGGGTCACATCGAAGGCCGGGTTGGCGGCGGGGCTGCCCTCGGGCGAGATGCGCACCGAGACGGTCTTGCCGTCCGGGCCGCGCCCCTGCACGAAGGAGACTTCGTTGCCGTTGCGCTCCTCGATCGGGATTTCCCTCACCCCGTCCCGGACCGTCCAGTCGATGGTCGGCGAGGGCAGGGCGACATAGAAGGGGACGTCATTGTCCCTGGCGGCCAGCGCCTTGAGATAGGTGCCGATCTTGTTGCAGACGTCGCCATTGGCGGTGGTGCGATCGGTGCCGACGATGACCATGTCGACCTGGCCGTGCTGCATCAGATGGCCGCCGGCATTGTCGACGACCAGCGTATGCGGCACGCCGTGGCCGTGGAGTTCCCAGGCGGTCAACTGCGCCCCCTGGTTGCGGGGGCGGGTCTCATCCACATAGACATGGACCGGAATACCCACTTCGGCAGCGAGGTAAATCGGGGCCGTGGCGGTGCCGTAGTCGACGGTTGCGAGCCAGCCGGCATTGCAGTGGGTCAGGATATTGACACGCTCGCCCGGCTTCTTGCGGGCGGCGATCTCGCGGATGATCTTCAGGCCATTGAGCCCGATACTGCGGTTGAGTTCGACGTCTTCCTGGGCGATTTCGGCTGCGCGTTTGTAAGCGGCGGCAGAGCGGTCACCCACGGGCAGCGGGCGCAGGAGGCCGCGCATCTCATCGAGGGCCCATTTCAGGTTGATGGCCGTCGGCCGCGTTTCGTGCAGTTGTTCCCACACCACATCGAGCGCGGCGTCGGAGCAGTCGTCTTTCATCGCGATGGCCACGCCATAGGCAGCCGCCACCCCGATCAGTGGCGCGCCACGCACCCACATCTCGCGTATGGCCGCGGCGACGTCGTCGATGGTCCTGAGCGTCACGACCCGGAATTCATGCGGCAGCCAGCGCTGGTCGATGATGTCGACCGATTTGTTGTCATCG
>JAUXUM010000119.1 GCA_030680995.1 Devosia sp.
CGACCTCGAGATAGTGGTCGTTGAACGTGTTGTTCTGCTCGGGGTCGAGCACTTCCAGCAGCGCCGAAGATGGGTCGCCGCGGAAATCCATGCCCATCTTGTCGATCTCGTCGAGCAGGAACAGGGGGTTGGACTTGCCGGCCTTGCGCAGCGACTGGATCACCTTGCCCGGCATGGAGCCGATATAGGTGCGCCGGTGGCCGCGGATTTCGGCCTCGTCCCGCACCCCGCCCAGCGACATGCGGATGAACTCCCGGCCGGTGGCCCTGGCGATTGACTTGCCGAGCGAGGTCTTGCCGACACCCGGAGGGCCGACCAGGCACAGGATCGGGCCCTTGAGCTTGCCGGTGCGGCTCTGCACCGCAAGGTATTCGACGATGCGCTCCTTGACCTTGTCGAGGCCGTAATGGTCATGGTCGAGCACTTCCTGGGCATAGTTCAGGTCGCGCTTGACCTTGCTCTTCTTGCCCCAGGGCAGCGCGAGCAGCCAGTCCAGATAGTTGCGCACCACCGTCGCCTCGGCCGACATCGGGCTCATCTGCTTGAGCTTCTTGAGCTCGCCTTCGGCCTTGGTCCGCGCTTCCTTGGTGAGCCTGGTCTTGGCGATGCGTTCCTCGAGTTCGGTGAGTTCGTTCGATCCCTCCTAGCCGTCGCCCAACTCGCGCTGGATCGCCTTCATCTGCTCGTTGAGGTAGTACTCGCGCTGGGTCTTCTCCATCTGGCGCTTGACGCGCGAGCGAATGCGCTTTTCCACCTGCAGCACGCCGATCTCGCCCTCCATCAGGCCCAGGATCTTCTGCAGCCGCTCGGCAACCGAGACGGTCGACAGCAGGTCTTCCTTCTCGGAGATCTTGATGACCAGATGGCTGGCGATGGTATCGGCCAGCTTGGAGCGGTTCTCGATCTGGCTGACCGCGGCCACGACCTCGGCGGAGATTTTCTTGTTGAGCTTCACATAGCTCTCGAACTCGGTCTGGGCCGAGCGCGCCAGGGCCTCGATCTCCACCGCATCGTTTTCCGGCTCCGCCAGTACCGAAGCTTCGGCCTCGAAATAATCGACGGTCTGGAGATAGCGGTCGATGGTCGCGCGGTGCAGGCCTTCCACCAGCACCTTCACGGTCCCATCCGGGAGTTTGAGCAGCTGCAGTACCGACGCGATGGTGCCGGTGGCATAAATCTGATCGGGAGACGGGTCGTCGTCCTGAGCATTCTTCTGGGTAACGACAAGAATGTGCTTGTCGTCGCGCATCACCTCTTCGAGGGCCTTGACGGATTTCTCGCGGCCGACGAACAACGGCACGATCATGCCAGGGAAGACGACGATATCACGCAAGGGAAGTACCGGGTATACCCGGTCCCGATCGAATTCGGCGGCGTCTGAAATGACGTCCGACATATTTTGTCCTTTCCAGAGTGCGCGGGAAGGCATGGAGGAGTTGGGTGCGCACCCTTGTAGCAATCGGGCTGACCCCCGGAGTGGGCGGTCCGTCTGATTCTGCTCATTAAATAGGTTCGCATCGGCAAAGGACAAGCCAGACTGCGGCAGAATTGCAAGCCTCTGTGCATAGACCCATGCCGCGCCCCGGCTTTCTCATTCAATATCAAGCGGACGTGGCAATTTCCGGGCCGATCTCAAGACCCCGTTCCGCCCCGCGTCCTTTCCCTATCCTTGGTCCACCCGCTGCGGACGCCCCTCTCCCGCGGCCGAAAAGGACTTCAAGCGCTTCTCCACTGCCCGCTTGAATGCATCCTTGTCGCGCTCAGCCTGGGCAATGATCTCGCGCACGCGCCAGAACTCGAGCACGCGGAATCCCTTGACCGCCGCATGGACATAGATGTCCGGCGGATGCAGGGCCAGCGTGTTGCGCACGATTGCCTGCGTCATGATCTGCGTCGCCACGAAGCCGACGTCGAGTGGGTTGGGCTCCCCCTTGCCCGCCATCTCGTCCGGCATTCCGTTGACGTCTATCGCAATCACGATGTCGCTCCCGATCCGTGCCCGGTCGACAGGCAGCGGATTGGTGGCGCCGCCATCGATGAAGAGCCGGTCCTCGATGCGCACCGGACGGAACAGGGCCGGAATGGCGAGCGACGCGGCAATAGCCTGCCGAAGCGGTCCCGATTGGAAAACCACCTGGTCCCACCCATGATAGTCGGTTGCGACGACGTGGAACGGCACGCAAAGAGCGGTGAAGTCATCGGGGAAGGCGTCCGGCAGGAAGGCGTCGGTGATGTTCTGCGCATCGACCTGCATGGAGATGCCGCTTTCCCTCATGTTCTTGAGGGTGGGCCGGCTGGTCGTCCACAACCTGCCCGCGATTTCCTGCATCGTCCCGAGTAACCGCACCGAGTGCTCGCGCAGGTCGCGGCCGGTCATGCCGTTCGCCCATCCCGCACCTATCAGTGCCCCGACAGAGGTGCCGGAGATGATCGAGGGCGAAAGGCCCATCTCATCGAGCGCTTCGATATAGGGGATATGGGCGAGCCCGCGCGCACCACCGCTCCCCAGCGCCACACCGATCTTCGGTCCCGATGCCGCCATTTCCCACGCTCCGCCCGCCCCCTCATCACGGCATTGCGATAAGGGAAAGAACATTTCCCCGGTACTGCCGGGCGGGAAGACGACTCACAGATTGAAAGTCACGCGCTGGTCGACAACTCGTCCTTTTTGCGCTCGGCATAGATGTAGAGCGGGCGCGCGTCCCTGCCGTTGACCACTTCCTCGCTGATCACCACTTCCTCCACCCCGTCGAGCGAGGGCAGGTCGTACATCGTGTCCAGCAGGATCGATTCCATGATCGAGCGGAGGCCGCGGGCGCCGGTCTTGCGCTCGATGGCGTGCTTGGCGATGGCCTTCAGTGCGTCTTCATGGAAGGTCAGCTCGACCTCTTCCATCGAGAACAGCCGCTGATACTGCCGGACCAGCGCGTTCTTCGGCGCGGTCAGGATT
>JAUXUM010000122.1 GCA_030680995.1 Devosia sp.
GATCCGGTGTCGCCCATGAATATCTGCGCCGGCGGGGCATTGAACCACAGGAACCCGAGCCCGGCCCCGATCAGCGCCCCGCAGACCACCGATAGCTCTGCCGTCCCCGGCACGTAGTTGATCAGCAGGTAGTCCGAGAAGGTCGAGCTTCCCACCAGATAGGCAATGAGACCGAAACAGGCCGCCGCCACCATCACGGGAACGATCGCCAGCCCATCCAACCCGTCGGTCAAATTGACGGAATTGCCGGCGGCGACAATGACAAACCCGCCGAACAGCACGAAGAACCATCCCAGATTTAGCGCCAGGCCCTTGACGAAAGGGAACAGCAGCGAGGTCGACGTACCCGGCTCGCCGAGCACGGAAATGAAATAGCACGCGATCACCGCGATCAGCGCTTCCAGGGCAAGCCGCTGCCGACCGCCAAAGCCCGTATGCGACATGCGCTTGACCTTGAGATAGTCGTCGTAGAGACCGATGGCGCCGAAGGCGATGGTCACGCCCAGAACCACCCAGACATAGCCGTTGGCAAGATTGGACCAGAGCAGGATCGAGATCACCGCACCCGCGAGAATCATCAACCCTCCCATGGTGGGCGTGCCCTTTTTCGTCAGCAGATGTCCTTGTGGCCCGTCTTCGCGAATCGGCTGTCCCCGGCCCTGCTTGACGCGCAGGAGCGCGATGATCCCGGGCCCGAACAGGAACACGAAAAAGAGCGCGGTAACCACCGCGCCCGCCGTGCGGAAGGTGATGTAACGGAACACATTGAAGACGGCGAGGCTCTCGCCCAACTGCCCGAGGAGATACAGCATGCTTTACGCGTCCTTGTCTCGGCGCTGGGGCAGCTCAGTTGAACCGGTCGCGGATCGCCTGCACGAGGCCCGCCAACCGCACGCCTTTGGACCCTTTGACCATAACTGCGTCGCCATACGCAAGGCTCGACAAGATTGTTTCGCTGATCTCCTCGATGGTCTGCGCATGACTCACCACTGCCTCCTCACCCAGTCCCTCGGCAAGTGAAGCCATCGACGGTCCGACCAGGTAAATCCTCGTGGCGCCCGTGGCCAGCGCCTTGTCTTTGAGCGACGCATGCAGCGCCGGCCCCCGCGGACCGAGCTCCAGCATGTCGCCCAAAACCAGTATTTTCGCACCGCCAGCAGGCTTGCATCCGGCAAAGACCTCCATTGCCGCCGCCATCGAAGCGAGGTTCGCGTTATAGCTCTCGTCCACCAGGATCAGCGGCCTGTCCGCGGGGCCGAGACGAGTCGTTTCGCCACGCCCTTCGGATGCTCCGAACTTCGCCAGCGCCTCGATGGCGACCTTGCTTCCCTCTCCCGAGATATGTGCAACGGCAAGGGCTGCCACCGCGTTGGCGACCATATGCCTGCCCTGCACCTGTAGCGTCAGAACGAAACGCTCCCCTTCGTGGGCAACCCGCGCCGTCGTCACCGAGTCCGTGGTCTCCACTTGCTCGATCCGCCAGTCCGCACTCTCGTCGAACCCGTAGGTCACGATCCGTCCGACCCGCGCCTTGCGCGCATGGTTGAAAAGGATGTGCAGATAATCGTGATCGGCGTTCAGGACGGCGGTGCCACCGGGCTCCAGGCCCAGGAAGATCTCGGCCTTGGCCGCGGCGATGTCGGCAACCGAATTGAAGAACTGCAGATGTGCCGCCGCCACCGTGGTGATCACCGCAACGTGAGGCCGCACCATTTTGACAAGGGGCGTGATCTCCCCGGGATGGTTCATCCCGATTTCGAATACCCCGAACCGAGCCTGCCGCGGCATCCGCGCGAGCATGAGCGGCAGACCCCAGTGATTGTTGAAGCTCTTGACCGAGGCATGGGTCTCGCCGGCCGCCGAAAGCGCCGTCCGGATGGCCTCCTTGGTGGTGGTCTTTCCCGCGCTGCCGGTCACCGCGATGATCTCGGCCCGGCTGCGCGCCCGCGCCGCCTTGCCGAGGGCGATCAGACCCTGCAGTGCGTCGGGCACCACGATCAGGTTGCGCCCGCCGTCCTTGGCGTGAAAAGACTCCGACACCAGCGCCGCCGACGCCCCGCTGGCCAGCGCCGCGCCGACGAAGTCGTGACCGTCGAAGGTCTCGCCCCTGATGGCGACGAACAAGGCCTCGGGCGCAATCTCGCGGGAATCGATCGAGATGCTGGAAATCGGCCCGTCCGAGAGCTCTTCGGGACGTCCTCCGGTTGCCGCGACGATTTCGGCAACGGTCCAAAGTGGTAGCAAATCAGAGACCTTTCAGCGTCTCCGCCACCACTTCATGGTCGGAGAAATGATGCTTGGTGGTGCCCACGATCTGGTAGTCCTCGTGGCCCTTGCCGGCGATCAATACCACATCTTTCGAACCAAGCGAGGCGATGGCCGCCGCAATTGCCTGGCGCCGGTCGCCGATCTCTTCGGCTCCGTTGGCAGCCGCAAGTATCTCTGAGCGGATCGTTGCCGCGTCCTCGGTCCGCGGGTTGTCGTCGGTGACGATCACCCGGTCCGCGAGTTCGCGCGCGATCGCGCCCATCACCGGCCGCTTGGCCCTGTCGCGGTCGCCGCCGCAGCCGAACACCACCGTCAGCCGGCCTCCGGCATAGGGACGCAACGACTCCAGCGCATTCTTGAGCGCATCGGGACTGTGTGCATAGTCGACGAAGATAGCGCCATCGTCGCGCTGACCGACCAATTCGAGCCGGCCCTTGGCACCCTTGAGCGTCGCGAGGGCGGCCACCGCCTTTTCCGCCGGCGCGCCCGTGCTGGTGGCGAGGCCGAGGGCGACCAGCGCATTGCTCACCTGGAAGCTGCCGGTCAGCGGCAGGTAGAAACTGACGGGCTCACCCACCAGCCGGCCATGAACGCGCTGTCCGAAGCCCTCGTTCGCGATCTCGACGATCTCGAAGAAGGCGCCTTCCCGGCCAACCGTCAGCAAGGTTGCGCCGCGGTCGAGCGCCGCGAACAGGAACGGCAGATGCTCGGGGTCGTCGCTGTTGACCACCGCCGATCCCCCATCGATCAGCAGTTCGCGGAATAGCCGCAGCTTGGCGTCCCGGTAACCCTCGATGCCGCCGTGATATTCGAGATGGTCCTGCGTCAGATTGGTGAAGCCGACCGAGCGGAAACGCAATCCATCCACGCGCCGCTGGTCGAGACCCTGGCTCGAGGCCTCCATGGCGACGTGGTCGATCCCCTGCGCCTTGAGCGCGCCGAGGTCCGCGTGCAGCGACAGCGCGTCCGGGGTCGTCAGCTCGCGCGGGACCAGGCCGGCGGCGGTCTCGACCCCGACCGTTCCCAGGCTGGCCGCCGGCACCCCGCAGGCGGTCCAGATCTGACGGACAAAGGACACGATCGAGGACTTGCCGTTGGTGCCGGTCACCGCCACGGCGACCTCGGGCTGCGGCGCGAACTGTCGAGCCGCTGCGCGGGCGTAGGCCGAGCGCACATCCTCGACCACGACCACGGGTACGCCGGGATCGGTTTCCGGCGTCCGGTCGGTGACCATTGCGATCGCGCCGCGCCCAACCGCCTGCCCGGCGAAATTGTTGCCGTGAACCCGTGTGCCGGGAAGCGCGAAGAAGGCTTCCCCCTGCTCGATCGCGCGGCTGTCGGCGTTGATGCCTTCCACCTGCAGCGTTGGCGGACGCTCCGCCCCGGCGCCGTCGAGCAGTTCTGCCAGTGCGAATGACAAATCCGGGTTCCCTTCTGGGCGGGCTCTAGCGAAGTTCGACTGGGACAAGGTTAGCATCCAGCATTTCGCTGAAATCAGGGCTGATGCCAAGCATCGGCGCCGCACGCTGAATGATGCGGCCGGTAACCTCGCCTGCGTTCCAGCCTGCCGTTACGCCCGACTGCTCGTTCTCCCGCTTCGGCTCGTCGACGATCACCACCATGGCGTAGCGCGGGGCATCGAGCGGGAAGGCCGAGGTGAAGACATTGAGATTGAGACCCGAGGAGTAGCGGCCGTTGACCACCTTCTCGGCGGTACCGGTCTTGCCCCCTGCCCGATAGCCAAGGGCCGCCTTGTTCATCCTTGTGCCGGACCCTTCAAGCGCATTGAGCCGCATCAGATAGCGCATATAGGCGCTGGTGCGGGGGGAAATCACCGGCCGATAGAGCGCCTTGGCCTCGGCCTCGCCGCGCTTGTAAAGCGTGGGCGTCACCATGTAGCCGTCATTGACGAAGGCGGCGGTCGCCATCGCCATGTGCAACGGGCTGATGCTGAGGCCGTGCCCGAACGCCGCCGTCGCCGCGACGATCTCGGAGAATTTCTCCGGCACGTTGGGATTGCGCATCTCCGGCAACTCGAACGGCACGCGCTTGTCGAAGCCGAGCTTGGTGAGAAAGGCGCGGAAGTCATCCTTTCCCATCTGCTGCATGAGCTTGATGGTGCCGATGTTCGACGAGTACTTGTAGACTTCCGAAGCGTTCAGCACCCGATGCTTGCCGTGGAAGTCGTCGATGGTGAAGCGTCCGAAACGAACGCCGAAGCGGGCATCGAACTCGTCGGTGATTCTGACCTTGCCGCTGTCGAGCGCGCCGGCAAAGGTTACCGTCTTGAACGTCGAGCCGAGCTCGAAGATGCCCGACGTGATGCGATTGAAGCGCTGGTCCTTCCTGCCTTCGACGGGCTCGAACGCGCTGACCGGATTGTTCGGATCGAAATCGGGGAGCGAGACCATGGCGATCACTTCTCCCGTCCGCACGTCGAGCATCACTCCCGCCGCCGCGACTGCTTTGTAGCGGGTGAGCGCGTCGGTCAGTTGCTCGTACATGACGTGCTGGACCCGCAGGTCGATCGACAGATTGACCGGGCTGAGCGCGTTGCCCCGGGCAAGACCGATCGACTGCAGCAGGGCCACGTCCTCGCCGTCCATATGTCTTTCGATGCCGGCGATGCCCTGGTTGTCGATATTGACCGCTCCCAGGATGTGAGAGGACTCGGTACCGCTCGGATAGAAGCGCTTGCTCTCGGTGACGAAATCAAGGCCGGGTATGCCCAGGTTGAAAATGCGCTCCCGCTGGGCCGGCGAGATTTCGCGCTTGACCCAGACGAAACCCTTCTCGCCGGTCAGCCGGTTACGCAGCCAGGTCTCGTTCAGGTCGGGCATGACGCCGCGCAAGGCTTCCACCGCCTCGTCCACGTCGATGATGCGGCGCGGTTCGGCAAAGAGAGACGGAACACGGATATCGACGGCCATTTCGAGGCCGTTGCGATCGAGGATGGCCGGCCGCGACGCGGTGATCAGGTCACGCGCCTGGCCCTCGATGGTCGAGTCTGTGACAACCGCGCCCAGCTGGATCAAGCGGCCGGCGACGACACCGAAGACGAGCGCAAGGGCCACGATCACCCAGCGGATCCGCGCCTTGGTGAGGTTGGCCCGTGCTTTCCGCCCACCATCCAGGGCAATAGGGGTCGCACCTTCCGAGATGATCGCCATCGTCAGTTCATCTCGATCAACTGCTCGATCGGGTCGATCCCCGCATCGAGCGATTCAAGAAGCGCATCGAGCGCCAGGGCGTCAGGTTCCTTGATCGGCCGCATCGGCAGGCCGTCCAAGTTCCCGAATTGCCGTTGCGTGGTGGGTGCGAGACCCAGCGCGTCTTGGTGGCGGGCGACGATTGGAGCAACGTGAGCGGGCTGATTGAGATAGGCCCAGTCGGCTTTAAGCATCGACAAGTCGGCTTCCTGCCGCTCGATCTGGCGCTCGATGCGCACCTTCTCGCTAGCCGTCTCTTCGACCGAATATTTGAGCCCATAAACGCCTATGAGGCCAATGAGGCTGGTGCCGACCATGATGACGTTGAGGGTCCGGATCATGCGGCGCCCCTGATCCGCGGCACCCCGAGCCCGTCATAGCGAGCCGGCCGCGGCGGCGCCGACGAACGCCGGGCGGAGCGCAGTATTGCCGACCGCGCCCGCGGATTGTGCGCCAGTTCCGCAGTGCCCGGCTTCACCGGCTTGCCGACGTCGACCCAGCGCCGCTCCTCCACGACGGTCTGCGGCAGGTGACGGGACTGCGTCGGGCCCCCCTTCTCCGGATCGAAGAAGCGTTTGACGATGCGGTCCTCAAGCGAGTGGAAGGTGACAACTGCCAGCCGCCCGCCCTCGTCCAACAGCCGCTCGCTGGCAAACAGCCCCTCGACCAGTTCGTCGAACTCGGCATTTACCGCGATGCGCAGTGCCTGGAAGCTGCGCGTGGCCGGATGCTGGTCGCCCGGCTTGCGGCCGATGGCCTTCTCGATCAGCCGCGCCAGCTGAGTGGTTGTGGTGATGGGCCGCGTGGCCCGCGCCGCGACGATGCCGTGCGCGATGCGCCGCGATTTGCGCTCCTCGCCATAGGCGAAGAGCAGATTGGCGAGTTCGGTCTCGTCGAGCGTATTGACCAGGTCGGCGGCGCTTTCGCCCTCGCCCGCCATCCGCATATCCAACGGACCCTCGCGCATGAAGGAGAAACCGCGCCCGGCCTCGTCGAGCTGCATCGAGGAGACGCCGATATCGAGGACCACGCCGTCGACCGGCTCCGCCCCGACCAGTTCATCCAGCGCCGAGAAGGCGCCGGGCGCGAAACTGAAGCGCTCGGGGAAATCAGCCCTCAGACGCTCCGCATATGGCGCGACGCCCGGATCGCGATCGATGGCGACCACCGTGGCTCCGGCTTGCAGCAGCGCCCGCGAATAGCCGCCGGCTCCGAATGTGCCGTCCACGATGCGCGCGCCGGGCAATGGCGCCAGCGCATCGAGCACTTCGGTGAGCAGTACCGGCACGTGCGGCAAACCCTGCCCGCTCCCTTCCGGCTTGCCCATGATCCGTCCGCTACTCCAATCCGGCCGGCCGCCGGAACGTAAATCGCCCCATTCCCGGAGCATTCGGCGCACTTTGACCGCCGGAGTTTAAGAATCTGTTGAGCATGGGCTTCGCCCCGGGCCGAGCCCGTTCGAGGGAAGGAAAGACGCCAGTTGACCTGTAAGCCGGGTTCTGTAGGGCGGGATCGCTCCCGCGTGGTGACCATTCATCTGGGAACCCTGTCACCAGGGGCCTCATGCAACCAACCCGGATGACTGCCTCGAAACCGGCCGGGTTGCCCCGCGTCATCCCTATTTGGTCTTGCTCCCGGTGGGGTTTGCCGTGCCGTCCCCGTTGCCGGGTCCGCGGTGCGCTCTTACCGCACCCTTTCACCTTTTCCCTGCCGAAGCAGGGTAGTTTGCTTTCTGTGGCACTTTCCCTGGGGTCGCCCCCGCCGGCCGTTAGCCGGCACCGTATTTCGATGGAGCCCGGACTTTCCTCCCCGCAAAAGTCGCCTCGTGCGGAGCGGCCACCCGGTCAACTGGCAACTGGATGTAGTGATTGCACCCCGCCCGCGTCAAGCGCCGGCGCGGATTTGATGAGGCTTCATGATCTTGGCATAAGCCCGATTGATCGCCGCCATGCGGGCGGTGGCGATACTGATCAGTTCCTCGGGTACCCCTTTGGCGATCAACCGGTCGGGGTGATGCTCGGCCACGAGCAAGCGATAGACGCGCTTCACTTCGTTCTTGCCGGCACTCCGTGCAAGGCCGAGGATGGTATAAGGATCGGCGCCGTCGTCGAGCAGCACGTGCTGTGCCGCCAGCTGCTCGAACCGCGCATCATCGAACCCGAATATATCGCTGACGGACTTGAGATAATCGAGTTCCGCTTCATGGACTATTCCATCGGCCGACGCGATGAAGAACAAGCCGTCCAGCACATGCTCGAGGGTGTCGGGACTATCGTGAAAGAAGCGTCCGATCTTGCGGGCATAGGCCTCGTAGCCCGCCACATCCTGCTGCGCCAGCTTGAACAGCCGGTCCACCTGCTCCTCGATTCCGGGTGCGATCTCGACCGTCCGCTGGAACGCACGCAACTCGGAGGCGGTCACCACGCCGTCCGAAACCGCCATTTTCGCGGAAAGCGCGATGAGCGCCAGCGTGAAGGCGGCGTCCTTGCCCCCGGGCATCCAGGTATCCGGGTCAAGCAGATTCGCCAGCGATCCGGCTACGCCGGTGCGCTGCGAGAACGACCCCACAATGGTGCCCAGGCGCTGCCAGACCGTTGACATGATGCTCTCCGGTTGGGGCGCACCATAGCGGCGGACCGGAAAATGGAAAGCCGAGAAGAAGCCGCAGAATTCTATGACGCACCTCGAATGGCGGCCGCCAAAGGGCGGACGCCTCAATCGGACAAGATCGGGCTAGAACAGGAAGAAATCCGCGTCATTATAGACGCGGCGGCGCTTGACCGTGCTGTCGTTGGGGCCGTCGCCGAGGAAGAAACCGTCCTCGTCGAACTGGCTGTCGAGGCGCTCCGTGGCTCCGCTGAGCAGGCCTTTGCGTTCCAGATAGTCAGCCAGGGAGCCGGAATCCCACTCCTCGAGCTGATCTTGGGTCACGATATCTGGCGAACCTGCGGACGCAATGGGTTCGACCGGCCGCAAGGCGACCTCGCGCCGCGCCAGAGCATTTTCGTCGACGATGAGCGGCGCATCGCCCGCCGCAAGCGCCGCAGTCGCCGCCGGAGACGGTCCGGGCCGCATGGAGGCCGGATACGGCACTGGCGCGACCGCCGCAACGGTGGGGTTCGCCGATGCCACTGCCAGGGCTGCGTCACCCGCGAAGGTGCCATCGGGTTGGACTGCAGTCGTGGTGGGCGCGGCCGGAACAACCGCCGGCTTGACGGTCGCCGGGACAGAAACCGCGGACGGGGCATCCGAGATGTAGGACGGCAGCTTCTTGCCTGAGGAGATATACTCCTCGACCGCGTCACCCCCCGAAGCATCCTGCCTGGCGACCGGCACCACCGGCCTTGCGGCCGGGACCACGGGCTTCACGGCCGGCGCGGCCGAAGCGGTCTCCATGGCGTCCATGTCGGAGGTGATCGTTGCCGAGTTGGCGGATGGCTTGGTCAGCATCTCGGCCGACGGCACCGCCAGCACCAGCACCAGACCGGCCCAGGCCAAACCGCCCGTCACTTTGGAATTCAATTTCATAGGCTGCTGTCCTTGTCGCGGCGCCCTGCATCCGCGCCGGAACAGAGGCAAATAACGTGGCCATTTTGTGGATGACCCCATTATTCAAAATAGATCCGTCAACCTGAATGCTGGCTGAACGTCTCCGCCCTAATCCGGCCGCACTCCGAGCAGCCGCGCCAGCGCCAGCACCAGGTTGGAGCGGTTGAGTGTATAGAAATGGAACTCGGTGACACCTGCGTCGACGAGTTCGAGCACCTGCTCGGCAGCAACCGCGGAAGCGACCAGCGCGTGCGTTTCGGGCTCATCCTCGAGTCCCTCGAACCGTTCCGCCAGCCATGCCGGGATCGAGGCGCCGCAGCGGGCCGCAAATCCCGAGATCTGCTTGAAACTGTGGATCGGCTGGATGCCCGGCACGATCGGCGCCGCTATGCCCGCCTTCCGGGCCCGCTCGACGAAGCGGAAATAGTCGTCATTGTCGAAGAACATCTGGGTAATGGCGCGCGCCGCGCCCGCATCGAGCTTGCGTTTGAGATTGTCGATGTCGGCGTCCCAGTCAGGGCTTTGCGGGTGCTTTTCCGGATAGGCGGCAACCGAGATGTCGAACTCGCCGAGCTGGCGGATGCCGGCAACCAGTTCCGCGCCGTTGCGATAGCCATCCGGATGCGGCGTGAACGGCTTCCCTACCCCTTCCGGCGGGTCGCCGCGCAGGGCCACGATCCGGGTGATCCCCGCGTCGCGGTAGCCGCGCACGACGGCATCGACGTCATCGCGGGAGGCGTCGACGCAGGTCAAGTGGGCCGCAGCGTCCACACCGGTTTCGGATTTGATTCGGCTGACCATACGCAGCGTCCGCTCGCGCGTCGAACCGCCGGCGCCGTAAGTGACCGAGACGAAGCGCGGGTGCAGCGGCGCGAGCTTGCGGATCGAATCCCAGAACCGCTCCTCCATGACATCGGTCCTGGGGGGGAAGAATTCGAACGACACCTGGAACGGCGGCCGCTCCGTTTTCGCCTGGCGGCTGGCGCGGTGGTCGTGGATTGCGTTCATTTCTCTGAGGTTCCGTCGGGGTCGTCGGCGAGCCGCCACAGGCATACGGTCAGTCCTGCCCCGTTGGCCGTCGGGAAACTCCTGAGGTCGGCGACGCGGAGCCCGACCGCGCGCGCCCAGCCGGTCATCTGCTGGTCGCTCAGCCCGAGACGGCGATGCGCGTGGTGGCTGCGCAGGAACTCGAGCTCATGCGGCGCGAAGTCGACAATGATCATTTCCCCGCCAGCCTTGAGGGCGCGTCGCGCCTGCGCCAGCATCCGCCCAGGATCGTCGAAATAGTGCAGCACCTGGTGGATGACGATCAGGTCCGCCTGCCCCACCGATGCATCGAGATCCGCAATATCACCCAGCCGCACCTGGGCGTGGCCAATCGAGGCGGATGCCAGTTTGGCGCGGGCGACCGCGATCATCTCCCGGCTCGCGTCGACGCCAATCCCGCGCTTGTAGTGGGCGGCAAGGAGCTCGAGCATCCGCCCAGTGCCGGTGCCCAGATCGAGCAGGAGACCCACCGTTTTGCCCTCGACCGCATCGAGAATGGCCGCCTCCACTGCTTCCTCGGGGACATGCAGCTGGCGCAATTGGTCCCAACTGTGGGCGACCTTGGCGAAATAGGCGGCTGCCCGCGCCTGTTGCGCAGATCGCACGGCATCGAGCCGGGACTGGTCCCGCGCCCGATCAGGGTCGCCGGGATCGATGCGCGAGATCAGCCAGCGGGCCAGATCCCCGCTTGCCCCGCCCTCGGCAAGTCCGTAGTAAGCCCAGGCGCCTTCGGCATTTCGGCTGACGAGGCCGGCATCGGCGAGCAGCTTCAGATGGCGCGAGACGCGCGGCTGGCTTTGCCCGAGGATCTCGGTCAAATCCTTGACCGAATGCTCGCCGTTCGACAAAAGCGCCAGTAGCCGCAGCCGGGTCCCTTCCCCCGCCGCGCGCAATACACCCACCAATGTCCCTGAATCAGCCAAAACGAAGTCCCAAAAGATATAAAGATATCTTTATATCTAATGGAGCGATCCGTCCAGTCAAGAATGGCGGACAGGAACGCAAACCTTGGCTCGCGCCAGGGTTTCATGCTTCACTTGCGGCGTGCCGTCTCAGGCGACGCCGATCACCCGCTCTTCGTTGGGCAGGCGCTTGCGAAACGAATGGGAGCGCCAGGTTTCGAAGATCTCGGAAGCCTCCTCCCGGCTTAGCGCCTCGAAACGGCGCCTTATGTTGGTCCGGTCGGCCTCGGTGGGAAGGTCGCGCCAGGGCATGGAGGCAATCATCGCCTCGAACAGATCTGGAACGACCCCCAGCGCCCGCAGCGCCACGGTGATCGCAACATAGTCCTGCATGGCGAGCCACTTGACGAAGACTTCCGGTCCGACCCGGAGCAGCACGGTCAGCGCCGCCGCCGTGTGGTGGCCATAACCGAAACGGGCAAAGCGCATCAGCGCCCGTTCGTCCAGTTGCTTGCGGTCGGAGAGCGCCTTCACCTGGTTGTACGCGACTTTCCATTCCTGACTGGAGAACCCGGCCCGGTTGCGCATGCGGTTGTAGACGACGGCGCTGACCTTGCCGATGGTGACAGGATCCACCCTTGGCTCGATCTGGGCAATGGTTTCGAGCACCTTGTCGCCTGCCGAATGGATTTCCCCGCGCAGCGTCTTCCAGTCGATATCGGTGCGTCCGCGGAGGTCGTCCGCGAGTTCGGTGTCCTTGCTGGCGCGCGCGACCAGGCGCTCCAGGGTGGCTTGGCCCAGTTCGGCGTTGGCGTTGCGCACCAGCCGCACCACCGACGGCAAGCCGCCGTGCTCGGCGATGGCTTCACCGACGAGCTCGGGCTCGTTCGGGCGGGCGGCAATGGCGAGCCGGTGCTCTTCGCTTCTGTTGGCGACGATATCGATGAGATCGTCGTCCGAGAGCACGTTGGAGAATTCGAGCAGCGGCGCCGCCACTTCGATCGCGTCGTTGGCGAGCTTTACGACCACGTTGCCCGGTGCCCGGTCCAGCGGCGCGAGGAGCTTGGCCACATGGGTCCGCGCCTCGACCTCCACCAGCTCCGCGAGCTGGCACAGCACCTCGTCGTACTGGGCGACCTGCTCATCGTCGCAGCGATCGGAGACATAGGAGAAAAGCTGCGCCATGTTGCGGAACAGCTGGTCGCGCTCGAGGATATTGGCATCCCCGTTCAGCACCCTGAACGTGGAAAAAGCGCGGATGCCCTCTTCCATTTCCTGCATGTCACTTCCCTCCGGCGTTCTGCCGCTACAGCGGACCGACACTGGCAGCGAGGTAAGAGCGCCTTCTGAAGTCAACCTCGGACAATTGATTCAAATTTTATCGATTCCCGGAGAGCGCGACCCCATCCTCGGCGAGGATGGGGGCACCCGATCTATTTCGCGACTACGGTCTCGCCCTGGGAGATGGTGTCCGCCGACTTGGCGGCAAGCGCCGCGCGCGCCGCGCGTACGCCGTCGCCATATTCCTTGGCGATGAGGTCGAAATGCGCCAGCTGCCGGTCGATGATGAAATCGGGCACGCCGGCCATCGCAGCCGCGTAGTTGGCAAAAAGCCTCGCCTTCTGCCCCGCATCGAACAGGTTGAACAGCGCCCGCGGCTGCGAATAGTCGTCGTTGCCGATGCGGTGGCTGTAGCGGTCGGCGTCCCCGGAGATCTTCAGCGGGGGTTCCTTGACGCTCGGATCCTCCACCGGCCCGCCAAAGGAATTGGGTTCGTAATAGGCATCCGGATTTGGGTTGTTGGGGAAGAAGCGCATCGCTCCGTCCTTATGGTAGTTGTGCACCGGCACCTTCGGGGCGTTGACCGGCAGCGCCTCGTAGTGCGTCCCGAGCCGGTGGCGGTGGGCGTCGGCATAGGAGAACACGCGGGCCTGCAGCATCTTGTCGGGCGAGTAGCCGATGCCCGGAACCGAATTCGAGGGCGAGAAGGCCGCCTGCTCGATCTCGGTGAAGTAGTTGCCGGCGTTGCGGTTGAGCTCGAGGATACCGACGTCGATCGGCGGGTACTCGGCGTGCGGCCACACCTTGGTGAGATCGAACGGGTTGTACGAGGTCTTCTCCGCATCGGCCTCCGGCATGATCTGCACCTGCACCGTCCAGCGCGGATACTCGCCGCGCTCGATGCCGCCGAACAGCTCTTCCTGATAGCTCTCGCGCGTCTGGCCAATCAGCTTCTCCGCCTCGGCATTGGTGTAGAAGCGGTGGCCCTGCTCGGTCTTGAAGTGGAACTTCACCCAGAAGCGCTCGCCGCTGGCGTTCCAGAACGAGTAGGTGTGCGAGCCGTAGCCGTTCATATACATCGGCGCCACCGGCAGCCCGCGATCCGAGAACAGAATCGTCACCTGGTGCAGCGATTCCGGGCTTTGCGACCAGAAATCCCACATCGCCGTGGGCGACCGCAGATTGGTGCGCGGATGGCGCTTCTGCGTGTGGATGAAATCGGGGAACTTCAGCGGATCGCGCACGAAGAAGACCGGCGTGTTGTTGCCGACGAGATCCCAGTTACCCTCTTCGGTGTAGAATTTGAGGGCGAAGCCGCGCACATCGCGCTCGGCATCGGCGGCCCCCATCTCGCCGGCGACCGTCGAGAACCGCAGCAGCAGGTCGGTCTTCTTGCCGGCTTCGGAAAACACCTTGGCGCGCGTATAGGCCGAGAGATCGCGGGTCACGGTGAGCGTGCCGAACGCGCCCCAGCCCTTGGCGTGGACCACGCGTTCCGGGATGCGCTCGCGGTTCTGGTGCGCCAGCTTCTCGATGAGCTGATAGTCCTGCAGCAGCACCGGGCCGCGCGGCCCGGCAGTCTGCACGTTCTGGTTGTCGGGAACCGGCGCGCCGGCGCTGGTCGTCATGCGGGGACGGTCAGTCATGGAATTCTCTCTTGTCAGGACGCTCGTTCAGACCCTTGTCGCTCGTGCGCGATCATTAGGCAAGTTGATTGAAGTGATAGTTGTGATAAGTTCCACTTATCATGCACATCTCGCTCAGGCAGTTACGGTACGCCATCGCGCTCGCCCAAACCGGCCACTTCGGCCGCGCTGCCGAGCGCGTTCACGTCAGCCAGCCGGCGCTTTCCCAGCAGATCAGGCTCCTGGAGGAAACCTGCGGCGGCATACTGTTCGATCGTCCCGGCAGGTCCGTGAGGTTGACGCCCTTCGGGCAGGACATCGTCGATCGCGCCCGGCCCATCGTCGAACAGGCCGATGCGCTGCTCGCCTTTGCCACCGCGCAGGCCGGCAAGCCCGCCCGCCCGCTGCGCTTCGGCCTGATTCCGACCGTCGCTCCGTATTTGTTGCCGGACATCTTCCCCGCGCTCCAGGCCGCGCTGCCTGAACTCGGCTTCTCGGTGAGCGAGGACCGCACCGACGCGCTCATTGCCGCCCTCGGCGATGGCTCCCTCGACTTGGCGCTCATCGCCTCCGAACCCAGGCCAGGTGGCCCGCGCCTGACGGTCGCGCCGTTGTTTGCCGATCCCTTTGTGCTCGCCACTGCGCCGGGCGACCGAACACAGGAGCCGGTCCAGCTTGGCTCCATCGACACCAAACGCATGCTGCTGCTTGACGAAGGCCATTGCTTCCGCGACCAGGCCATCGCCGCCTGCTCATTCGAACACAGCGATGTCTCGCGCGCCTTCGCCGCCACTTCGCTGTCGACCATCGTCGAGTTCGTCGCCAATGGCCAGGGCATCACGCTCCTGCCTGAGATCGCCCTGCGCAAGGAAGCGACGGGAGCGCGCATTGGGATACATGCTCTCGCTGCCCCCGGCGCTGGCCGCATGCTGTCTTTGGTCTGGCGGGGGGCGACGCCCTATGCCGAACTGTTCGAGCGGGTCGCGGAGATCATCCGTGACGCACGACCGGCTATCCCCGCCGCCTTGAGATCGACAATTCACCGTCTGAAGTAAGTATTTTTCCCTACGTAACGTGACCAATGCGACATTCGACTCATTTTGTGCGCAGACTATTTCATTGGCCGGAAAAACGGCATAGGTTAACGTCATATTAAAGTACTTTTTTGATCGCTGCGATATTTAAGGCGGCGACATCGAGCGGGGGCATCGGTGTCACATTGCATTTCTCACGGCGTATTGCCGTGGCGTCGACTCGTCAGAATATTGTTCGCACTTCTTCCAGGCTGGCCGGCGTGGAGTGTCGTCACGCCTTCCCAAGCCCAGCAAAACAACGGGTTCGAATACTGTGACACCAGCGCTGCCCCGTGGCGATGCACCTCGACGACCACAAACACCGTTACCACACGGACATATCTACCGAGCATCATCACCGCCCCGGCCGCTTTCAGTTCCCTGGCGGGACAACTCAGCCTCGCCTTTGCCGGCCCCGCTGGTGCTTCCCTGCAACAGCTCCTCGCCCCTTATCTGACCGGGCCGTCCACGGCCCTTCTCATCGACGCGCGCACTAGCTCGACGCAGACGGTTGGGGCGCCGGTGTCGTATGCGGAAGGTCCAGTTCTCGTCGGCACGGATCTCGCCTATGACGTGTGGGTGACGATGGCCAACGGGGCGCTTGTCACCAATACGCACACCGAGATTGTCACCGAGGAACTTTACCAATCCCAGCAGACGCTCGATGCCGCGGCCGCCGCCTACCTCCTCGGCGACATCCATGCCGCCGTTCCGACGGCCATCCTCGATGGAGATTTCGATTTCCTGGCTGCGCAGCTCGGCCAGGCTCGGGGCGGCGCTCAAATTATCGGTCAAGCCCACGATCCGGTCCCTCTCGCCTTCACTCCTTACAAGCCTGCACTGCCGGCCCTCGATGCCGCGGCCTCCGCCGTCGCCTCCACCGAGGCGTTCGTCGCACCGGTGTGGACCACCTGGCTCGATGGCTCCTTCGGGCATTCCGCGCTGGCCGCTACCGCCGATCATTTCGGCCTGTCCTTCACCACCGCCGACACCGCTCTGGGCGTCGACTTTGCCGACGGCCCATGGCGCGCCGGCGGCTCCGTTGGGTATGGCAGGACCGGCTTCGGCCAAACGGGGACAAGCGATACCGGCATGGTGACCAGCGTCCGCGCCGGCGCCTATGCCCGTTTCGATCCAGGTGCATGGTCGATCACGGGCGGGCTCTCG